>CAMFBM010000025.1 GCA_945948555.1 uncultured Bacteroidales bacterium | reverse complement strand
CGCTGTATTTTATGAAAACAAATCATCGAGAACAATTGTATTATTAAACGAATTGCTGTACTTGTTGTACTTGAGCCCAAATGTGGTTATCAGTGTTGATTGGATTGACACTCTTTTCGGAAGAATTCCCTCCAAACTGTTCCTCCTCCTCATCAGCAACCTCATATATTGATTATCAACCTCATAGTCATCATTGTAGAATTTAATCTCACACATATTCACCACATTGTCCTTTCGATAGATCAACATATCTATCTGGAAACCTGAATTGTCTTCTGTTCCCTTCTGGAACCATATCGACACACTAGTATCGACTCCAGAAATACCCAGGGTATTCTTTATTTGTTTTATGTGGCGAAAACACAGATTTTCAAAGGCTAATCCGCGCCATGAAATTATCTGCTGCGAAGTAATATTATTTGTCCAGAAATTGCTGGACAGAGAATCCTTCCCCTCAACAAATCTCAAGTAAAACAGACAGAACGGATCTTGTAATTTCAGGTACTCTTCTCTTTTCTTTGCTCCGAATGGGTTATACTTGATAATGAAATCACTCGCATCCAATGCCCGAATTGTTTTTGTCACATCTCCGCCATTTTTCAGGTTCAAATGCTGAACTACTTCCTTTCTGGTGTATCCTATGGAACTGCCTGCAAGGAACTTTACTAATTTCTTAATCTCATCAGCATTGGAGAAAATGGACGAGAACAATCTTTCATACTCATCTCTCAGCTTGGCTTGAGGATGAAAGAATAATAAATCAATATTCTGAGCCAGGCTCAGGTCTTTGTTCAAATATCCAAGATAATATGGAATTCCTCCCAATATCATATTGGCCTGGGCGATGTCGTATCTTGAGAACTGTATTCCCTTGGAAATCAAATACTCTTCGGTTTCTTTCAGAGTAAAGGGAGAGAGTTTGATTTCATAGGTCGTCCTGTTATAAAGCCCTCCGTGATTATTAATCAGGTTGTCAAGAATCCAGGAATTTGCACTTCCACATACAATGACCATAATATTGTCCCTATGACATGCCCAAGTGTTCCAGAAGGCTTCAAAAGCAGACAAGAATCCGGAACGAGGAGTGTCCATCCAGGGGAGTTCGTCAAGAAAGATCAACTGTTTGCTTCCGTTGTCAATGGATTCTAAATATTGTTCCAACATAAAGAATGCTTCAAGCCAATCAGACGGGCACTTTGATTTTTTTACGCCACAGAGCAAAAGGGAATTATAAAAATGCTTCAGTTGTTTCTTTACAGCATTTTTGTTGCCGCCAAGATCTATCGGCGAAAGCCCGGCGTGGCGAAAAGTGATTTTTCCCTTAAAAACCTGATCTACAAGAAACGTTTTGCCAACTCTACGTCGGCCGTAGATCGCAACCAATTGAGCTTGAGTGCTTTGATACAGAGCATTCAACTCTGCAATTTCTCTTGTTCTTCCAGTTATTTGCCCCATAGTCCTTTTTATTTCTCCACAAATGTATAAAAAATGTCGATTCTGGAGAAATAAAACGCGAAAATCTATATTTAGTTTGCTCTTTTGAAAGTCAAAAGTTGGTCTCGATAATACTCGTACTGTTCCTTCCCTGAGAATGGTTGACATTTGCAAAAATAAAATGAATGATTATATTTGCCAGCAACATTCATAAACCAAATCAATATAAAAAAGTTCTTTTATCTTTTCTCGCTATTTGCCCTGTTGTTGTCTTGTTCGGAAGAAAACAATGTTGAAGGAAACATTGTGGGCAGCTGGGCATTTGAAAGCGGTTCTGTCTTTATTGATGGTACCGAAATCCCATCTGAAGATGCTCAGGATTTTATTTCTTTTGACAACACTGCTGTCTTGAAATTCAATGCCGACGGCACTATGGAGTTTAGCAGCAAAGAATTTGGTGACGAGTCAAGTCCGGGCAATTATTCACTGGACAAACAAACTCGCGTACTGAAAATGACCATTAGCTATGGCGATGATTATTGTGAGACTGTTTCAATGAATGCCAAACGACTAACTGACAAAGAATTACATCTTCAAAAGATTGAAGAAAACGTGAATATTGAATACAAAGACGGTGAATGGAACTATGATTCTGAAAAACCCATACGCTGCTGATTGAGAGTAGATTCAACCGTATCTAAAAGCCGAACAAAAAATGACCGAAACCCCGAAATTCAGACAAATACTTTCGGGGTTTTGTTATGTCCAACAGCAGACGTAAAGATTAAGAAAGTCTTACGGCGCTACCTTCCGGAGTTCTCCACCAGAGCACGCACTGTGGAATTGAAGGAATCATTCCCGAGGATGGTTTCCAGAGGGATGTGCATACGGTAGCGCCAGAGGTGGCGATAGACTGCCGGATCGTTCACCCTTTCGGATTTCGGATCGGGAGAGCGCAGGTCAGCGTCAATCGAGAGCCAGTCCTGAATCGGAAGGATGGCAAACACTGAAGGAGCATAGAGGGTGCGCTCGAGGATTCTGCGGCAAATCCAGGGTTCACAATCCTCTGAAGGGGCGGCATCAATGCCGAGCACACCCTTGAGGTAACGCCCGGCGGCATCCGGTTCAGTCATCCACCAGGCTCTCAATGGAGTCATATCGTGGGTTGAGGTAGTGCAGACTGAAAGAACAGGATAGCGGGACGGGTCTGCAAAGTCCTGCCCGAAGATTTTCGGCATCCTTTCGATTTCCAGAGAGAGAATCTGAAGTTCCTCCATCACGGGAGCCACGCAGTCAGGTATCATCCCGAGGTCCTCTCCGCAGGCAATCATGGCTGTTGACGGGAGAAGTTCCGGAAGTTTCTTCAGGGCAGACTGCCTCCAGAAATCATTGTGCCGGCGGTAGAAGAAGTCGTAATGCAACTCGCCGAAAGATTGTTTCAGATGTTCCGGAAGATTGTTGAAAGTCGGTGTGCCGAATGCACCTATACCCGGATGGTAAAAGCCTTTTCTGGTGGCATCTTCGATGAAAAGTACGTCTGTCTCGTTTTTTCCCGGGGTTACATATTTCCCTTCCGAGACATCGAATCCCCTGTCTCTCAATTCTTCTGCAGACAACGGGAGAGCAGGGTTGAAATGTCCCATCATCCCGCTGCGGTATTTCAGAGGAATCTCCCAGATTCGGAAGAAACCGAGGATGTGGTCAATCCTGAAAGCATCGAAATACTCCGACATTTTTCCAAGTCTGGCTTTCCACCAGGCGAAGTCGTCCTTCTCCATCCTGTCCCAGTTGTAGGTCGGGAAGCCCCAGTTCTGTCCGTCCGCCGAGAAGAAATCAGGCGGTGCACCGGCACAAGAATCCAGATTGAACAGTTCCGGGAACATCCAGGCATCCACGCTTGTGGAACTGATTCCAATCGGAAGGTCACCCTTGAGAATGACTCCCTTGGAGTGGGCATAGTCACGGACACACTTGAGCTGGCAGTGAAGATGGAACTGGACAAAGCAGTGGAAATCCACATCAGCCCTGCGCTGCGAGCAGAAATCTTTTATTTTCTTCGCGGAATACTTTGCATACCCGCCCCATTCCCTGAAGCAGGCCGTCCCGAAATCATCTCTGAGCACCCTGAAAGCGGCATAGGGAAGCAGCCAACGGGAGTTTTCAAGGAGAAACTTCCTGTACTCGCGGGATTCGAGAGTCTTCTCTCCGCAGGCGGCGAAAGCCTTGCGCAACAATCTCTCCTTGTGTTCATTGACCTTTTCATAGTCCACTGCAGGCTGGGAATTGAGTTCTTTCTGAAGCTTTTTGTATTCCCTGTCAACCTTTACACCGGCATCAGGAAGGTGCAGAAACTGCGGATGAAGTGCAAAGGTGGAATTGGCATTGTAGGGATAGGAGTCCTCCCAGTTCCTGTTCATCACTGTGTCATTGACCGGAAGCAACTGGATGACACTCTGCCCTGTCGCCACGCACCAGTCCACAAGTTTAATCAGGTCCAAAAACTCTCCCACCCCGAAGTCATCCTTACTTCTGAGGGAGAAAACCGGGATTGCCACTCCGGCCTTTCTCGTTTTACCGTCAGCAAAAACAAAAGACTTGAACGGCAGATTCTCAGGGACTTCCAGCCAGGAATCCGCAATCACCCGCATCTCTTCCGGAGAATTCTTCACAGGCTTGTGACTCCCCCATTCGCGACGGGTCATAAAGCCGTTTTCATACACCTCATAATGATAGCAGGCCTTTTCACTGAAATTCTCTATGTCCGCCTCCCAGATTCCGTCCGGTACATATTTCATCGGATATCTTTTGCCTGCGGAACACAGGACGAGTTCCTCGCCCCACCTTGTTTTATACTCGATTTTTGTCGTAAGTCTCATCGTGGCTCAAAATTGCGCGTGCAAATATAGAAATTTTTCCTGAAGAACACGAGAGGAAGAGCCACTGTGGAAATGCCTGCAATCACGCCGTGACAAGGACAATGATTCCGCTGATTCCTATGTAGGAGTAGACAATGTACCTGAGGACCTTCTGAGGAATGTACCTGAAGACCACCGAGCCGAGCAGCGTTCCAATCACCACTCCCCCGAGACCGTAGAGATAGTCAGTCGCAACTGTCCTGGTCACGAAGCCGTTTGCGGCCCTTGCAAATGTCATCATCGTGTTGCCAATCAGGAAATATGCGGAAGCAAGAGCCATATAGCGGTCCTTGTCCTTCTCTACCGAGATGAAATAAAGCACTGCCGGGGGCCCCTGCATTGCAAAGAAACCGCCCATCAGACCGCTGACTGAGCCTATGCCGACCTGAACCGGGATGGTCGGGCGGAGATGGATTCTGTCACTGAAAAATATGAAATAGAGGCTCGTGAGTATGAGCACCACCCCGAGAATGCGCTTGAGGACAGTCTCTTCCGTCCGCGCAAGGATGAAAACGGCGAACGCCGAAACAAGGATGAATGTAATCAGGATGGGCAGAAGGTGTTTCCAGATGATGAGGCGGTAATTTTTCGCCACGACGATGACAACGGTCGTGATTGCCAGAAGCCCCGAAAGTGCGGTTGCCTCGCCGTAGGAGGGCATCAGGAAGGGCAGCATCGTCATTATGAAGACCCCGAAACCGAACCCCGTCGTCGTCTGTATGAAACTGGCGACGATGCAGAGAAGGAATATGTACAAGGGAACAAGCCCTCCCGTCGGATCCATATCTCGAAAAATTCCGTCAAATTTAAGCATTCTTTAAAGAATATGGATATATTTGATATATGAAATCATATATATCCAATATATATAATATTAAGGAATACGAAATATATGGAAAAGATTGTGGAATGTGTTCCCAATTTCAGCGAAGGACGGAATATGGAGACAATCGGACAGATTGTTTCGGCCATCGAAGAGGGCGAGGGGTTCGTGAGGGTTCTGAACGTTGATCCGGGAGAGGGGGCGAACAGAACGGTGATTACCTTTGCCGGGAGCCCTGAGGCGGTTGAGCAGGCGGCTTTCAGGGCGGCCAGGGTGGCTTGCAGCCTGATTGATATGCGGCTCCACAAGGGGACTCACCCAAGGTCGGGAGTAGTGGACGTGCTGCCCTTCGTGCCTGTCAGGGGCGTGAGTATGGAGCAGTGCGTGCAGATGGCACGAAGGACGGCGGAAAGGATGTACCGGGAATTGGGTGTACCCTGTTACTGCTACGAAGAGGCTGCTTTCAGACCCGGGCGGAGGAATCTGGCAGTCTGCCGAAGCGGGGAATACGAAGGACTGTCTGCAAAAATGGCAGACCCTGACAGAAGGCCGGATTTCGGCCCTGACATATTTACAGAGGAGGCAGCAAGAAGCGGGGCGTCAAATGTTGGCGCAAGGGAATATCTGATAGCCGTGAATTTCAATCTGAACAGCGGCTCGGTGGATATTGCGCAGGACATTGCCTGCGCAGTGAGGGAGAAAGGCCGCCAGGCTGTTGAGAACGGCAAGGTGCTGAGGGACGGCAACGGGAAGGCCGTCATGATTCCGGGCAGGCTTAAAGGTTGCAAGGCAATCGGTTGGTACATTGAGGAATACGGTTTCGCACAAGTCTCGATGAATATTACTGACATCAATGCCACTCCCCTGCACAAGGCGTTTGAGGCAGTGAGCGAGGAAGCACTCAGGCGCGGAGTCCGGGTGACGGGAACGGAAATCATCGGGATGGTACCGCTGAAAGTCCTGACGGATGCAGGTAAATATTTTACCGGGATTCCTACATCTTCCGCCATTGAAGGTGAAGACTCCCTCATCGCCGCTTCCATCGAAGCAATGGGTCTGGATTGGAACGGTCCTTTCGTACCTGAAAGTAAGATTGTCGAGTATGCCTTGGCACATTCATTGCAGCAACAGTGACCCGCTGACAAAATGGAACTTTTAAAAATATAATACTATGATTTCAGAAAAACTTCAGAAAGCATTCAACGATCAGATTACCGCTGAGCTTTGGTCTTCAAATCTTTACCTCCAGATGGCATTTGCACTCAAGAAAGAGGGTTGGGACGGATTCGCACACTGGATGGAGAAACAGTCCGACGAGGAAAAGGAGCACGCCATTGCAATGGCACACTACCTCATCAAACGCGGCGGCACCGCAAAAGTGAGCATGATTGACGTTGTACCTGATGCCTGGGGTACCGTACTTGAGGTGTTCGAGCACGTTTACAGGCACGAATGCCATGTTTCAGAACTCATTGACAAGCTTGTTGACGTTGCAGCCGCCGAAAAGGACAAGGCAACACAGGATTTCCTCTGGGGATTTGTCAGGGAGCAGGTCGAGGAGGAAGCTACCGCAGAAGGCATTATGGAGAAGATCAAGAAAGCGGGAGACCAGGGACTCTTCTATCTTGACGGGCAACTTGGTCAGAGGTAATCAGTTGAATTCCTATACGCTGTACCGGGAGGTATATTCAAGATATCTCCCGGTTTTTT
This sequence comes from uncultured Bacteroidales bacterium, assembly GCA_945948555.1. GTDB lineage: Bacteria > Bacteroidota > Bacteroidia > Bacteroidales > UBA932 > Cryptobacteroides. Next base: position 30,023 of record CAMFBM010000025.1, on the reverse strand, counting down.
ATATGAATATTATTAGTACTTTTGCAAGCGTGAAATCAGAATAAGATTAACTAATTTTGAAAACAATGAAAAAAATCATCATTGCAGCAGCCCTCCTGATGGGAATTGCATTTGCAGCATCAGCCCAGCCAAGGGCAATTGGTCTGAGACTCGGCTACGGAACCGAGGCCTCCTATCAGCACACTCTCAACGGAGAGAATTTCATAGAGGCCAATCTCGGAGCTTTCGGATTCGGTGCTCTCCAGGCTTCAGCCGTCTATAACTTTATGATTGCACAGCCTGCGTGGACTGCACGCGGAGAATGGGGCATATATGCCGGTCCGGGAGTTGCATTGGGAACAGGTTTCAGCAAAGGATATGCCCTGAACATCGATGTAGTGGGACAGGTCGGACTCGAGTACACATTCTGGTTCCCTCTCCAGCTCTCAGTTGACCTCCGCCCTCAGTTCGGAGTCTTCATTGCCGAGAACACACGCTTCCACAGCGAAGGAGCCTGGGGAGGAGTTATCCCTACCCTCAGCGTACGCTATCGTTTCTGACAGACAACGCATAAATTTACCCCGCCAAAGTTGAATGCCTTGGCGGGGTTTCTTTTTCGTCATTCCCGAGCGGGGAGAGGAGCTAGCGGTTGGACTGAACTTGTCCTCAAAATGAGGCGGGGTGAAGGTACAAAAAAAACGGACCACCCTGACAAGATGGCCCGCATTATTGTGTATCAGAGGACAATTACTTGTTGTCCCTGCGCTCGCGACGCTCGCCACGGCCGCCACGACGACGGTCACCGCCACGTCCGCCACGGTTCTGGTTCTGGCTCTGAGCCTGGGCAGCAATCCCGGCATTCGGAGAGAGATCCCTCTTGCCGTACACTTCGCCGTTGCAGATCCAAACCTTGATTCCGAGAACACCAACCTTGGTGTGTGCCTCTGCGAGAGCATAGTCAATGTCAGCACGGAATGTGTGGAGAGGAGTACGTCCTTCCTTGAACATCTCGCTTCTTGCCATCTCGGCACCGCCGAGACGTCCGCTGATCTGAACCTTGATACCTTCTGCGCCAACCCTCATAGTTGTTGCCACAGCCATCTTGATTGCCCTTCTGTAGGAAACACGGCCCTCGATCTGGCGTGCGATGGAATCAGCCACGATGTGAGCGTCAACCTCAGGTTTCTTCACCTCGAAGATGTTGATCTGAACATCCTTGCTGGTTACCTTCTTCAACTCTTCCTTGAGCTTGTCAACCTCTGTACCGCCTTTGCCGATGATGACACCCGGACGGGCAGCGTGGATTGTCACAGTGATGAGTTTAAGGGTTCTTTCAATCACGATCTTGGAAAGGCTGGCCTTTGCAAGACGGTTCATAAGATACCTGCGGATCTTGTAATCCTCTGCGATCTTCTCCGCATAGTTACCACCACACCAGTTAGAGTCCCAACCACGGGTGATACCGATTCTGTTGCTGATAGGATTTGTTTTCTGTCCCATAATTTATTCCTCCACTGTTGCTGATGGTTTCTTTACATCGAGGATGACGGTGACATGATTGGAACGTTTGCGGATCCTGCCGGCCCTTCCCTGAGGACAAGGACGGATTCTCTTGAGTGTGCGTCCCTCATCGACCATAATGGTCTTCACATACACGTTGCCGTTATCCAATTCTTTGGTGTTTTCCGGATTCTTCGCCTCCCAGTTTGCAACTGCGCTGCGGAGAAGTTTCTCCAGATCAATAGATGCGTGCTTCTTGGAATACCTGAGGATATCCATGGCACGGTTCACCTCCACTCCCCTCACGATGTCAGCGACAAGACGCATCTTGCGCGGAGAGGTAGGGACATCATTCAGCTTTGCAATAGCTGTCTGCTTTTTTATTTCTTTAAGCCTCTCGGCCATCAATCTTTTACGAGCTCCCATAATTGTAATCTCATTTTAATTATTTACGATTGCCCGAATGGCCTCTGAATGTCCTTGTCGGAGCGAACTCACCAAGCTTGTGACCCACCATATTCTCAGTGACATAAACCGGAATAAACTTGTTCCCGTTGTGAACTGCGATTGTGTGGCCTACGAAGTCAGGAGAAATCATGCTCGCGCGTGACCAAGTCTTGACAACCTCTTTCTTCATGCTACCCTCATTCATAGCAAGAATTCTTTTTTCAAGGGCTTCCTGAATATAAGGACCTTTTCTTAATGAACGACTCATAATCTCTTAATTTATTCCGTTATTTTTTCCTTCTTTCAATGATGAACTTGTTTGAAGTCGCCTTTGGATTACGAGTCTTGTAGCCCTTAGCTGGCAGACCCTTGCGTGAACGCGGATGTCCTCCGGATGCACGACCTTCACCACCACCCATCGGGTGATCTACCGGGTTCATTACGACACCACGGTTGCGTGGCCTGCGTCCGAGCCACCTGCGGCGTCCAGCCTTTCCGTGTGACTCCAGATTGTGGTCAGGATTCGATACCGTACCCACTGTTGCACGGCAGGAAACGAGCACCATTCTTGTCTCACCTGAAGGGAGACGGAGGATTGCGTGCTTGCCTTCACGAGCCGCAAGCTGAGCGTATGCTCCGGCAGAACGTGCCATTGCAGCACCCTGTCCGGGACGGAGCTCGATGTTGTGGATAAGTGTACCGAGCGGAATTTCAGAAAGAGGAAGAGTGTTTCCGACCTCAGGGGCAACCCCTGCGCCGGATGCGATTACTTGTCCGACTTTCAGTCCGTTAGGAGCGATGATATATCTCTTCTCGCCGTCTTCATATTTTACAAGTGCGATACGTGCGCTGCGGTTCGGATCGTACTCGATTGTCATAACCTCCGCCTTGCAGTTGTCCTTGTTGCGAAGGAAATCAATGACACGGTACATTCTCTTGTGACCGCCGCCGATGTAGCGCATTGTCATCTTACCCTGATTGTTGCGTCCGCCTGAACTCTTGAGCGGTTCAAGAAGGGACTTCTCAGGTTTGCTGCAGGTAATGTCGTCAAAAGCACTGATTACCTTGTTCCTCTGTCCGGGAGTTACCGGTTTGAATTTTCTTACTGCCATGACTTATACCCTGTTAGATGTTAGCATAAAAATCAATCTTGTCCTCACCTGCAAGGGTCACATACGCCTTCTTGTAGTGATTGGTGTGTCCCTTGAGCATACCGGCTTTGGTATAACGGGATTTTCTCTTTCCGTGATAGTTGACAGTGTTCACTGACGCAACTGTCACATTGTACATCTGCTCCACCGCAGCCTTGATCTCAATCTTGTTGGCATCGCGACTTACGATGAAACCGTAGCGGTTCAACTTTTCGCCCAGAACCGTCAATTTTTCTGTTACCAGTGGCTTAATTATAATTCCCATCTCTCAATCGGTTTAGCGTTTGATCCTTGAAGCGAGAATGTCCTGTACACCATCAACCAGCACCATTGAATTTGCATTCATAATTGCGTAGGTGTTGATTTCGTCAACGGTGATGACACTGACTTCAGGAAGATTGCGTGAAGAAAGGTAAACATTGTTGGAATTCTCAGGAAGGACCACCAGGATTTTCCTGTCCCCGGCCTTGATATTCTTGAGAATCTGGATGAACTCCTTGGTTTTCGGAGCATCCATTGCGAAAGGCTCAACCATTGTGATTGCATTGTCCTTTGCCTTGTATGAGAGGGCAGAGAATCTTGCGAGCTGTTTGAGCTTCTTGTTAAGTTTCGTGCGGTAGCAACGCGGTTCCGGTCCGAAGACACGGCCTCCGCCTACATAGATGTTGGCCTTGCGGCTTCCGTGACGCGCACCGCCTGAACCTTTCTGACGGATGAGCTTCTTGGTGCTGTAAGCAACCTCGCTGCGATCCTTGGTCTTTGCGGTACCCTGACGCTGGTTTGCAAGATACTGCTTCACATCAAGGTAAATAGCGTGATTATTCGGCTCGATGCCAAAAATCTCCTCATTGAGGACAACCTTCTTTCCGGACTCTGATCCGTCAATTTTGTAAACTGACAATTCCATACCTTAATCCTCCACAATTACATAAGAACCCTTGGCTCCAGGTACAGAGCCCTTTACTACGATAAGGTTGCTCTCCGGGATGAGCTTTACAACCTCGAGGTTGATGACTTTCACACGCTCATTTCCCATGTGGCCGGCCATCCTCATTCCAGGGAATACCCTTGAAGGCCAAGAAGATGCACCGAGAGAACCAGGGTGACGAAGTCTGTTGTGCTGGCCATGGGTGGTTCCGCCGACACCGCCGAAGCCGTGACGCTTTACAACTCCCTGGAAGCCTTTTCCCTTGGAGGTTCCAATCACGTCAAGCCAGTCAGTACCGTTCTCAAGGTCGAGCTCGAGATCGTTCACTGTGAGCACGTCGCCGAGTTTCACCTTCGTTGTGTCGAAGTTCTTGAACTCCACGAGTTTGCGCTTTGGTGTGGTTCCCGCCTTCTCAAAATGGCCTTTCAAAGCCTTGCTGGTATGCTTCTCTGTTGTTTCGTCATAGGCAAGCTGTACAGCGGCATAACCATCTTTCTCAACTGTACGAATTTGCGTAACTACACATGGACCAGCCTCAATGACGGTGCATGGAATATTCTTTCCATCAGCACCGAAAACGGAAGTCATTCCGATTTTCTTTCCAATTAATCCAGGCATTGGTTTGTTTAATTAATTGATTATAAATAACTTATTCCCGCCGCACACTTTTGGCGGGCTGCAAATATACGATTAATTTTTCAAATATCAATACTTTGGAAACTTTTTCAAACCGCAGGGATGACTTTTTTGTCCGCTCGTAAAAATTGATTATTTTTGTCTTTTGCAAAAATGAGGATTTCCATATTTCGGAGATATGCTTGACTTCTGTTACAGTTTCGGATTCCTGAGGATGTCATTCACCGACATCCTTGACATACTGCTCGTGGCAATCATAATCTTCCTGGTGTTCAGGTGGATAAGAGGCTCGGCAGCATGGAGCATATTCGTGGCGATTCTCTCCCTCTACCTGATAGGATTCATAGTGTCGGTACTGGGGATGAAGCTCACCTCCACGATTATGGATATGATTCTGAATGTCGGGGTGCTGGCCCTGATAGTCATTTTCCAACCGGAAATCAGAAGGTTCCTTATGCGCCTGGGCAACAGGTACCTGATGAACGCACCGAAAAATTCTTTCATAGACAAGCTGTTCCGGAAAGTCGGAGGCAAGACCGTGATGGGAAGTGACGCCGTCAATGAAGTGACGGAAGCGTGCCGCAGAATGTCCGAGGCCAGAACGGGGGCCCTGATAGTAATTCCGCAGACGACACCTCTGGACGACATAATGGAGACCGGTGACAAAATCGACGCGGCCATCCACCGCAGACTGCTGATGAACCTGTTTTTCAAGAACTCCCCCCTGCACGACGGGGCCGTCATCATCAGCGGGAACAGGATAGCAGCAGCCCGCTGCACCCTGCCGATTACGGAAAAGACGGACATCCCGCCTTCATTCGGAATGAGGCACAAGGCGGCAATCGGAATTTCCGAGGAGAGCGATGCGGAGGTGGTGGTGGTTTCGGAGGAGACAGGTGGAATTTCCTTCGTGAAAGGCGGGAATGTCACCAAAATAAACAATATAAACGAACTTAAATTGCTGCTGAGCAATTCTTTGTCTGAATAGTATGGTAGAGAAAGGGACGACAGAAGACAGGATTTGGGAATTAAGAACGGAGCAAAAGACCGGATTCGACAGGATAAGGAAGATGATTTCCGACAGGTGCTCCACACAATATGCCACCGGAAGGGTGGCCGAGGAAAGATTTTCTTCAGATACCGCTCAGATCAGGAAAAGACTCCTGCTGACTGACGAAATGAGGCTGATAATGATGTTCGAGGAGAGTTTTCCTTCAGGAGGATTCATCGACTGCATGGACTTTCTCAAGCCTCTCGAAAGTGCGTCATACAACATAGACCTGGTCTCGCTTCGGAAACTCAAGACCATGCTTGACACCCTTTCAAGGGTTGTCGGGTTTTTCAACGAAATCAAGGAGGGAGTCTATCCCAACCTGAAGAAGATGTCATCTTCGGTGTTGAATTTTCCCCAGGTACAGCATAGGATAGACTCCATTCTGGATCGCTTCGGAGATGTCAAAGACACCGCCTCGGATGAACTTTACGAAATCAGGAAATCCCTGCGGGACACCGAGGGAACCATTTCCAGACGGATTGGGGCGATTCTGCGCAAGGCTCAGGAGGAGGGTCTCGTGGACAGTGACGCGACAGTCTCGGTGAGGGACGGGAAAATGCTGATTCCCGTCTCTGCGGCGAACAAAAAGAAGGTTCAGGGATTCATCTATGACGAGTCTGCTTCAGGAAAGACGGCATTCATCGAGCCTGCGGAGATTGTCGAGCTGGACAACCGCATCAAGGAGCTCAAATTCGCCGAGGGAAGGGAAATCCTCAGGATTCTCATGGCATTCAGCGATTTCATCCGGCCATATCTCCCTGACATCGAGCATTCCGCAATCTTCCTCGGAGAGATTGACTTTCTGATGGCGAAGGCTCAGGTGGCCCTGGACATCATTGCGGGAATGCCCGTCATCTCCGACAACGGGGAACTGAAACTCAGGAAGGCACGCCACCCGCTTTTGGAAAAGGCACTCAGGAAAGAGAAGAAGGAAATCGTCCCGCTCACGGTCACGCTGGACAGGAACAGGCACATTCTGATGATCTCGGGTCCGAATGCCGGAGGCAAGTCAGTGTGTCTCAAGACCGTCGGTCTGCTTCAGTACATGTTTCAGTGGGGAATGCTGATACCTACATCGGAGTCTTCGGAGCTGCCTGTCTTTGACAGGATTCTGGTCAGCATCGGTGATGACCAGTCAATTGACAATGACCTGAGTACCTACAGTTCCTTCCTGGCTGATATGAAGGAGATGCTCCGCAAGGCTGATTCCAGGACCCTTATTCTCATAGACGAGTTCGGTTCCGGCACAGAGCCTGCGGCCGGAGGGGCGATTGCGGAGGCATTGCTCAAGGAATTCGACACAAGAGGTACCTACGGGGTCATCACCACGCACTACACCAACCTGAAGATGTACGCCTCAGGGCAAACCGGGGTAATCAACGGGGCGATGATGTTCGATGTCAAGAACATAGCACCGCTTTTCAAACTTGAGATCGGCCTGCCGGGCAATTCATTCGCATTCGAACTGGCGCGGAAGATGGGCCTGCCGGAAGAGATCGTGAAGGATGCTGAGAACCGGGCCGGGGAGCAGTTTGTGGACATCGAGAGAAATCTCCGCAGGATAGCGCGGAACAGGAAGGCCCTGGATGAGAAACTCGAAAGGATCAGGAACACTGACAAAACCCTTGAGAACATCACCGACAAGTACCAGAAGGAACTCCTCGAGATAAAGAGCAAGAAAAAGGAAATCCTGGACAAGGCGAAGGAGGAAGCGGAGAAGATTGTCAAGGATGCCAACCGGCAGGTGGAGAACACCATCAGGACAATCAAGGAAGCCAATGCCGAGAAGGAGAGCACGAATGAGGCAAGAAGGGAACTCCAGGAGTTTGTGTCCGCTTTGAGCACGAAGAAAGCACGGGAGCAGCAGGAGAGGGAGGACTACATCGAGAGAAAAATCAGGCAAATCGACCAGAGGAAGGCCCGGCAGGACGAGCGCAAGGCCAAAAGGGCTGCCGAAAGGCAGGAAAAGGAGGCCCTTGAGGAAATGGAGGAGAAGAGAAGGCTTGAAGCATTCAGGAACGCGCCTCTTCAGGTCGGCGAAAAGGTCAGGGTCAAGAGCAACGGGCTCGTGGGAGAGGTTGTGAAACTGTCCCCTAAGGCAGTGGTAATCAACATCGGGAACATCAGCAGCAAGATGTCTCACGACAAGGTGGAGCGCATCACCTCCAATGAGTACCACGAAAGTGTCAGGGAAGCATCCCGCAACACCTCCGCAATCCGGGTGGACCAGTCGCTCACAAGACGGAAACTGGATTTCTCGGTGGAGCTGGATGTGCGCGGTGAAAGGGTGAATGACGCAATCGAGAAAGTGATGAGATACATTGATGACGCAATAATGCTGAATGTAGGCAGTGTCAGGATTATCCACGGGAAAGGTACGGGAGCCTTGCGGGAGGAGATACAGAAGTTCCTAAGGACCACTCCCGGGGTCGCGTCCGTTCGGGACGAGCACATCCAGTACGGAGGAACGGGTGTCACCATCGTCGACTTCGACTGATATATATAAATAAGGTATATATACTATATAATATATATATTATATCTGAAACCTATGGCAGAAGCGAGAGCAAGGAGCGAGAACACGAAGGTGGGAAGAAAGGGTGAAGACATTGCCTGTGAATTACTTATAAAACATGGGCACACCGTCATCGAGAGAAACTGGAGGATTGGACACCTTGAGATAGACATCATCACTCTCGACCGGATTGGAATACATTTTGTTGAAGTGAAGACCCGCCGTCCACCCCTGCAGGCAGACCCGCAGGAGTGCGTGAACCTTGCAAAACAGAGACGGATTGCAAAGGCGGCACAAGGCTGGACGGCAAAGAAAGGCTATGACGGGGCGGAATGTCATTTCGACATCGTGTCGGTGGTGATTGACGGAGAAAAAACCTGCACGGAATACTACCCGGATGCCTACATCCCGTCCTTCGTCTGACTGACGGGAATGGGTTGAGGAATGAGAAAAAAAACACATAAGACACTATATATGAACAGCAATCAATACTGCATCATAATGGCGGGAGGTTCCGGGACACGTTTCTGGCCTCTGAGCCGGACAGACAGCCCGAAGCAGTTCCTTGAAATCCTCGGCACAGGAAAAACCTTCATCCGGAGCACATACGAGAGATTCGCGAAGTTCATCCTTCCGGAGAACATCATTGTCGTTACGACAGCGAGATACCGGGATAGAATCCTTCAGGAGGTCCCCGAGCTTCCGGAGGAGAACCTGCTTATGGAGCCTTACGGCAGAAACACCGCCCCCTGCATTGCATATGCGACATATACCCTGCTCAAACGCAATCCTGATGCCGTGACAGTGGTCTCTCCTACAGACCAGGTGATTGAGAACGAGGAAGGATTCCGGGAGACGATACTAGGTGCGCTTGACTACGCAAGGCTGAACAAGGTGCTTGTCGCCGTGGGTGTGCGTCCGACAAGGCCAGACAGCAACTACGGCTACATCCAGGTAACCGGAGGGAAGAATGCCTGCAACGGGACCGGGGCAATCAAGGTCAAGACCTTCACGGAGAAACCGGACAAGGCTCTGGCAAAAGTGTTCGTGGACAGCGGGGAATTCTTCTGGAATTCCGGAATCTTCGTCTGGAAGGCGGAGGCAATCCGGGAGAATATGGAGAGGTACCTGCCCGAGATAACAAACCTTTTCAAAGGCTGGGAGAAGGCGATTGGAAGCCGTGCGGAGGGAGAGTTCATCGAGAGGGCCTACACTGACTGCATCAACAAGTCCCTGGACTATGCCCTGATGGAGAAGGCGGAAGATGTCTGGCTCTACCCTGCCAAATTCAGATGGGCTGACATCGGGGCCTGGGATTCCCTCCACGAGATTTTCCCGCGCAAAGACCCGGACGGGAATGCCATTCTGGCAGACAAATCGCTGATTTCCGGGAACAGGGACAATCTGATCATCTCCCAGAACAAAGGTAAACTGGTGGCAATCAACGGGCTGGAAGACTTCATCGTTATCGACACGGAGGACGTTCTTCTGATTTGCCCGAAAGATGAAAAGAAGTTCAAGGACTTCGTCTCGGGGCTCGGGATGCCGGGATATGAAAAATATAAATAAAAAATAAGGAAATTATGGAACTTGAGAAACAAATTCAGGCCGACATTATGTCGGCAATGAAGGCACACGAAGCCACAAAACTCGCCGCACTCAGAGGAATAAAATCGGCGATCCTCCTAGCAAAGACCGCAGAAGGCGGAAACGGTGAGGTCACTGATGCCGACATCGTCAAGATTATACAGAAATTGGTGAAGCAGCGCAAGGAAAGCGCGGCAATCTACTCTCAGCAGAACCGTCAGGAACTTGCCGACAATGAACTTGCCGAGGCATCCGCAATGGAGGTATATCTTCCCAAACAGTTGGATGAGGCTGAAGTGGAGGCTATTCTCGCCGGCATCATCGCCGAGGTCGGAGCCTCAAAGCCATCCGACATGGGCAAGGTGATGGGAGTCGCTACCAAGAGGCTTGCAGGCCAGGCCGACGGCAGGCTGATTTCCACACTGGTCAAGAAAATGCTCACCGTCTGAGAAGACGGATTCCAACGGTTTCCCGGGGCATCGTCATTACGCCTGAAGCGCATTGATGATGCCCCGGACCTTTTCCGCATCGGTGATGCGTGAGGAATATTCATCGGCTCCTGCAGTTCCCATATTAACTTCACCGCGGCGGAAAGTCATTCCGCTTGGCTGGAGACTGCTGGCCGAGGCATGGATTTCCACAGCCCCCGTCCTCTGAAGTATTTCACGGGCATTGTCCCTGTTCACTCCACCCCCCGGCATAATGATGATTCTTCCGGCGGACTTTTCCACAAGGGATGAAAGCATTTCCGCTCCCTGGAGAGCTGAAGGGGCAAGGCCTGAGGTGAGGATTCTGGAACATCCGAGGGAGATGACCTCTTCAAGAGCCTCGAAAGGGTCACGGCACATATCGAATGCTCTGTGGAAAGTGACATTCATCTCCCCTGCCTCCGCCACAAGCCTGCGGCACAGGTCCGTGTCAATTCTTCCATCCGGCAGCAGGGCTCCGATTACGACACCGTCAGCTCCGAGAGAACGCATCAGGCGGACATCCTCAATCATCACTGCGGCATCCGCGGCAGTGTAGAGGAAGTCTCCCCCACGGGGACGGATCAGGCAATGCACTTTCAGCCCCTCGAATTTTCTGGCGTAAGCGACCAGTCCTGCTGACGGAGTGACTCCGCCTTCACCGAGGGCGGAGCAGAGCTCAATTCTCTCCGCTCCACCCTCGTAGGCAGCATTCACGCTCTGGGGCGATCCTGCGCAGACTTCCAGAGTCGCCCTCATTGCAGTTTGAGTTCGACCACGCGGTCAGGTTCGCCTTCACAAGCCTTCGGGGCGCTGATGTGGACGCCCTGGCGGCACCGGTCTGAAACGACTTTCGAGCCGTCAGCCAGGCAGACTGCAGATTTGACTTTCACCTTCGGCTCAAGAGGAATGAAGACCTCGGTTACCTCAGGGTCGAGGATGTGCACGAAGAGCCTGTCACCCTTTCTGGTAGTGCATCCCCAATTCTGCTCAGGGACATCACCGGCAGTGGTACCGTAGATGGAATCCCCGTACTTCGCGAGCCACCGGCCTATTCCCTGAAGCCTGTCAAGGGCAGTCAGAGGAAGCCTTCCGTCAGGCTGTGGACCGATATTCATCAGTAGGTTGGCACCTTTCCCGGCGGCACCGACAAGCAGCCTGACAAGTTCATCCACACTCTTGTAATTCTGGTCAATTACCTTGTAGCCCCACATTCCGTTCATAGTCTCGCAGGTCTCCAGAGGCAGGCGGCTGATGTCCTGTCCGGAAAGCCCGGCCTTGTTCTCCCCGGGAAGATCCCTCTCGAAAATCTGAAAATCCTCGCCCTCGTACGGAGCACTGTGGTGGTTGTTCGCCACCAGGCAGGAAGGCTGGAGAGAATGGATCAGACGATACTGCTCCTCAAGCTGCCAGTCAAAATCAGGATTCTGGTCCTGATCCCAGAGACCGTCGAACCAGATTGCTCCGACCTGTCCGTAATTGGTGAGCAGTTCGGTCAGCTGGGCGTTCATAAAAGCATAGTAATGTTTCCAGTCGGACTTCGAGTGGTCCTTGCCTGTGTCGCGGCCGGTGCGGCCCACCGGATAATCCTCCCTGCCCCAGTCGATGTGGGAATAGTAGAGATGAAGCCTTATGCCCTGCCTGTGGCATTCGTCGGCCAGTTCCCTGAGAACGTCACGCCCGAAAGGAGTCGCATCCACGATGTTGTAGGGTGACTGGGCCGTGTGGAACATCGAAAAGCCATCGTGATGACGGGTGGTGAAGCAGATGTACTTCGCTCCCGAAGCCTTGATGGCAGAGACCCATTCCTCTGCGTTGAAACCCGCCGGATAGAAACCTCCGGCAGCCTTGCAGTATTCCTCCTGCTTCAGGCCCTTGTTCAGATACCACTCCCCTTGGGCGAACATACTGTAGATTCCCCAATGGAGGAAGATTCCAAAACCGGCATCCGCAAATTCCTGCCTTGAGGCAAGATTCTCGGGAGTCGGCCGGTAAGTCTGAGCCACAGAGAAGAAAGGCGTGGCAACCATCAATGCCATAATGGCGGAAAGAAACCTGATTTTCATACCTGGTCGTAATAATGATTATTTGTAAAGTCTGTATTTTCCTGACAACTGGCGGAATGCCTCGACATCCCCGTTCCAGTCCTGAAGGATGTCCTCAACAAGGTAACGCTTCCCGAATGCCTTCCTGATCCGGTCCGTCCCGCAGACCTTGTCGAAAAGCCCGATGCCCGTGGCAGTCTCAAAGGCCCCCTTGTCCGGATAAAGCCGTGCAACAGCTTGTAGGACATAGAATTGCAGAAGAGTCACCGGAGCCTTTTCGTAGTCAGTGAAGAAAAACTGAACTCCCTGCACGAGTTTCCCGGCGCAACTCCCGGAGAAAGGCTTGTAGTGGATTGTCCTGAACCTCACCCCGGGAAGATTGTAACTGTCCAATTCCGCCTTGAGTTTTTCCGCGTCAATCCAGGGCGCCCCGAAAACCCCGAAAGGCAGGGTGTAGCCGATTCCGATGTTCAGGTAATTGTAAAGTTCCCCGCATATTCCGGATGCAGCATAGCACAGGGCAGCCTCTGAAGTAGGTATGTTCGGCGAAGGAAGAATCCAGGGCAGGCCGGTGTCCTTGTAGAGCATATCCCTGTGCCATCCATCCATCGGAATCACCGTCAGGGTGCACCGCGCAGGTTCCTCGTCTCCCTTCTGGCCCCTGTTGAGTCCCTCCGAATTCAGAAGACCTGCCAGTTCCCCCACAGTCAGGCCATAGATGTAGGGAATACGGTACTGTCCCACGAACGAGTAGAAGCCCACTTCAGGGAAGCATCCTTCTATCTTGTTGCCTCCCAGAGGATTGGGCCTGTCAAGCACCATCACCTCGATTCCCTTTTCCGCACAGGCTGACATCACCAGTCCGAGGGTGCTGATGAAGGTGTAGGAACGCGTACCGACATCTTGGATATCATAGACCATCACGTCAATCCCCTCCAGCATATCCGCAGTAGGTTTCCTGGTCGGTCCGTAGAGGGAATACACCGGAAGTCCCGTGACAGGATCAGTGCTGTCAGTGACTTTCCCCCCTGCATAGACATCTCCCCTGACACCGTGCTCAGGCCCGAACAATGCAACAAGATTGACTCCGGGAGCATTGAAAAGGATGTCGATAGTGGAGTTAAGTTCCCTGTCAACACCGCTCGGATTGGTCACCAGTCCGACCCTTTTGCCCCTGAGCGGCGAAAAACCCATCTCGCGAAGCACCTCTATTCCGGGACGTACGCCGGCTTCAACGGCAGCGGCAGCCTGTCTCTTGCGCGCTGAGGAAGCGCATCCCGTAAGGAGCAGAAGAACCAGGGATATATTCAATATTCTCAAATTCATATCAAATGAGTATCATCAGCTGTCAAACCTAAATCAGGCGCAAAGATATAAAAAATATACCATGATATTCCGCCGGTTATTTTGCGAATATGAAATAATAATCTGCTTCAGATACGGATAAAATTTTCGAGGCCGGATTGATGTCGGGCTGGGCGTGCGCGGTCATCAGATAGGGGGATGCTGACAGAATGTTTACCGGTCCCGGACAAAGCCGGTGCGAATAGCGGCGAGAGTAACGGCGAAGGTTGCCAGTCAGCAAATCACCAGGGCAGGAATGAAGGCACCCGAGGAGGATATTTCCCCTGGGATGGTCAGGGCCACCAGGGCAAATGAAAGTGCTGCAACCGTCTGGGTCAGGAGAATCCACCAGCGTTTTGTCCGGATGATGTCCACAAAAGACGACCAGAGCGGCTTGATTACCCAGGGAAGGTAGAGGAGGCCTGTATAGAGAGCCACATCGGCATTGTTCATCCCCAAATTCTTGAACATAATCACCGAGATGACATTCACTATGAAATAGGGTATGCCCTCGGCGAAATACAGGGTAGGGATCCAGAGCCACGGGTCGGTCTTCCTGGTGCCGGACGGAGGAGAGAAAAGCGCAACTTCCGTTTTAGGAATATGTAACCAGATGACCCGATGCCCGGTAATTTGTGAACAGGTAACCCGAAACATTTGAATAGTATTCTATAACAATCACCGCGCAGCCTATCAGGTTATAACAATCTGTTTATCAGCATTCTAGCAATTTAAAGTTCGCTCGGTCACATCAATTTGACCTCACCTGGCGGGTCTGTCGTCCATAGAAAGGTCTATAGGGCACATCAGCTTGCCCGGTGATTAGCTCGAAAAACAAGAAACGGGCAGGCATGTAAAACTGACATCAAGACCTCAAAGAAGATCAATCACCTCATTGTAAACCAAACCACACAACTTGGCAATCTGTTTTGGAGAACAGTTGTATTGGGCTTTCAGTCGTCTGGCCAGTTGAACGCGCTGCCGCATACTCAACCCGCGCAATTCCGTTACACCAAACATTTCCTGGGAAATCATCCTCCTGTTATCCCTCATCTCGCTTAGCGGAACAGTCAGGTGGGATATTGCACCGCCACGAGACTCCACATCGATATCTTTTGAGATTGACATAAAGAAATTGAATGCCTTATGACTTCTGAATAGTTTCTCCACGACATCAACTGCCACATACTGGCTCGGGAGTATCAGCCCGTCAACCACCCGGATTCCTGGTTTAATCTTCACCCTGCTTTTTGCCAGTTGTCTGATCTCATCAACCTTCTGGACCATATAATCCATCCCGAGCATCCACTTTGGACTGGTCCAAGAATTTGAGTGCCTGAAATATAACGGTCCGCTTGACCAGGGATAATCCCAGGAATTGTACGGCAGCCCGGCAGACACTGGGTTTTTCAGAACATAGCAGATTGCTGTTTTGAGATATCGGTCATTGTCAACAACCTGATGGCTTATTTCAATATCCTTCAATGCATTGCGTCCCTGATACCTCAAGGATATATACATTGAGGTCCTCCGGACATACTCGTGAATAAACCGGTTACAGGAATCAAAATTGCCGTACAGGACAAAGTGTACATGAGTGTCCATCAGGACAAATGCCAGAATCAGGACATCGTAGCAGGCAACGACCGGAAGAATCCTGTTCATCCCGTCCAGAAACTCATTATCATCGTGAAAAATTACATCTACAGAATCTCCCGCAGTATAGAAATGCCAGCAGTTTTTAATGGAAACACTTTGGCCCTTTGCGACGGTCAGTCCAAGACTCAAATCGGAAGAGATTTCCGACTCAATTATGTTTAGGTCAATCATATCACATATCACTCCCCTCTTATGGTCGTCGTAAAGTTATTCAATAATCTTGAAATTACTATGATATTATCACAATTTTTTCAATATTTAATTATTGCAGACTCATACCAATCCATCCTAGCAAATCACCGAGCAAGCAAATCACCATTTTAGGCAGGTATATGGCACATTGAGTTGCGCGATGGCATCAATTTGATGTCACCACGCAACCACTTAAGACAAATCCAATTGATTATCAACAGGTTATCTCAGAAGGTCACGCGCGATGTTTGTCACGAGAACCCGGGAAACTGCCGGGCTCCACATTATCTTTTAAACGTAAGCGTCTCCAGGTTGCCGTAACGCCATAAGAAAAGCAGGGTCACTGGCCCTGCTCGTTCTTTTTCCATCTGTCTCGGTATGCTTCTGGCGATGCTGTCCGTTGCAGGACATCCGCTCTGTTGAGTATGTCTGACAGATACTCGAAGAAGTTTATCTTGTGCAGCCTGCATGAACACGCCAGGAAGTAGAAGATGCATCCGCGCTCTGCTCCGGCGTGGCTGCCGAAGAAGAGAGAGTTATTTCTGGACAGGGATACGTACCTGTTAATCCTTTCGATGAGATTGTTGTCCCACGAGTAGTCTCCGCCTGCAGATATGGCTTCGATTCCGTCCCATTCATTGAGCATGTAGTTGGCGGCCTTGTACATCTGCGACTTCGTATGCAATTGCCCTCTCGTCTTCTGTAAGGCAGAGGTTTTTTGTCACCGTGTCATTGTTCTACGGACGAGCGATTTCAATTGTGACCACTGTCTCCGCTATTTTCAAGACCTCGTCAACCGAATATGGACATCCGGACTGCTTCAGCAATCTCTCGAGTTCCTTATAAACTTTCAGTGCAACAAAGCAAATGCAAACATAGCTTCTATCCTTCGGGGAGCAAAGTGGAACATCGGTCTGACATCCTCTTTGAAGTGCCGTCTTAAACAGTCAACAGTGGCTTTCTTGCTCATAGGAGAACATATCCTTGAGACTACCAGATGGCGCAACTCCTCGTCTTGTATGGCATTGAAGCCTATTTTGTCATATACCTTGTTGATGATTATCTGAGGACTTTTCAACGATGTTCCGATGATATTGGACAAAATATGCTCTGTCTCCTCTTTAGGAAATAATATGGTCTGTTGACCTCCGTAATGAGCAATCCACGATTTGCCTTCCAGCACAAGAGCGCGGATTTCATACTCCGTCGTACCAACGCCGATTACCTTGAGCTCCGTAAAAGAACCGGAACTCTTGTCGGCAACGACAACCTGGTCGAACCTGAACGGGTCTGTTTCCGACCTCTGATAAAGCACGATTTTTGCTGGCGAGGCGGCGAAATTTTTGTCAGATATGAAAGAAATAAACATTGCACTTGTTGCGCACGACGGTCGCAAGCAGGAACTTCTTGACTGGGTCAGGTTCAATTGGAAGATGCTCGCAAAATACAACATCTGGGCGACCGGCACCACCGGAAGACTCATAACCGAACTCGTAATAGAGGAGGACGGGAAACTGATAAGGCCCTTCGAGAAGAAGGTCACCAGGCTTTTCTCCGGGCCGCTGGGCGGTGACCAGCAGATCGGTGCAATGATTGCCGAGCAGAAAATCAATATGCTGATCTTTTTCTGCGACAATCTGATAGTTCAGGGACACCAAAACGACGTATCCGCCCTGACGAGACTTGCAGCGTTGTACAATATTGCCTTTGCGACAAACAGGACTACGGCGGATATGCTTCTCACCTCATCCCTGGTCGATGATCCGGACTACTCCATCGTGCTCCCTGACTGCATAGCTTCCTATGCCAACAGGACATTGAAGTAACTTAAGTTTCGCAATGCGAAACACCTTGTTTGGAGATGCTTTAGCATCGATAGTAAGTCCTTTCCCCGAGGGAAAGGATTTAGGATAGGGGTAACGTAGATGAGAATTGTGCGGTGGGAAGAAGTTTCGCAAGATGCACAACCCTCACGATAACAGATAATTATGAACGTGCGAAACTTGAGGAAGTAATCTGTCACAGACCCGCATACGACTAGGATGCCCCGTCCGATGACTGAGAAAAGCCGGTGCGAATAGCGGCGAGAGTTACGGCGAAGGTTGCAAGACAGCAGACGATTACCATCAGGAAGAAACCCCTGTAACCGAGGGTGGTCTGGAGGTATCCGGCGACCATTCCGGGCAGCATCATGCTCAAGGCCATAAAGGCGGTGCAGAGAGAATAGTGGGCTGTCTTGTACTCGCCTTCAGAGAATCTCATCATATACAGCATATATGCCGTGAAGCCGAAGCCGTAGCCGAACTGGTCGAGGGCGACGCAGAGGTTGACCACAATAAGGGACGCGGGCTGTACAAAACTCAGATAGACAAAGACAAGGCAGGGCAGGGCGAGGCTCAGGGACATCGGCCACATAAGTTTTTTCAGGCCCCATCGGGCAATGGCCATCCCGCCGAGTATGCCTCCGAGGGTCAGGGCGAGGACACCGACGGTGCCGTACACTATGCCGACCATCTCCGTATCAAGCCCAAGACCACCCTCCGTGACCGGGTCGAGCAGGAAAGGATTCAGCATCTTCACGAGGAAGGCCTCAGGAAGACGGTAGAAAAGCATGAAAAGCATCGCAATCACCACTCCCCTTTTCCTGAAGAAAGTGAAGAATGTCCTGAGAAAATCCCGGATGATTCCCTTGACGGTCAGATTACTGGAACCTTTGTCGGAAGATGGGCAGGGAAGGAAGAAGGTGTGCCACAGGGCGATGGCTCCGAAAAGGACTGAACAGCCTGTCAGGGTGAGAGTCCAGGCAAGGGGGACATTTCCGAGGCGTTTTTCAAGCAGGCCCGCCACCACGACTATGATGCCCTGGCCGAAGACGGAGGACAGACGGTAGAAAGTACTGCGGATTCCGACGAAAAAAGACTGGTCCCTTCGGTTGAGGGCGAGCATATAGAAGCCGTCGGCCGCTATGTCGTGCGTTGCCGAAGCGAAGGCTGTCACCCAGAATACCACCAGGGCGGGCACGAAAGGGCCGATTTTTCCGAGGGGGTTCCGGGGAATGACAAGGGCTATGAGTACGAAGGAGACCGCCACCACAATCTGCGTCAGGAGAACCCACCATCGCTTTGTACGGATGATGTCCACAAAAGGCGACCAGAGGGGTTTTATGACCCACGGGAGGTACAGGATTCCGGTGTAGAGGGCCACGTCGGCATTGTTCATCCCCAGATTCTTGAACATAATCACGGAGATGACATTGACCAGGAAATAAGGTATGCCCTCAGCGAAGTACAGGGTCGGAACCCAATGCCACGGATTCTGCTTCTTTTCCATCATAGGTCACCTCCTTCATTTCCTCCCGGAGAATCCGGGACGGGTCCTGAAGCGGAATCCGGGACAGCACTGTCCGCAAGCTCCGGAACGGGATTGTCAGCGGAATCCGGGACAGCACTGTCCGCAGAATCCGGAACGGGCCCGACGACGGCACCCGGATAGTAATGGCTGAGGATGTCCGAGAAAGAATAGCCCTGCGATGCCATCACTGCGGCTCCTATCTGACAAAGTCCGACACCGTGCCCCCAGCCTTTCCCCTTCAGCACAAGGCTTGTCCAGGAGGCGGTCCGCTGAGAAAGGCCTATCCGGGAGGCTGTCCGCTGAGAATCGTCAGCACCACAGCAAGAAACGCCACACCGGGCGGCCTCCCGGACCAGTTCCCCGTTCTGATTCCGGTATAGCACCTCAAAGGCAGAGCTCTTCAGATGGCTTTCAGAAAGGATTCTCCTGATTTCCAACTCTTTCCCAACCTTGAAGGACTTCTTCGTCCCGACAACTTCCAAAAGGGTGATCCGTCCGGAACCTCCCCTTTCCAGAGGACGGAGTTCAACGAGTTCGCCTATGTCGATTCCGCTGCGGGAGACAATCAGATTTGTGAGCTCCTCCCTGGTGTACTCCTGTTCCCAACGGTAAAAATCAGTGGTGCTGCGGTCGTAATTGTTCAGTACCTGCCCAAGCACGAGCGGATCGGAGGTGTCGCAGAAGGGCTTTCCACCGGGATTGTGCCCGGGGGTGTCCGGCAACACCGGCAGATAGCCATAGTCCCTGTCCTCCCAGCAGGAAGAGAATTTCTCGGTAACACCTCCGCAGCATTTCGAGAATCGGGCATCGCAGATTTCGCTGCCGTAGGTCAGCACCTGTCCCCAGGTGAAGTCCACAGCCTTGCGCACAGTCTCCCCCACGGCACGTGTAAGTCCCTGATATCTCTGGCAATGGTCATCCGCACAGACATCAAAGTCCCGGTGCTGGCTGCGGTCGTACCATTTGACATAATCCTCTGCCCCTGAAACTCCCGCGTCCTTTCCCGAGAGCCTGGCATCAAGTGCGGTCACAAGGTGTGCAAGCGTGCACGGAGTCCTGTCAGGGGCTTTCGCGCTCCTGCAATTCCTCGCCCGGATCTGGGACATCACCCAGGAACGGGAGATGACAGCGTGAGCCTTGAGAAATTCCAGGGAGGAGGTGGATTTCATTTCCGAAGAGATGACGCTCAGCAGGTAATCCTCAACGCCGACAACATTGACGGCACTCAGGCAGTCCCTGCCTGCTACAATCTTAAGTGCACCTGCAAAACTCTGGTCCTCAGTCTGCTGCCAATGGAAATCCTTGCCGATGACAACATCGTGGAGCACAAAGGAAGGCTGGGCGAACATTGTCGAAAGAGTGTCCTCCCCGAAATACAATTCATCGTACAAGGCTCCGTCGTACTGAATCTTGCCTTCCTGAAGAGAGGCCTTTCTCGGACCGGCCCCGTCGGAAAGTATTTCGAACACGATCTCCTTCGCGGACATTATCCCGACTTCCAATACAGGCTGGGTGCGGGTCAGCCTCCTGATGACGAGACTCTCGTCCTCCTTTGTGAAGGAAACCTCGGAAAGCATCTCTGAAAGAAGGGCAGTGTCAAGTTTATCGAAGTCCTCCTGACGGACCGTGATGAAAACCCCTCCCATATCGGCGCACCCGGGGCTCATTACCAGATGGTCAGGTCCCTGAGAGAAATAATGGTGCGAACGGTGGCAACTTCGGAAGATGATGACGGAGCGGTATTCTCTCCCGGTGTGCCAGGATAGGAGATTGAAGCGGGGCTCGCTGTCACCCTCCGGCACCGGCGCACAGTCCAGAAGCCTGTAGAACATTTTCGCGGCAGATTTCGCCGTGCGCGCCTTCAGGACAAAAATTCCCGTCGTGAAACGGGTATAGTGGTAAAGGTCTGCATCCTGTACCGACGAGACATATTCCAGAGGAATCTGCGCTGACGAATCCCCTCCGATAGCATCAAGACAGGCATCGACATCGCTCTCCAGGGGCATTGTCCTCCTCCCGGATGCCTGGAAATGATGGTGATCGGGAGCGGATGCGCCGCAGGAAGGACCGTTGTAGAAGAAAAGATAGTCCTGATAGGCTCTCGCCAGGTCCAGCATATCCACATAGCGTTTCCAGATTGACTGGGCCGAATGTGAGGCAAGGGCGATGACAAGATGTTCGGGAAATATGGGATATGGATTTACGAGAATGTCATATTTCTTTCCCTTGCGACCCTCGAAGCGGATTCTGGACTGCTCAGCAGGCCTGTTGTCCCGGCACAGGAAGCAGGGTCTCGCCGCAATGGAAGCCTTGTCCAGTTTGGCTGCCGAGGAGATTGCCCTGGCCGGGTTGAACTGCACCCTGACCTGAAGTCCGCCAACCGTCAGATTTTTGACGCTGACATTCTTCAAGGCTCTGTAATTTGCGCAGCACAGAGGCCAGCGCGAAAGCTGCCCGCTGATGAAATCGCTGATATTCTTTTCTTTGGCCATAGGTAAATATTTATTTGACGGAGGCATTCAGACGAATACGGGCCTCCAGTTCCCAGGTCCGGAGCCGGTCCTTGTAGGTATTGTTGACATTCTGGCTGACGATGTCAAGGGCTGCGTCAGAGTTGCCCTCCCACCTGCGGCAGAAATAAAGGACATCATATACCCTGCCTATTCTGTACTCCCTGCTGATGCGGAGTCCTGCCGCATAATCCTCCCCATAGCTCGTGTTCGGGAAGGGCATCTGCCTGAGCACTGACGTACGGAAAGCCCTCGGTGCTCCCAGTCCATTGATTCTCAAAGCATTGTTCCGACCGTTCGCCTCCGTCCACTCCTTGTGGTCAATCACTCCGGGAGGAATTGGTTCAAGGTTGAAATCCGTCATCATATAGGTCCCGACGACCATCGCACAGCCTTCACGGTCGAAGGTGTCGTGGATTTTTGAAAGGGTATATTCAGAACTGTAGATGTCGTCGCTGTCGAGCTGGACGGCATATTTCCCGCAATGCGGCGAGGCTACGGCCTTGTTCCAGCAGCCCCCGATTCCGAGACTGTCCTCCTCGGGTATGATATGGACAAGACGGCTGTCCTTCTGTGAAATCTCCCTCAGGATTTCCGTCGTGCCGTCAGAGGAATGATTGTCCACCACAATCACATTGTAGCTGAAATCAGCCTCCTGGGACAAAGCGCTCCCTACAGCATCGGCGATGGTCCTTGCCCTGTCACGGACAGGA
Organism: uncultured Bacteroidales bacterium; assembly: GCA_945948555.1. Taxonomy (GTDB): domain Bacteria; phylum Bacteroidota; class Bacteroidia; order Bacteroidales; family UBA932; genus Cryptobacteroides. The sequence continues at coordinate 7,945 of CAMFBM010000025.1, read as the reverse complement.
ATCACCACGGACATTTCCACGGGATACTCCCCTGCATCCGGCGGCACAGGTCTGAAGGAAGGCTCAAGATATGCCCCCATCCTTTTCAGGGCATCGGTGCATATTTCCTCCATCTCAATCTGGACATCCCTGTTCTTCGGATCCACATAATCGAACTGCTTCCTGCCGGAGGCACGCAGGTCGGTCTCCACAGCCTTATATATATATTCGTTTATATGTACTATATTCTTCATTCTGAGACGAAGGTCGTACAACGCCCCATAGCGTCTCGGCGTTTCCATTGATGCCACCGCTTCCTTCAGGGAAGAGACCTTGAACACGAGCAGCGGCCCGAAATCGAAGTCATCCCTCAGGGAGCCCCTCTGGCAGTCGGCAAGGGGATGGCGCATGATGCTTCCGTCCCGCACCTCGAAATAGTCGGCATAAAGCAGGTCGGCATCGGTGTCCTGAGCCACCGCGAGGATTCTTTCGGCCGCACCCGGTCCAAGGACGGACATCCGGGAAGATGTGTTGAACATAACGTAAACACCGGATACCTTGAGAGCTATTTCCCTCAAGGTATCCGTCGAAATGAGTCTTGATTGCAGATTGAGAATTTCCATAACTTACAACAGGGCCCTCAAGGAATTGCGGATTCTGAGGAACTCCTGCTCAAAGTTAGGAGTAAAGACTGTCTTTCCCAAATTTTCTTCAATATCCTCGAAAGTCCACCATCTTCCCTCATCGACCTCGTCCTTGTCAGGGACCGGCTTGAAAGACCCTACGGCAGCGAAAACATTCACGAGCTCTTTCTCTATTTCAGACTCGAAGACATAGGACTGGAGATAAACCGGATTGTATTCGGTCATCCCGAGTTCCTCGCGAGCCTCCCTGAGGAGGGCCTCGTAGATATCCTCCCCGAAATCCACGTGGCCGCCCACCGCAGTGTCCCACCTGCCGGGCTGGATGTCCTTGCTCATCGAGCGTTTCTGGAGGTAGAGCCTGGAGGCTCTGTCAATGAGATGGAGATGGACAACAGGATGCAGAGGCTTCGCCCCGCTGTGGCAATACTCCCTTGAGGCGTATGCGATTACCTCCCCGTTCTCCCTGACGACGGGAAACATTTCCCTGCACCCGGACTCCTCACCGCAGAGGGCCGTCTGCAGAGGCAGACGAGGAATGTTTTCCGAAGGGTAAATCAGGGTGAACATCAGGCAAGGGCTACAAGGATGAGTACCTGGGCCACAAGCACCCTCATAAACATTGTCAGAGGATAGACAGTGGCGTAATTCACTGAAGTATAGTCAGTTCCGTAGGCGTTCTGGGCAAATGCCAGCACAGGTGGGTTGGTGCATCCTCCGGAAAGCAGACCGCAGATCTGGTAGAAGTTCAACTTGAAGACGAGCCTTCCGACAACCGCTATGACAAGGGTAGGGACTATGGTGATGATGGCTCCGTAGAGAATCCACCAGTAACCGCCTGAGGTGATTGCGCTGACGAAGTTCTCACCGGCCCCAAGACCGACTGCTGCCAAGAAGATTGAGATACCTATTTCCCTGATCATCAGGTTTGCGCTGGTGGTCGTGTAGGTGGTAATCTTGAATCTCGGGCCGAAATAGCCTATGAGAATAGCGATGATGAGCGGACCTCCGGCAAGTCCGAGCTTGATTGCCTGAGGGATGCCAGGGAAATGGAACGGAATCGAGCCGAAGATGACACCGACGGCAATTCCGAGGAAAATCGGAATCAGGTAAGGATGGTTCAGTCCGGAAGCTGAATCTCCGACGACTTCCTTGACCTTGAGGATGGCATTTTCGTGACCCACCACACGAATCACGTCACCGAGCTGGAGCACAAGCGAAGGGCTGGCGACAAGGTCAACTCCGGCGCGAGAGACCCTGGTGATGCTGACCCCGTAGGTCGCGCGGATCTTCAAATCACCGAGCCTCTTTCCGGTGAGAGCGGGACGGGTTACAGTCAACTTCTTGACTGACATCGTAGTGTCAAGTTTCTCCCACTCCTTGATTTCCATATTGATTTCCTGGCCGAAGAGCATCTTAAGGACCTCCTCGGAGGATTTTGAGGAGACCACGAGAAGTTTGTCTCCCTCATGGAGGACAGTGTCGGCTGTCGGGACTTCCACCGACCCTTCCCTGAAGATTCTGGAAATGACGAACTTGTTGGAAATCTCGCGGTCAACTGCACTTACCGGTTTGCCGAACAGGGCGGGATTCCTGACCTCGAAGGCAAACCTCATCGCGCTCTCGATTGAGGCATCATCCATCTCCAGGGCTGCCTTTTCCTTTTTGAGATCGATTCTGAAGAAAAGTTTCACGAGCATCAGCACGACAATAACTCCAAGAACACCAATAGGATAAGCCACTGCATATCCGGACGCAAGGGCATCGGCACCGGATGCTCCCGAGGTTACATCAACGAATGTCTGCTGGGCGGCACCCAGTCCCGGAGTGTTGGTAACGGCTCCGGACATCACGCCTACCATCGTGGTAAGTTCCTCGCCGGTAATGAGATGAATCAGATATGTACAAAGTACCGCAAGCAGGACCATCGAGACGGCAAGCATATTCATCATCAGACCGCCCTTCTTGAAGGAGTGGAAGAATCCGGGACCAACCTGAAGGCCGATCGAGAAAACGAAAAGAATGAGTCCGAACTCCTTGAGAAAATGCAGGAGGTCGGATGGAATCCTGAAGCCGAAATGGCTCAACAGAATCCCCACAAAAAGAATCCAGGTGGAACCGAGTGTCACGCCCTTGATTTTGAACCTGCCGAGCCATATTCCCGCTGCAATTACGAATGCAAGCAGCATTATGGAGTGACCCGTGCCCATTCCTAAAAACAAATCTTTCATATCACAAGTTTCTCAAAAATTTCAATATCCGTCACCTATGCAGGTTTTACATTCCCTTGTCAAACAGCAGTTCCATACGGAAGGCAGAACGGCCGTCACCGGTAAGACCGTCAACACAGATTGCCCCATCGGGAGCGTCCACGCGGGACATTGTGACTGTCTCTCCCGGACGGGTCTCCCCGTTGAAATTGATCTTTATGTCGGAAAGTCTCCCCACTGTCATAACCTCATACCCGAGGGCATCGGTGACCCATTGGAGGTACATCGCATTGTTCGTGTGCGAATTCATATCCACATCGGAATATGTAACCCTGTGCTCTCCCAGCGGGACCGTTTCCGCACCTTTCGGGACCGACAGTTTTCCGCAGGACTGGCCGATGGCATTTTCGAAGCAGGCGGTTCCTTCGTCCAGGATTGCGGTTTCACGGGATATATGACGTGTGTCTATGTTCAGCACCAGCCAGGAAGTTGTTGCCCTCACGAGTGTCCGTCCGTCAGGGGTTTCCAGACTGAAGTCCCTGAGCCAGAACAATCCTTCCTGCCCCTTGTGCCAGGTCTTGAGTACAACCTCGTCCCTCCACAATGGGTATTCATCGAAATGGATGTGCATCCTCGAAAGCACCCAGGCTGTCCTGGTGCGCATCAGGTCGTCATAACCGAAGCCGAGACAGGAAGCATGGCGGTTGGCAATTTCCTGGGCAAAATTCATAAAGGACGACGGGCGCAGACGGAACTGTGAATCCGTGTCGTAGCACGGTATGATGAATTTCTGGATGAATCTGTTGTCACTCATAATCCTGCAGATCTTAATATTTCCATTTCCTCTTCATTGTAAAGCAGGAAATCCGTTGAACCCGGCATCAGGCGGGAAACAAGGACAAATGCAGCAAAGACAGCCGCAACGGCAGCAACGGTCCAGATTGCGACCCTGATGCCCTTTCCGAGTCTTTTCTTCCGTGGCTCTGGTTGAGGCTCTGGCTGAGGCTCTGGCTGAGGCTCTGGCTGGGATTCCGGTTGGGATTCCGGTTGAGGCTCTGGTTGAGACTCCGGCTGAGGCTCTGCAAAAACATACTTCCCTATGACAGTCCCGGGCTCTTTCCTGACCTTCAGAGGCAATGTCTCAAGACGGTTGTACTCCGGGCAGATGTCAATGTCATCATCCGTTACGAAGAAATAATTGTTTTCCTGTGTCGCCCTGAGTTTGCCCAGGCCCGGGAATATGATGACCTTCTGCCTGTCAAGCACAGCCTTCATCTCCAGAATGAACTCGCGCAGTTCAGCCTCTGCATTGCCAGCAGACACCCCGAAGACTCTTGAATACGCCCCGGTCAGAAGGGCATCCTCAGAGACATTCCTCCTGAAATACAACTTCCTGTACGGAGGTCTGATGGCATAACCGTCATCCGAGAAGGATGCGGGCACGGATTCTGCCACAAAAGAGCCCAAACCCGGCAGGCAGACCCTGTCATTGTCAAGAATCAGGTCCTTGACCATCTTTGAAAGGAGATCTATGTTCATAGTGCAAGTTCAACAACCCCGGTCTTGAGTCCGAAGTCGCGGCAAAGGTAACAATTTTTGAAATATTTTGGAGGAAAAATTTGCAGCATTGAAATTTTGTTGTACCTTTGCAATCCCATTCGGGAAAAATCCTTTTCCGGAATGCGGGGACACAAATTCCTGAATAGCTCAGTTGGTTAGAGCATCTGACTGTTAATCAGAGGGTCCCAGGTTCAAGTCCTGGTTCAGGAGCCACTCAAAATCAAGCACTTACGAAGAAATTCTCAAGTGCTTTTTTCTTTTTGGGGTGCTAACAAACTCCGAACAGTAATGGTCGCCGGGACACATCCTTACTAACTCACGAAAAGGTCATATTCGTTGATAAAAAAACTAGCCACCACAAATGACGCGGTGGCTAGATTTTGGTCTCGCGCCGGGCGCGAGAAGAAGCCCGCAAAACGCATGTTCTGACAATCCCGCTACGCAGGGATTACCAGAACACGCTGATTAAGAGTTATTCTTGGAGACAGCGGACTGAGTAGCCGTCCGCGCGATAGTCGTAGCTAGACGGATCGACGCCGCCATCGTTGTAGAAGCTCAGGCTGCACGCGTAGTAGATGTAAGGAGAGGCAGACCAACAGTTGCCGTAGCTACCGACATTAGCGAGACTGCCATCGTTGTAGTCGCGATAACCCGAAGCAGGATACCAGATGGTACTTGCTGAACCGAACTTGCCGGAGAAGTTCATGCTTTTATTGGTGCTGTCGTATAATGATGCATCTTCGAAATATAACGATGAACCCAAGGCCTTTGACCAAATACCATCGACTCCACCATCGGGAACACGCCAACCGGCAGGACATGGGTCGTAAATTGATTTGGGCATATCAGAAGTAGTCCATAATGTATTGTCACGCGATGCGTAATGCCAATCATATTTGGAAGAAGATGAACCTGTCACGAATGTAGTCGGATTCAATATGGCATAATCGACGGTTCCTGTTGCAGAGCTTGACGCCACTGCTGATGGCCAAGTGATGGTGGATTTGGCTATGATATTGTCGATGGAAGACCCTGGCCCTAGGAACGGATCCTTTCTTCCCCACTGATAAAGAAGGCCAAGAGCACCGACATCACCAGGAGTTGCAGAGGTTGCCCCGAGGTTGCGGTCCATCATGGTGCCGGCGTTGTTGTTATAGACATGCGACTGTGGCTGGTCGGTTAACCAGATGTGCCATGACCAGAGTATATTGCAATCGGCATCCTTGGCGGCGATGACGGCATTACCCTCCTTGAAGGTATCGGCTGTTTGGAAGGCGATGTAACCATCTTTGTAGCAGAATCCACTGATGAGGTCTAACAGTTCAGGAGCCGTATCTGTGCCAAATGTCTCCCAAAGGATCGAAACGGATGCAACACTGCCGACTGATTCACTGCTGTTACCCTTAACAGTCTTGAACTTGTAAAGGCCTGCTTCTGATATGATGTAACAGTTTGCAGAGGCGGATGAAGACAAGTCGGTTGCGGCAGCCATGTTCAGATCCTGCTGATCATCGTATATAGGAACCGTAGCCCTGAACGTCTGTATTTCACCATAAATCTTCTCAGTTTTAATCTCAGCCAGCACGCAATAGTTGTACTTAGTGCCGTATTTCAGCCCCGTCAAAGTGATGGTAAAGTTTTGCTCTCTGTCAAAAGAAGTCGCGAATGCGCTCTTAGCTGTATTAATGTTGAAGTTCTCTGCATCTGAATAATATACAATTACCTGTGAAAAAGGTAGGTCGGAAGCTGGGACCTCAAGATGTCCTGAAAAAGTCGCTGAAATTTCTGTCACCTTATCAAGAGACCAGGTCAGAGGACCTTCTACTTCCTGACCTGTCGATGTCCTCGGAAGAGTCAGTTTCTCACCATCTGCCATCGTGATGTAAAGATATTCCTCGTCGTATGTCACCTCGGCAAACATGGTGTAACCCTTGTCACCTGTAGCCTGACCGAGAGTCTCTTCCTCCCAGGTCTTGCCGCCGTCGTATGACACATACCAGTAGCCGTCAACTATCTTCATCTGAGGTGTCACGCCCGACTGACCGGGAGTACCCGGCTCGCCATCTTCTCCGTCTGCGGCTGAAGCGCGCACTTTGTCACCGTTCGTATCGCGCAACCACTCTCCGTCAACTGTCCAGTACCACTGACCATCAGACTCATCCTGTTTGACACCCATGGCCGGAACATAGCCGTCCTTGCCGTTGTAAATAGTGACAGCACCGCTCTTGCTGAAAGTTATGGTGTAACCCACGACCTCGTCTCCTTCATTTATCGGAGCTACGCTTGTCACATAGTCCTTGTCCTGAAGAGCAGTGACGATGGTCTGCAAAGAGGAAATATTGGTATTCTGCTGAGCGGTCAGACGCTCAAGTTCTTTGAGTCTTGACTCATGGTCCTGCAATTGCTTCTGAAGGACTGAATCGTCATAACATCCTGCCACCACGAATCCTGCACACAACAGCGCGCATAGCATTCTGCCGAAATAGTTGATTGTTGTCTTCATACTTATAGAATTAACTGATTTTCTAAAAGCATCTGCAGCTCCTACAGAATATTAAGGGATATATACAAAGAAAGTGTGGAGCTGACTTTCGTTTATCAAGTAGAAGGTTGTGGTAAGACCCTATAGCAATAAACGACACAATACCCCACACTCGGATAGATATGGGGTACGGGTACGCAGAACGCGACCTGCCACAGGTATCTATACGAAAGTGAGTGTTGTTCCGAGTCGTCCTGCTATAAAGAAAACTACCACATTTTCTACTTAGGACTTGCGAAAAACACTTTCACAATATGTAATGCCAAACGGCTCAGCCGATTGACGACACAAAAGTAAGCATTTTTCCTGAACGGACAACACTCACAGGGGTATTGTTCAGAGGTCGGAGAGTACATCGTGACGGCGCGCCGAAGCGGAAACACCTGGTACATCGGAGGAATCACCTGCTGGACTCCACGCGACCTTGAGATTGACCTGTCATTTTCAGCGACGGGCCGAACGCACACAAGAAAGGAATCGACTACAGGCGTGAAGAGAAAGCTCTCGACAGCGCAGTTCCATTCAAGGTTCACCTCGCTCCGGGCGGAGGATTCGCACTGAAGACCATTCTGTAACAAGAGGCTTCGCGAACCTGTCAACAATTACAAACTTGCAAAACCTGAGTAAATGAACATTTTACCATTCATTTTCATCGCGACCGCCGCAGCACTTGCTGCGGCGGTCGCTGTCTTCCTTGCAACAAGGTCAAGGGAGAGAGAAATGAGGAATGAAAGTTTTCCCTCTATAGGAATAAGTCATCCAATGTCACCTGACTATGAACAATACCCGAGTGCTTACCTTTGGCAATGCCAAAAGAAGTTATCATCGTGAGCTGGATTGATTTAGTCTTTTTCTTTAAAGAAGATCTAAGGACACTTATTCTATGTCTTAACTTCATCTCCTCGTCCGCCCTAAGTTCATATACGCTTTCGCTGAACTTCATCTCACAAAGGTTGACAGTATTGTCCTTTCTATCAATGAGCAGGTCAATCTGAGCACCCTCAGTCTCATTA
>CAMFBM010000024.1 GCA_945948555.1 uncultured Bacteroidales bacterium | reverse complement strand
CGATGAGAAAAGCAATATGTACCGGAAAGATTATTCATAGATGATGCTGGTTATTCTTTGAAGATTCCTGAATATTCAATGGTGAGATGATTCTTTCTCAGGGTAAGTTTCCCGTTGTCAAGACTGACAATCGTAAGGGTATCGCTGAATGGTATCGTGACATGATTTCCGATGCTTTCTCCCGTGAGAATCAGTTTCCCGTCCTGCTTTTTCCAGGTGCGGTACTGAAGAGTCGCCATATTGATTGATTCCGCAGTCCCGTCTTTCTTCAGTTCGAATCCCTGCTTCAGTCCTTCCATTCCCGGAACCGGAGTAGTCCATCTACCTTCAATACCTTGACTTCCACAGGATGAAAGTCCCATCGCCGCGCACAGGCAGCCTGCAAGAATAAAAATGCGATTTTTCATAAAATTTGATTCTTAAGGGAATATCAGATAATTCCGTGTGTAAAGGAATTTGCAAAAATAAGTGAATATTTCAAAATACTTGTGTATTTTTGCTGCCTGTTTTCAGGAATATAGACTCGTCTACCGCTATTTCGGATATTTTAACATATATATATTATGAACAAACTTGAAAATGTTGCAGTGATTGTCGTTGACATGCTCAACGACTTCGTTACCGGTGCACTGGGTTGTGACAGGGCAAAGGCAATCGTGCCTGCTACCGCTGAACTTCTTGATGCCGCAAGAAAGGCTGGTGTGCCTGTTATCTTCAGCAATGACGCGCACATCGCAGGAATCGACCGTGAATTGAAACTCTGGGGTGACCATGCCATTGCCGGGACAAAGGGTGCGGAAGTGATTCCGGAACTCAAATTGTCAGACAAGGACTATGTGGTTCCTAAACGCAGGTATAGCGGTTTCTTCCAGACTGATCTTGACATCCTCCTCAAGGAACTCGGAGTCAAAACCGTTATTATGACAGGACTTCACGCCCATATGTGCGTGCGTCACACTTCAGCTGACGCATACTGCCTCGGTTACGATGTGATTGTGGCAAAGGAGGCAACAGATTCCTTCACTCAGGAGGATTACGAGAATGGTCTTGCATATCTCAAAACCTGCTACGGAGCTGATGCCTACACAAATGAAGAGTTGATTGCGGCTTTTTAATCTGATTTAGGCAAATATTCTTAAATACCGAACAAATCGGTGGTTCAGAAGAAGTGAAACACTTTTGTTAAGAGGGGTAACAAAAGTGTTTACAAGATTCCGGCCACCGATTTGCCGTTTGAACGGTCGATGAAAGCTATGATTTCTGAAGGAGCCTTCACCAGTTTTGCAAATTTTCCGGTGGCAACCGTTTCGAAACTGTCAATCAGGTCGGTGTCCACATATCCGTTGCCGGCAACTGTGTCTATTGTCAGGTAACCCACGCCAAGTGAGGTGATGTTCTGGAAGAAATGGGTGCCCTGGCTCGGCTCGACACGGAATCCGGGAATCCCGCATTCGACAATCATCCTGGCTTCGGATATGTCGCTCCACAGAACGGGAATCCCAAGCCAGGGGTCGGACGAACCCCACCGGCCGGGGCCTATCAGAAGATAGGACTCACCGGTGGATTTCATCAGGGCGTTCATCTGTGAGATCTCCCTTGCCATTTCTTCCGTGAAGCTGCTGTCGAAGAGGGAAGGATTGATTATCAGGATGTGCTTCATTCCCTGAATCAGGCCGTTGCCAAGGGCAATCGATGCTTCAAGCACCGGAGAGGAAATTTTTGAGCGAACATCTTCGAAAGAGGTGTCTGTCCTTGTCGAAAATTCGCTGATAGGCCGGACCTGAAGAAGTTTCAGAACGCATCCTCCTCCGTTCTGTTCACTGATGATGTCGGCTGCGAACTCTATTTCCACGTCGCACATCAACTCCTGACGGCAGATCTGCATTATATCCCTGAGGATTTCCGGCAGAGGAAAGCGGCCGTATTTAAGGATTGCATCGAATGAAATGATTCTTGCTCCCTCGGAATTGACTCCCGGCACAATCCTGTTGTCACCGGCCACAAAGGTGGATGCAACCAGCTCCGGATGGTCAAAACCCATCAGGGCTTCTGCCACAGGGATTTTTGCAAGGTTTATGCTGTCATTTTTGGAAATCTTGAATGCTCCCGGGCGAAGGTCAAGGGCATACATATTCTTCTGTGTGTCCCTCAGGGCCAGTCCCGGCTCGGAGAGTTGGAGAATTTTCTTTGGAAAACGTGGGGAGAACCTCAGGACGTGTCCTCCGTCAACCACAGCCTTCCCTAGACCGAATGCCATATCCACCACGCCATCCTCCGGCTTTTCCTTTCCGAGAGGGTAGTAGTTTATTGAACGGGCAACTCCGGAAAGCATAGGGTAGAAGAAGCCCTCGTGCTGCGTGCCGCATATACTCTGGATGACAACCGCCATTTTTTCTTCGCTCAGAAGATTCGCGGTGGTCTGGATGTAGGAACGGCTGCCGCTGAAGAAAACCGAGGCATAGACGCTCTTGATTGCCTTTCCGAGCATCCTGAGCATCTGGTCGGGATTCTCTGCCAGAGGAATCATATAGGTGGAATACACTCCGGCAAAGGGCTGGTAGTTGCTGTCCTCGAGTTTGGAACTGGACCTGACTGCAAGAGGGGACTTCACAGTCTCGACATAGACCTTCAAATCGTCAAGCAGTTCTTTGGGCAGGCTTGATGCAACGAATTCCGAGAGGATTTCCTCGTCCGATATGTCTGCATCGATGACATACTGGAGGTCATTCATCAGGATGAACTCGTCAAAATAGTCTGCAGCAACTACAATGGTCCTTGGGATGGAAATCTTTACATCAGGGTATTTTTTGGCCAGTTCATATTTCTGAATCAATGAGTTGAGAAAGGCCAGACCTCGGGCCTTGCCTCCGAGGGAACCTTCTCCGACACGGGCGAACCAGATGTATTTCTCGTAGGTGTCCCTCTCGAATTTGGCAATGATACCGCGTCCGGAAAGCACGTGGTAGTCCCTGATTTGCTGGAGAACGAAGGCTTTTACTTCCTTGACGTTGGCGAAGTGGCTCTCCTTGGCCTCCCTGAAAACGTGGGCGAGGGTAAAGAGTCCCCTTGAGAAGAACCATTTCGAGAACATATTCCTGGATGCGTTGTACAGAAGAACCTCATCGGGAATCCTGCTGACAATATCTTCCAGTTCCTTCAGGTCGGAGGCTCTTCCGTACTCGTTCCTGGCTGCATCCCTGAAGACGAAATCTCCGAAACCAAACTCCTCGCGGATGTACTCTGAAAGCTTGAGCATCAAGGTCTTGGAGTATTTTCTTAAAAATCCTACCCCGAGGGTCGCAGCCACTTCGGAAATGCTTTCCTGGGAGGACTGAAGCAGAACCGGCATCAGAGGATCGTCAGCCTTGATGTTCTTCACAAGGTCGATTCCCGCGTCGAGTTTCTCGCTCTCCGGCGGGTCGTTGCGGTGAAGCACGAAGCCCACGTCGGAAATGACTCCGAGCAGGTTGCTCTTGTATTTCTCGTAGATTTCCATCGCATCCTCATAGTTGGTTGCCAGGAGGATTTTCGGACGGGAACGCTTGCGTAGCTTTCTCTGGGCTTCGTTGAAGGTGTCCTTCAGGAACTCTGCACTCTGTTTGAGTACAAGTTTGTAGAGTTCAGGAAGATAGGTTGAGTAGTAGCGCACCGAGTCTTCCACAAGGAGGATGGCCTGGACACCTGCTCCGAGGATGTCGTCGTGGGCATTTGCCTTGTCCTCCAGAAGTTTGACGATTGCGACTATGAGTTCGGCGTTTCCGTGCCAGGAGAATGTGTAGTCGATTCCGTAGGTGTCCTGGATGGCGAGCCTTTTGTAGATTTCCTTGGAAAAATTTGTCAGGAGGACGAAAGGAATGCCTTTGTGCGAATCCTCAAGCCTTCTTGCAAAATCGAAAATCTCGCTGTCAGCCGTGTTGTACATACAGATGACCATGTCGATGCTGTCATCTCTTTCCAGAATCCTGTCGGCCTGTGCGGAAGTCGTCGCCCAGATGAATTTAGGGGGATTGCTCAGGTTCAGATCGATGTACTCCCTGTAGATCTGCGACTCGATCTGTCCGTCCTCTTCGAGGATGAAGGCGTCATAGTTGCTGCAGATCATCAGGATCTTGCGGATTCTGTACTTGATGAGAGACTCGTAGTCTGTGGTGCGGAGTTCTCTCAGGCTGATCGGCTCTTCTGCTTTCATTTGCGGAATATTGACAATTGTTGCTTACCTGGTGTGTCTGATGCGTCTGCGGAATTCGGCGACGGTTACTGCAGTTGCAACTGCCGCATTGAGTGATTCCGATGTGTCTGTGGAACCGGGGAACGGAGGTATGTACAATCTGTCGGAAACTACTTTGCTGACAGTGTCGGATATACCGTTGGACTCGTTTCCCGTAATGACCATTACAGGACAGTCCTCTCCGGTTGCAAGGTCACTGGAATAAATGTCGTTCCCGTCAAGAAAGGTACCGTATACCTTCCCTCCTGCATCCAGAAACTTCCTGCCGATGTCCTCCAGACTTGTGTAGTGCATCCTGACTCTGAAAATCGCCCCCATTGTGGCCTGGACAGTTTTGGGATTGAAGACATCAACGGTGTCCTGAGTCGCGAAGATTTCCCTGACTCCGAACCAGTCCGCAATCCGGATGATGGTCCCCAGGTTGCCCGGATCCCTGATTGAGTCCAGCCCGATGTAAAGTCCGTTGTCGGGTGTCTGGATGGATTCCGGCATCTGTGGCATTCTCACGACAGCGAGGACCGGAGAAGGGGAGGACTGGAGGCTGATGCGCGACATTCTTTCCTCTCCTATTTCATCCTTACGGTATATGTCAACTATGTCGAAACCGGATTTTACCGCTTCTTCGACCATTTTGTCGCCCTCGACGGTAAAAAGCTTTTCCTTGTCTCGGAATTTCTTCTGAGACAAGGATTTTATCAGTTTTATCTCATTGTTTGATATAGGCATATCCCATAGTTCTTTCTTTCGCAGCCGGGAAATCTAGTATCCGAGAATCTTGAGCATAGACTTGTAGGTCTGTTCCTTGCTGAACAGCTTGGTGGTGTAGTCACCGTTCTCGTCCCTGTCAATGATGATGTGCTTAGGAGCAGGCTGGAGGCAGTGCTGGATTCCGCCATAGCCTGCAATCGACTCCTGATAGGCTCCGGTGTGGAAGAATCCGATGTAGAGCGGATCCTCGTTGTGCTCGATTTTCGGGAGGAAGATGGCGTTGGCGTGCGCATCGGCGTTGTAGTAGTCTTGGCTGTCGCAGGTCAGTCCTCCGAGGAACACCCTCTGGTACTTGTCGTTCCATTTGTTTATAGGAAGGAGAATGAACCTCTGCTTTATTCCCCAGGTGTCAGGCAGGGTGGTCATGAAAGAGTTGTCAATCATATACCATCTTTCCCTGTCGTTCTGCTGTTTTACGTCCAGAATCTGGAATATTGTCGCTCCGGACTCACCGACCGTGAAACTTCCGAATTCTGTGAAGATGTTCGGCTCCTGCACTCCGCGTGCGTTGCACATTATCTTGATCTGGCTGATGATCTCCTCCGCCATATACTCGTAGTCAAAATCCATCGCAAGGGAGTTCTTGATCGGGAAGCCTCCTCCGATGTTCAGGGAGTCCAGCTCAGGGCAGATTGCCTTGAGGTCGCAATAGACTGTCACGCACTTTGCGAGTTCGTTCCAGTAGTAAGCCGTGTCCCTGATTCCGGTGTTGATGAAGAAGTGGAGCATCTTCAGGTGGAACTTGCTGCTCTTGCTGATGACATTCTCGTAGAAAGGCACTATGTCACTGTAGCGGATTCCGAGGCGGGAGGTGTAGAAGTCGAATGTCGGCTCCTCCTCCGAAGCAATGCGGATGCCGAGGTTGATCGGAAGGTCCACAAGGTCGTTCAGCTGGTTGTACTCGTTCATGTTGTCGAGCACGGGGATGATGTTCCTCCAGCCGCTGTTGACGAAGTTGGCGATGTTGTCGATGTAGGCCGCCTTCTTGAATCCGTTGCAGACGATGAACAGGTCCTTGTCCACGACTCCCTCGTTCTCAAGAGCCTCTATCAGGTTCAGGTCGAACGCTGAGGATGTCTCAAGATGGATGTCGTTCTTGAGGGCCTCCCTCATTATGAATTCAAAGTGGGAACTCTTGGTGCAGTAGCAGTAATGGTAGGAACCCTGGTAGTCCACCTTTGCCATTGCCACATTGAACATCCTCTTGGCGCGCTGGATCTGGGATGATATTTTCGGCAGATACGTTATTTTGAGCGGTGTTCCGTACTGATTGATTATGTCCATCATACTGATGTCGTGAAAATACAGTATGCCGTTCTCAACACGGAACTCGTCCTGTGGAAACTCAAATGTCTGGTTAATCAAATCAATGTACTTGTCTTTCATTTCAGTTGAAGTAATTAAGTCGGATTATACTCTTTTTATCCAATCCGATTCACTCGGATTGAAAATCGGGCAACAAAGATATTATATATATTCATTATTCCTATATTTTTATTGTAAAATTTTGTCTTTCCGGCGGATTGGCCTAAATTTGTAAGATGTTTGCGTTTGTGTCCGGTTGCACGGCTCCGGCACGTCTTGTCGATGAAGCGTCTGTTCCTCATAGCGTCCGTCCTGTTGGCGGCAGTCTCCTGCAGTACCACGAGGGTTTTGCAGGATGGGGAGTACCGTCTTGCGAAGAACACGGTCAATGTGGTCAACGACAAGAAGTTCAATGCCGGAAACATTGAGCCCTATATCAAGCAGAAACCGAATTCCTACTTCATTTTCGGATGGAATCCTTTCCTGAACGTTTACAACTGGCAGAACGGCAAGGGAAAGGGCTGGGACAAGTTCGTCAGGAAAATAGGTGTGGCCCCGGTTGTCTATGACCCGGATCAGGTTGACAATTCTGAGGCAAACATCCGCAGGCATCTGGAGTATCTCGGCTATTACGGGTCACAGGTGAACGGCACTGTGGAAGTCCGAAAGAGAAGAGTTAAAGTAAGGTATGATGTAATCCTTGGCAAAAGATTGCCTATCAAGGAAATCCGCTACAGCGTTCCCGATGGTCCCCTTGCGGAGGAATTTTTCGCGGATACCCTCAATTCAACTGTGAGGGAGGGGATGTACCTCTCCGAGCATACCCTGGAGCAGGAGGCGGAGCGTTCGAGCGCTGTTCTCAGAAACAGGGGTTTCTACGGCTTCAACAAGAACTTCTATTTCTTTGAGGCAGACACTCTGAGCATTCCGGACTCGGTCGTCCTTGAGCTGAAAATCAACGAATACACCAGGAACGAGACTCCCAGGGATGCGGTTCCGTTCCGGAAGTATTCTTTTGGAAATGTTGAAATCACCTATCCCAAGAGTTTGAAAATCAGAGAGAAAGTTCTCAGGGATCTCAACACAATCCTCCCCGGGCAGACTTATTCCGAGACTGTCATCAACAACACATATTCGAGGATTTCCTCCCTCAGGATGTTCAGTGGAATCAACATAAGTTCCACGAAGGTCTCGGAAGACAGGGTGAATTGTGAGATTTCATTGAGTCAGACAAAGCTGCAGGGCTTCAAGGTGAATCTTGAAGCTTCTGTGAACTCGACGGGGCTGATGGGTATCTCCCCGCAGCTGTCCTATTATCACAAGAACATTTTCCGGGGCGGGGAATGGCTTAGTCTGAGTTTTATGGGCAACTTCCAGTTCAAGTTCAACAACAGCACGAAATCCAACGAATTCGGTGTGTCCGCAGGTCTGAGTTTCCCGAAATTTCTTGGCCTGCCCTACCGCCTTTTCCAGGGACCATCCATCCCGCGCACCGACATCAATGTCTCCTACAACTACCAGAACCGTCCGGAGTACACAAGGAACATAATTTCCCTTTCCTACGGCTACAACGGCAGTCTGAAGGGTCGTTTCTTCTACCAGTTTTACCCTGCCCAGCTGAACATCGTGCGTCTGTTCAACCTCGATGACACCTTCTACAAGTCACTGGAGGGGGATCCTTTCATGAAGAACTCCTACCAGAACCACTTTGACCTTGGGCTTGGAGGTTCGCTCTACTACACGACCAATGCCGATGTCAATCCGAAGACCTCCTATTTCTACACAAGGTTTCAGTTCGACATATCCGGCAATCTTCTCAGCGCGTTCAAACCTCTGATGGTAAAGGATGAAAGCGGTGCCGGACTGATTTGGAAGACTCCTTTCTCCCAATATGTGAAGGGAGAGCTGACCGTGGCCAGGACGTGGAGGTTTGGTAGGAATGACGGCCAGGCGGTTGCCCTGAGGGCAGTCGGCGGTGTGGGATATGCCTACGGGAACAGTTCTGCCCTGCCTTTCGAAAAACATTTCTATGTCGGTGGTGCGAACAGCCTCAGGGGATGGCAGGCAAGGTCCGTGGGCCCTGGAACCGTTCCTAAGGACACCACATTCAGCATCCCGAATCAGACTGGAGACATAAAATTGGAAATGAATGCCGAGTACCGTTTCAAGATGTTCTGGAAGATTGCAGGCGCGGTTTTTGTCGATGCCGGAAACGTCTGGACCTTTAACGAGATTTCCTCTGCCTCAGACCGTTCATCCCTTATTGGCACTGACTTCTTCAGGTCAATCGCAATGAACTGGGGCGCAGGAATCCGTCTGGACTTTGACTTCCTCGTCCTGAGGGTTGACCTCGGATTGAAATTGCACGACCCTGCAAGGGAATACTCCTGGCTCCCTCCTTCACAATGGTTCAAACGAGACGGCTACACAATCCATTTCGGTGTGGGCTATCCTTTCTGACAATACGTTTTAGTAAATTTTTCAGTTATGACCATACAACAGATGGAATATGTCGTGGCGGTTGACAAATACCGTCATTTCGTGAAGGCGGCGGAATCCTGCGGGGTCTCCCAGTCCACCTTGAGCATGATGATCAAGAAACTTGAGGAGGAACTGGACACCGTCATCTTCGACCGTGACGCACATCCAACGAAACCCACTGCAGCCGGTGAGGCAATCATCGCCCAGGCCAGGGTGGTGCTTTTCAACCTGGAGCAGCTTCGCGAGATCACTCTTTCGGAAAAACAGCGTTCATGCGGGAAAATCCAACTGGCGATGATTCCGACGGTGGCTTCCTACCTGCTTCCGAAACTCATCCGGAAAATCAGGGACGACAGTCCGGACATCCTTCTGCATGCCTACGAACTGCAGACCTGCGACCTGGTGGACAAACTCCTAAAGGCGGAAATAGACATGGCAATTATGGCCACGCCCTCGCAGAACTACAATCTGCTTGAGATCCCTCTCTATTACGAGAGGTTTGAACTCTATGTCTCCCCGTCTGAATCGCTGTCCCTCCAGGATGAGATTCCTTCGGGAGAAATGCCTTCCAAACATCTGTGGCTTCTTGCCGAGGGCAACTGCCTCAGAACCCAGGTGATGAATTTCTGTCACGGCTGCTCGGACTACACGGCAATCTATGAGGCCGGCAGCATTGATTCCCTGGTCAGGATTGTGGATGAGAATGGCGGCTACACCGTCATTCCTGAATTGCATGTTCCTTACCTGTCCGAGACTCAGAGACGGAACATCCGCCACCTTGTCAAGCCGGATGTTGTCAGGGAGATTTCCCTGGTAATCAGAAAGGACTATGTCCGCGAGGGGCTACTCAATGAGGTCGCCTCAGCCGTGAAATGCATCATACCTGAAAAAATGCTTGATTCCCGGCTGAAGAAATTCGCCATTAGCTTGTAATTTCATATTCCTTAACTTGAAAATATTCAAAACTAATTCGATGTTGAGAAAAATCAGAATCACAATGGCGGTGGTGATGCTTCTGGGGGCATCGCTGCTGATTCTGGATTTTACGGGCACGGTGCACGCCTGGCTTGGATGGATTGCTGAGATTCAGTTCATTCCGGCGGTGCTTGCATTAAATCTTGGGGCCGCAATTGCACTTGTGTTGCTGACTCTGGTGACGAGACGGCTACACAATCCATTTCGGTGTGGGCTATCCTTTCTGATGTATATGGGGACATTCGATATCTTCTGTTTCTAGTGATTTCTGAAAAAATATTTACCTTTGCCTTATGGAAATCAAGGCAGTGATATTCGATCTCGACGGGACTTTGTACGAGTCCCGTCATTTTCCGTTGCGGCTGATTCTTGCGGATCCCCTTCATCTGAGGATGCTGGCAGCGGAGAGACGATGCAGAAAGATGCTGCAGGGAAAGTTCTTTGGAGGTGCTGAAGATTATTATTCAAAGTTGTTCTTTCTGATGGGCAGTGGGTCTCAGACTGCCGCCAGCAGATGCCGGAAGTGGTTCTATGAAAGATATATGCCATCGCAGGTGAAAATCATCAGGGAGAGGATGACTCCGCGTCCGGGCCTGAAGGAACTCCTCTGCGGGCTCCGTTCTGCAGGATGCAGGGTAGCATTGCTTTCGGATTACAGCGCAGTTCCTGAGAAACTGGAGGCTGTGGGGCTTTCCGTTGAGGATTTTGACAAGGTCTGGGAGTCTCCTTCGCTGGGTGGCCTTAAGCCTTGCCGTGAGGTCTTTCTGAATGCCTGCGCTGCCCTTGGAACTGCACCGGGTGAGACTTTGATGGTCGGTGACAAGTCCGCAACTGACGGTGGTGCCGCCGCTGCAGGTCTTCCCGTGGTGCTCATCTCCAAAGAACCCTCCCGCCGTCTTCCAGCTTCTTCCTGCAGCAACCCCATCGCGGCATCCTCGCGCCGCCTTCCCCTCCCTGGCGAGATTTGCGCAATGCCTTGGGAGGTGTTTGTTGAAAAAGTTAAGGTAATTTTTTGAAGATTCCTCACTAGATAATGCTATGTTGAGAAAAATAAGAATAACATTGGCGGTGGTGATGCTTGTGGGAGCATCGCTGCTTTTTCTGGATTTTACGGGCAGTGTTCACGCCTGGCTTGGATGGATTGCCGAGATTCAGTTCGTTCCGGCGGTTCTTGCGGTAAATCTCGGGGCCATAATTGCACTTGTGTTGCTGACTTTTGTGACGGGAAGGGTCTATTGCTCGGTAATCTGCCCGCTTGGAATCTTCCAGGACGGAGTTTCAGGAATAAGGAACCGAATCAAAAAGAAGAACCGTTACAGATTCGGCTGGAAGAAGCCTCTCAATGTGCTCCGATATATGATTCTGGTGCTATTCCTTGTGGCTCTCATTGCGCCGGTCGGTGGATTTGTCGCTTCGCTGCTTGATCCCTACAGTGCATTCGGCCGCATAATGAGCAACTTGTTTTCACCCTTCTGGCAATGGGGAAACAATGCTCTGGCATATCTGGCCGAGAGGGCTGACAGTTACGCTTTCTATGACAAGACTGTCTGGCTCAAATCACTCCCGACCTTCCTTGTGGCCCTGACGACTCTCATTGTAGTCTGTGTCCTTGCCTGGACCGGCGGCAGAACTTACTGCAACAGCATCTGTCCGGTCGGGTCACTGCTGGGACTTGTCTCAAGGTTCTCGCTTTTCGGAATCCGCTTCGACACTCAGAAATGCAACGGATGCAGGCTGTGTGAGAAAGGCTGCAAGTCATCGTGCATCAATATTGACTCTCACAGGGTGGATTCGAGCCGTTGTGTTGTCTGCCTGGATTGTGTCAGCCATTGCCACAGGGGAGCAGTGAGTTACGGATGGCGCTGGGGCAAGGTCTCTTCCCGAAAGCCTCTGGCAGCGGACACTGTAAATTCTGAATCCAAGACAGAAAAAGCACCGAACACCGCAACTTCCGGAGCCGGGACAGTAAAACCGGAAGATGCAGGCAGGAGGGCCTTTGTGACAGGAGCCCTGATTGCAGCTGGCTCAGCCGCGTTGAAAGCCCAGGAAGTCAAGCTCGACGGTGGACTTGCCGAAGTGACCCAGCGCAAGCCTTTCAGAAGGCAGACTCCTCTCAAACCGGCCGGTGCGGTTTCCCTCAGGCATTTCTCCCAGCATTGCACGGCCTGCCAGCTGTGTGTAAGTGTCTGCCCGAATGACGTTCTGAGGCCGTCAACTGCCCTGGACACCTTTATGCAGCCTGAAATGTCGTACGAAAGGGGATTCTGCCGTCCGGAATGCACCAGATGTGCCGAGGTCTGCCCCAACAATGCCATTTTTGAAATCACCCGGGAAGAGAAATCCTCGACACAGATCGGTCACGCAGTCGTCAATCTTGACAATTGCGTCGTGAAGACTGACGGGGTCAGTTGCGGCAACTGTGCGCGCAGATGTCCTGTAGGGGCAATCAAATTGGTGAAACTCAATCCGGAAGATGAAAGATCCCTCCGCATTCCTACAGTGAATGAGGAGAGGTGCATCGGCTGCGGAGCCTGCGAGTATCTCTGTCCGTCGCAGCCTTTCCCGGCAATACATGTTGAAGGTCATCTGGTTCATAAGACAATCTGATTATGGAAAATATTTCAAGAAGGGATTTTCTCAAAAGAAGTGCAACCGGTGCTGTTGTGACAGCTGCCGCAGCTGTTGGATGTGCCCCGAAGGGGAGTGGGTCAGACCAGTCCGCAGAAGAATTGCCTCTTGGGCCTGTAACCTGCCGGAAGGACCCCAAGACCGGTCAGGATGTCTCCATTCTGGCTTACGGATGTATGCGCTGGCCGATGACCAAGGATGATGACGGGAATGAAATTATTGACCAGGAACAGGTTAATGAGCTGATTGACTGTGCAATGCAGCACGGTGTCAACTACTACGACACGGCTCCTGTCTATCTTGAGGGCAAGTCCGAGCGGGCATCCGCCCTGGCCTTGAGCCGTTACCCGCGCGAATCCTATTTCCTGGCGACAAAGTTGTCAAACTTCAACAAAAGCACTCACAATCTGGAGTTTGCCAGGGAAATGCTCTCAAATTCCCTCAAAAACCTGATGACCGATTACATAGACTATTATCTGCTTCACAGCATCACTGGCGGAAGGGAGTATTTTGAGAACAGATTTGTGAAAAACGGCATCCTGGACTACTGTATTGAACAAAGGAACAGGGGAGTCATACGTCATCTTGGTTTCTCCTTCCACAGCAACCGGCCGAATCTTCAGCAAATGATGGATTACCACGAGGAGTACAAGGCCAGAACCGGGGAAAATCTATTTGATTTCGTGATGATTCAGCTGAACTGGTTGGACTGGCACTATGCCAGGGGAAAGGATGCCAATGCCTCAGACCTGTATGCGATTCTGGAGGAACACGACCTTCCGGTGATGGTGATGGAACCTCTTCTTGGAGGCAGGCTCTCAAAGGTTCCGGACCACATCGCCCGGATGTTCAAGGAGATGGAACCTCAGAAATCCGTTGCATCCTGGGCCTTCCGCTTTGCTGCCTCACACAGGAATGTGCAGACGGTGTTGAGCGGAATGACATATATGGAGCATCTTCAGGACAATATCCGGACCTACACTCCGCTTGTCGAACTGACAGATTCAGAAAAGGATTTCCTTGACAGTATGGCCGAGCTGATGCATCAGTACCCGATTGTCAGCTGTACCGGCTGCAAATACTGTATGCCTTGTCCTTACGGACTGGACATTCCTGCTGTTTTCGAGCATTACAACAGATGTGTCAATGAGGGATTTGTCTCGGCGGACAGTCAGGATGAGAACTACCGGAAGAACCGCCGTGCCTTTCTGATCAGTTACGACAGGGCTATTCCGAAACTGCGTCAGGCGGACAGGTGCATCCAGTGCCGCAAATGTATGACTGAATCGCATTGTCCCCAGCGCATCAACATCCCCGGGGAACTGATGCGCATCAGCCGCTACATCGAAAATCTCAAGCGCAACGGATAACATCAAAAAAATACCTATGTTTGCAAGAATATATGAATTTGAAAGATATATGACTTTTTCAGTGAAAAAATTTTTGCATGTGCTCCTCCTTGTCTCGATGCCGTTTTATGCCGCCTTTGCCGAAACGCCTGGAAAGAGGGACACGATGCGCCACGAATTACGTCTCGGATGGGGAGACCAGATGTTCGAGTCCCTTGTCTGGCAGAATCCTTCATATATAGTTGATGATCTTCCGGAAACCTTTGAACAACAGTACAAAGAACATTACCGTTACACCCAGCACTGGTTCCTTGGATACCAATGGCGTGTCAACAGCTGGTTCGGATTGGGGGCTATGGCTGACATTTCGGCCTGCCTTTGGGATGATGTCACAAGGAACGGTTTGGGAACGGAACTTGACCGTGATAGGAACAGCAATTTCTGGAATCTTGTCGTTATGCCGCAACTCAGGTTCACCTGGCTCAACAGGAAATATGTCAGCCTCTACACTTCTTTCGGGGCGGGACTATGCGTCAACGGTGGGACTGAGACGGACTACCGGGGACGGCACACGGCAGTAGCTCCCGCGATTGACATCGCGCTTGTAGGGATTGACGTGGATTGGGAAAGGAGATGGTTCGTCTTTGCGCAACTCGGTGGGTTGTACGCCCTTAAGGACAAAAATACTGTCTATCTCTGCAATTCAAAAATACTGTCCGTCGGGGCAGGAATAAGATTTTAGGAGGTACGGAATATGAAACAATCGAAATTCATTCTGGGATTCATTCTGGCTGCCGCCATTTCATCTTGTTCGCGTGGTGAAATTGATTTTGTGGATTTCAGCAAACTGGACGGAGCCAATCACGATGCCTTCAAGGTCTTTTCCTCGAAAGTGACCGATTTGTCTGGAGGCCTCCCTAAAGACTGTTACTTTGACCAGGAGGAGATTTCCGGCACGGGCACAAAGACCACTTCAACTCCCATCACTACAGTCCTTGCAGACCTTCTGGACTACAACAACAAGGGTAAGGTAATCGAGGTTGCCGGCAGTTACGAATCCTTTGACCTGAGGACTTCCCGGCCCACAACCCTTTCGGGCAAAATCCTCCTTCCGAAGAACCGTAAGCCGAAAAGATACATAGTCGTCAGCCATTACACCATCGGTGCCAATTTCGAGGCTCCATCGAACTGCTTTCCGCTGGAGGGCCTTCTGGCAGATATGGGATATGCAATGATTTTCCCGGACTACGAGGGCTTCGGAATCGATTCAGACAGGGTGCATCCCTATCTGGTGCTCCAGCAGCAGGCCTTTGATGTCTACACTATGTACTATGCAGTCAGAGAATTCCTCAAGGACACGGAATATGCTCCCCAGCACGATGACATTTACCTGATGGGATATTCCCAGGGCGGTGCGGTCACGATGGGGACACTTTGGTTCATTGAGGAAGTAATTGGCCGTAAGGACCTTGTCCATCAGGTCTTCTGTGGCGGAGGACCGTACGATGTGAGGGCTACCTACAACAATTTCATTGAATCTGACAACGTGAACATTCCTGCAGCCATTCCGATGGTCATTCAGGGAATGATTGTCGGGAATGGCATTGACCTGAATATTAGTGATTTCCTTCAGCCCTGGATTATGGAGAACCTGGACAGTTGGATCAATTCCAAGTCCTACACGGTGGCCCAGCTGAAGACAATGATGGGCACGACCCACACCAGTGATATCCTGACGGAAAAAGGGCTCGACAGAACAAGCAAAGAGGTCTCCGAATTGTACAAGGCATTGAGTTCCAATTCCGTGCTTGCTCTGAACTGGGTGCCATCCGCACCTGTGTATATGTTTCACTCGATGGATGACGATGTGGTTCCGTTCATCAATGCTTCCATGGCAAAGACAAAATGGACTGATGCGAACATCCAGTACAATTTCGGTTACTACGGTTCACACATCAAGGGTGCCCTGAGGTTCATCCTTTCTGTAAAGACCTGGCTTAAGGAAGAAGGAGAATGACTATGAAGAGAATTATCCCTATTGTCCCACTTGCGATCCTTCTCGTTGCAGCCTGCTCTACCGAGGCTGTTTACAAGACAAAGGATGTAAATCTCAATATGGAAATCAGGCAGGTCAGCGCAGGCTTCTGCGAGGCATATTTCCGAACGGACAAGGATGCATATTTCTACATTGCCGCGGAGAAGGTGCGTGAGGGTGTGGATCCTTTCAGCATTGAGAAACAGTTCAAGACATTGTCTCTTGACTATGCCTACAAGAATTACATCAACTGGAGATATGACCATCTCCTGAAAGGGGAGCCCCACATAGCGGAGTTCTCCAGTCACAGCCTCCAGTATGTCGAGCAGGATTATTTTTTCAATGACCTCGAACCCGACACCGATTACTGGGTCTATGGATTCGTTGTGGACCCGAAGACCAATGCCCCGTGCGGGAATCTTGTCCTTGAAACAATCAGGACAAAGGCTACCAGCGAAATAGAAGTTCATTTCGAGTACCGCATCAACGGTACCTGGGACTATGTCTATCCTCTAAACTCAGAGGGGCAGCTGAATTTCTTCCTGCCCTGGGTTGGGGAGACTGCCGACAGTCTGTACCTGAAAGATGTCCTGAAAGTCACGACTCCGGGAGACTATTTCATCGAACGTCTCAAGACTTTGCAGGAGAGTGGAGAGGCAAATGTTTTCTACGGGATGTATGCCCACAACAATGACGGGGTCGGAGACGGAACCAGCCATACCCTGTTTGAAGACGGCCACACCTATTACACCGCCCTTGCAAGTTTCGATGGTCCTCTGATCTTCAGAGGCCCCTACAAGAACTACAGCATCTACAAGTTCAAGTGGACACCCGGAATGGACTGTACTTTCGGCAGGGAGGATGACACTTTAGGTAACTGGTAGTTCGGGAATCTTCAAATAATGGCCTCAAGCCTCGGCAGGCCAAGGATTTTTGAGGATTCCTGCCATATTGACCATCTGCGAATGGGATTCCCGAAGCAGCCTTGAGACCTCTTCCTTGCGTGGTCTGGAGGTGTCAGGAATGACCGGAGTGCCGATGTGCAGGGTCATCAGAGGAGTATTCTTCTTTCCGGTCAGCCTGTATAGGCCGGTTCTTGGACGATAGGTAATCACGCAGGGAATCACGGGGATGTCATATTTGTAGGCCATCGTGAATGCTCCTTTCTGGAACGGCCTGACAGGAACATAATATCTCCAGCTGCTGGCTTCCGGAAAGACGTGAAGCCACTGTCTGCGCCTGTGCAACTCGTCAAAAGCCTCATTGAAAGCCTTCATCCCTCCTCTTGTCTGCGCGACTGGAATACCTCCTGCATATCTCATAAACCAGGAATCATTCCCCATCAGATGTTCTCCATATATCGGAAACCACATCTTTCGGAACTTCATCGCGTCGAAGACGCAGACCATATCCCATCTGTAAACGTGGTTGCAGACTGTCATAGCCCCGTTTCTGAACAGTTTTTTATATCCCTTGAGCCTTTTCTTGCCTTCGAACCTGACACCGAACCTCAGCCGGTTGAGTGGCATAACGACGTGATACAGCAGCCAGTTGTTCGCAAAACGGTTGAGTTTGTAGTGAAAACTGTCATCCAGATAAGGATAGGTTTCGTCGAAAGCAATTCTGTCAGAAGTGTATTTTATTTTAAGAATACGTTGTGAGCCATCCTGTTCCGGATATTCTATGTCTTCTTCAGGGAGATATGTACCTTCCTCGACTTCCATCATCGAATATCTCAGATTGTCTGTTCCTTTTCCCATAGATTAGTATATATTTCAGAATATCTTTTGTTTTTTGCCTGACAAAATTACAATATTTTTTATCTTTGTGGCCATTTATTTTTCCAAAAAGGAAAAATTGTGTACCTGGAACCTAAACAGATGTCTTTACCTTACCAACTTATCAACCTGGGACTGAGACTGATGTCTCTTCTCCCGAGGATTTCGCTGGACATTGCCTCCAGGAATCCAAAAAGAGCTTCCGAGAGGACTCTGCGACGGATTCTGGCTCTTTCCGGCAACACCGTTTTCGGCCGCGAACATCATTTCAATTCCATCCGCAAGGCCCGCAAGGCAGAACAACTCTTCAGACTCTACGAGAAAAGTGTCCCTGCAGCGGAGTTCGAAGCATTCAGACCGTATGTTGAACGCCACAAGAAAGGGGAGAGGGATGTGCTCATTCCGGGAAAGCCGATGATGTATGCCACCACTTCAGGCACTACTTCCGAGCCCAAGTGGATTCCAATCTCGGATGTCTATATGAGGGACGTGTACAATGCAATGTCGCACATCTGGCTTGACAACTTCGGCTGCGTCCGCCCGAAATTCCTCACCGGAGGTTTGATGGTGTCAGTCGCAAAGGTGATTGAAGGATATGCAGAGGACGGGACCATTTTCGGCTCCGTGTCCGGTGTCACTGCAAGGGAACTTCCGGCTTTCATCCGCAAGAGGTTCGTGACCCCTCCGGTTGTCTATGAAATCAAGGATTACACTGCGAGATACTACGCAATGATGAGACTTGCAATAGCCCACAGCGTGACATATATGGTCGCCCCTAACCCTTCTACGATTCTCGAGTTCGTCCACAATGCCGAAGAGTTCTTCGACCTCTACATCGAGGACATTGAGAAGGGTACTCTTTCGGAGAAGTTCGACATTGCACCTGAAATCAGAAAGGAACTTTCCGCCTTCATCAAGCCTGATCCCGCAAGGGCGGAATTTCTCAGAAGTGTGAAGGAAAAATACGGACAACCGATGATGAAACATTGGTGGCCTGACCTCCAGCTGATTTCTTCCTGGAAATGCGGAAACACTGCCATTGCCGCCGCAAAGGTTCAGGAACAACTCCCGGATTGCTGCTGCTATCAGGAACTGGGCTTCTTCGCTTCGGAATGCAGGTTCGGACTTGTGCTTGACGAGGGAATCGATTCGACCCTCTTCCCGAACTATCACTATTACGAGTTTGTCCGCGAGTGCGACCTTGAAAAGCCGGATCCGCGGTTCTACCGCCTTCACGAGCTTGAGCAGGGGCAGCGTTACTGCATCTATGTCACGACACTTTCCGGTCTTTACCGCTACAATATGAACGACCTTGTCGAAGTCGGCGGCTGGAACCACAAGACTCCGAAAATCCATATGGTGCAGAAAGTCAATGGGATAGTGAGCATTACGGGTGAGAAACTCTACGAGAAGCAGTTCATTGAGGCCGTCAGGGCAGCGGAGAAGAAAACCGGGTGGAAAGTCAATTTCTTCATTGGTTTCGCTGACCCGGAGCAGTCCTGCTATGATTTCTATTACGAGTTCGACAACAGGAGAATCCGCAGCGCCAAGGCTGAGACGTTCACTGAAATAGTGGATGAGAAACTCAAGACGATGAACATTGAATATGAATCAAAGCGCGAGTCCCACCGCTTAGGTGCCCCGAAATCACACGTGCTGCGCCGGAATGCCTACGATCTGATCAAGCAGCGCAGTCTTCGTGAAGGAGCTCGCGACGGTCAGTTCAAACTCGTTATGCTGCTTCAGGACAAACGCCGCCAGAGATGGGTCAATTCCATTATTGAGGAATAAATATTTCCTTAACGGCAATCGGGACGGCAATGTATTCTCCCCATCCTCCGGCCTTTGGAGTGCAGTCAGATAGCACATTTCCCCTCCGTTGCTCATTCCGCAGAGGAAGCAGTTGAGCTTGTTGAGATTCAGGTCTTTCACCAGACTCCTTTCCGGAGCTATGCTGTCCGGGACGAAAAGTCTGTACTCCCTTTCAATCCCGTCGTGTCTGATGGTCTTTGTCTGAAAATCCTGTGCGAAGGCGACTGATGACAATATATATTGCCTGTTTGGCAAAAAACAAAGTACATCGAATCAAGTTCTGATGTATATTTGCGGACTAAACACTGAAACTGATGACAAACCACAATTTCTTCGCTGTTGACCTCGGAGCCACGAGCGGCAGGACGATACTTGCCGGATTTGATGGCAAATCAATGAAAATGACCGAGGTAACCCGGTTTGAAAATCCGATGATTCCTCTCGGGGGGCATTTGTTCTGGAACATCGCACATTTGTACAATGAAATACTCAAAGGCCTCAGGAAGGTCGCAGAACAGGGAGTCAGCATAGACTCCATTGGAATTGACACCTGGGGTGTGGATGTGGCTTTCTTCGGAAAGGACGGACAACTTCTCGGTCTGCCTTACTGTTATCGCGATTCCCATACTGACGGTGCTCAGGAGCGATTTTTCCGAAAAATGTCCCCGCGGGACCTTTATGCCAGGACAGGCATACAGTTCATGAATTTCAACACGGTGTTCAATCTGGACACCCTGTCAGCGGAAGGATGCAGTGCCCTGGAGGCTGCCGACAAGATTCTGTTTATGCCGGATGCCCTTGCCTTTATGCTCACCGGAGAAACTGTCTGCGAGTACACCATCGCTTCTACCTCCCAGATGCTCAATGCCTTCAACAGGGAGTTCGATCCTGACATCCTTTCCGTTCTCGGCCTTTCCCGTGAGCGGTTCGGAAGACTGGTCTTTCCCGGGGAAGTCATCGGAGTCCTCTCGGAACAGGTTCAGAGGGAGACGGGACTTGGTCCTGTCAAGGTAATAGCAGTTGCCGGGCATGACACAGCGTCGGCAGTTGCGGCTGTTCCTGCAAGGGGACGGGATTTCGCCTACCTCAGTTGCGGAACCTGGTCTCTCCTCGGGATAGAGACTCCGGAACCTGTCATAAATGATTTCAGTTACAGAGAGAATTTCACCAACGAAGGGGGAGTGGAAGGTACAGTGCGCTTCCTGAAGAATATTTGTGGGATGTGGATTTTCGAGCAGGCCCGCAGAGACTTCAGGAATGCCCCGGAAGGAGTAGGCGAGCTCGTTGCCCTGGCGGACACAGTGGACTATGGCGGAGTGATTGACCCGGATGCCGAATGTTTCGCGCATCCCGCTTCTATGACCGGTGCGATCGATTCCTACTGCCTTGCGACCTCCCAGGTCCCTCCTGCATTACCTGCCGAGTACTGCCGCTGCATTTTCCGAAGCCTTGCCCTCAGGTGCCGTCAGGTCATAGAATCCCTCTCTAATGTTGCTCCGGAGCCAATCAGAACCCTCAATGTCATTGGAGGAGGATCAAGGAACGCCTTCCTGATGCAGTACCTTGCCGACTGTCTGGGAATCCGCGTAGTATGCGGTCCCGTCGAAGGTACGGCGATGGGAAATGCCCTGATCCAGGCCAAGGCAGCCGGTCTTGCTGACACACTTGACCGGTTGAGAGAAATCTCCGCCGCCTCGGTTGAGTTGACCGTTTACGAGCCGAAGGTGGAGCGTAATGATGAATATTCAATATTCCTCAATATTCAGAAAAAATATAGAAACAATTAAAAATCAGATATCTATGAAATCAATCCTCGAATACAGCGATTCCCTCTCGGCAGCAGTCTGGCAGGTTGCCGAGGCCGCCGGTTACCTCTGGATGAAAGGCTGGGCGGAAAGAAACGGCGGAAACATCACCGTGAATGTCACTGAACACATCACTGATGAAATCAGGGCACTTCCTGCAATCACGCAGGAACTTCCCATAGGAGTGACCCTTCCGCATCTGAAGGGCTGCTGGTTCTACTGCAAGGGAACCCAGAAACGTATGCGTGACCTTGCCCGCAATCCTATGGCGAACGGATCGATCATCAGAATCAAGGATGACTGCGCACACTATGAGATAGTGGCCGACAATCCTGTGATGCCTACATCCGAACTCCCCTCACATCTGAGTGTTCACAACTATCTGATAGCCAAGGGTTCACCTTACAAGGCATCCTTGCATACCCATCCGATTGAGCTTGTTGCACTGACCCACAGCAAGTACTATATGGGAAAGGATGTGGCGACCAACCTTCTCTGGTCAATGATTCCCGAGACCAAGGCATTCTGTCCGAGGGGACTGGGGATGGTTCCTTATATGCTTGCAGGCAGTGTGGAACTTGCCGAGGCAACCATCAGGGCAATTGATGACGACTATGACGTTGTGATGTGGGAGAAACACGGAATATTCGCCGTGGACACGGATGTTATGTCTGCCTTCGACCAGGTGGACGTCCTGAACAAGGCCGCTCAGATTTACATCAGCGCAAAGAATATGGGCTTCGAACCT
Source organism: uncultured Bacteroidales bacterium (assembly GCA_945948555.1). Taxonomy (GTDB): domain Bacteria; phylum Bacteroidota; class Bacteroidia; order Bacteroidales; family UBA932; genus Cryptobacteroides. Next base: position 15,227 of record CAMFBM010000024.1, on the reverse strand, counting down.
GACGGTATGACCCGCGAACAGATGCGTGAAATTTCCGAGGTCTTTCATCTTCCCAAATAAGGAGTCCTAAAAAATCAAAAATAATCTTGGATTTCTGAAAATGTTGACGTAATTTAGCAGTCGCAATTGAGAAAAAATGAGAAATTATTCAAATAACAGTTGGTGGCGCCTTTTACAGCTCAAGAAGTCGTAGAGGGTCAGTCAACCGTTGTTTAATGTACAATAGAGTCCTGCCGCAACTGCGACGGGGCTCTGTTTTTTTTGTTGCATATTCTAAAATCCAATAAATTACAATAAAACGAAAAACTATGGAAACGAAAATCCCCTACAAAATCTACCTCGCTGAGAATGAGATTCCGTCACAATGGTACAATGTCCGTGCGGACATGAAGAACAAACCGGCTCCGCTGCTCAATCCCGGTACTCATCAGCCAATGACCCAAGAAGAACTTGGACAGGTATTTTGCGAGGATCTGTGCAAGCAGGAACTGGACAATGAAACACCTTATTTCGACATCCCTCAGGAAATAAGGGATTTCTACAAAATGTACAGACCTTCACCTCTGGTAAGGGCATATTTCCTTGAGAAGGCGCTCGGTACGCCAGCCCACATCTATTACAAGTTCGAGGGGAATAACACCTCCGGCAGCCACAAACTGAACTCTGCAATCGCTCAGGCCTACTATGCAAAGAAACAGGGACTGAAAGGTGTAACGACCGAGACCGGAGCAGGGCAGTGGGGTACTGCAATGAGTATGGCCTGTTCATATTTCGGGCTTGATTGCAAGGTCTTTATGGTTAAATGTTCGTACGAACAGAAGCCTTTCAGAAGAGAGGTTATGAGGACGTATGGCGCTTCCGTGACTCCTTCACCAAGTATGGAGACCCAGGTTGGAAAGGCCTTGCTTGAGAAATTCCCTGACACGACAGGAAGTCTGGGATGTGCCATTTCCGAGGCAGTGGAATCAGCCGTAACTCATCCGGGCTACAGATATGTCCTTGGCTCTGTGCTGAATCAGGTTCTCCTTCACCAGACAGTAATCGGACTGGAAACCAAAGCCGCTCTTGACAAATACGGGATCAAACCCGACATTATTGTCGGATGTGCCGGAGGCGGATCAAACCTCGGAGGTCTCATCAGTCCGTTTGTCGGCGAGATTTTGCGTGGAGAAGCTGATTATAAGATTATTGCCGTTGAGCCGGCATCCTGCCCTAGCTTCACGAGGGGAAAGTTTGCATACGATTTTGCCGACACGGGTATGATATGCCCTCTTGCCAAGATGTACACGCTCGGCAATCAGTTCATTCCGTCTGCAAACCATGCAGGAGGACTCAGATACCACGGAATGAGCCCGATTCTGTCACAACTCTATCACGACGGCCTGTTCGAGGCCCGCGCAGTTGAACAGACATCCGTTTTCGAGGCGGCTCAGTTGTTCGCAAGGCTGGAGGGAACGCTGCCTGCTCCTGAAAGCAGCCATGCAATCCGTGTGGCTATCGACGAGGCCCTTAAATGCAAGGAAACCGGCGAGGCAAAGAACATAGTCTTCGGACTCACCGGTACAGGTTATTTCGACTTGAAGGCCTACGGGCAGTTCAATGACGGTACTATGACCGATGTCATCCCTACCGATGCCGACATTGCTGCTAGTCTTTCTCAACTTCCTGTTGTGGAATGATATAGGCTTCATTGTGGACTCCGGCTACGGCGCGTCCGCTCGGGTCGTTCAGATTCTTGAACGCCTCATCCCATTCAAGGGCGACTGCTGACGAACAAGCCACACTCGGAACGCTCGGGACGCTCCTGGCCGCGGAGTCACTTGGAAAATGTTCCTCGAAAATCCTTCTGTAGCAATACTCCTCCTTGTTCATAGGAGGATTGATTGGGAATCTTTCAGCTGCATTTGCCATTTCCTCGTCGCTGACCGATGACTCTGCAACGGCCTTCAGGGAATCAATCCAGTTGTATCCCACGCCATCGGAGAACTGCTCCTTCTGCCTCCAGGCAACTGATTCCGGAAGCATGTCCTCAAAGGCCTCCCTGAGAATCTTCTTCTCGACCGTCCTGCCCGGGCACATCTTCGCCTTCGGATTGAGTCTCATCGCCACATCAAGGAACTCCTTGTCAAGGAAAGGAACCCTGCCTTCCACGCCCCAGGCGGCCAGTGACTTGTTTGCCCTGAGGCAGTCGTACTGGTAGAGCTTTGAGATTTTCCTCACTGTCTCCTCGTGGAAAGCCTGTGCGGACGGGGCCTTGTGGAAATAAAGATAGCCGCCGAAAATTTCATCTGCTCCTTCTCCGCTGAGCACCATCTTGATTCCCATACTCTTGATCACCCTTGCAAGCAGGTACATTGGAGTAGATGCTCTGACTGTGGTAACATCGTAGGTCTCAATGAAATAGATGACATCGCGGATGGCATCGAGGCCTTCCTGCACGGTGTAGTTGACTTCGTGATGCACAGTTCCAATGAAATCAGCCATTTCGCGTGCCTTGGCAAGGTCCGGAGCGCCTTTAAGCCCGACTGCAAAACTGTGCAGCCTCGGCCACCAGGCAGTGCTCCTGCTGTCATCCTCGACACGGTTCTGTGCGAACTGCGCTGCAATTGCACTTGTGATGGACGAGTCCAGACCGCCGCTCAGCAGCACCCCGTAAGGCACATCGGACATCAGCTGCCTTTTGACTGAAGCAACAAGGGCCTCCCTCAGTTCTCTGACATCCGCCCCGTTGTCCTTCACGGCATCATATTCGAACCAATCCCTCTTGTACCACTGTGTGCATTTCCCGTCCTTGCTCCAATAGTAATGTCCCGGCAGGAACGGCTCATATTCGTCGCAGAATCCCTCCAGAGCCTTCAACTCGCTTGCCACATACACCGTTCCGTCCTTGTCGTGTCCGATGTAAAGCGGAATCACGCCGATCGGATCACGGGCAACCAGAAGGGCATCCTTCTCCGAGTCATATAGTGCAAAAGCGTATATTCCGTTGATGTCCTCCAGAAAATCCAGTCCCTTCTTCTCGTAAAGGGCCAGAATGACCTCACAGTCAGAACCTGTCCTGAAAGAGTATTCCCCGGCCAGTTCCTTTCTGATGGCCTGATGGTTGTAAATCTCTCCGTTGACTGCAAGCACTTTCCTTCCGTCCGTTGAATAGAGCGGCTGCCCCCCGGAAAGAGGGTCCACGATGGCAAGCCTCTCGTGCGCAAGTATGCAGTTCCCGTCAGCAAAAATCCCGCTCCAGTCCGGTCCGCGATGCCTGATTTTTGCAGACATCTTCAATGCTTTGGTCCTCCAGTCCACTGTCGGGTCCTTCATCCCGAAAATTCCTACGAATCCACACATGTTTTCTTCTTTTTATAAAGTTCGTCTTATGTATTTATGTCAAAATTTTTTGTCAAAACAAAATCCTACAAATTTAGTGATTTAACGGTATATTTAGCATATTTGCATTCGATTTTAATGCATTTATATTCTAATATACATCTATGATTAAGAAAATATGCTGTATTATAGCATTTTCGCTCGCTCTTGCGAGCATCGCCGCCGCATACGACAGAACGCTGAGAATCGATTACATTTTTACCGGAACCGACCGGACCCAGGAAATTTCCCTTGACGAGATGTCCTGTTTTGACGGATGGTACGGGAGGAACTGCAATATGGATTCGGTTCCCTTGAAAGGAAACGGACAGATTTCGATGCGTGACGCTGCAACAGGCCGTGTCCTTTACAGACATAGTTTCTCGACCCTCTTCCAGGAATGGCAGACAACACAGGAGGCTGTTTCGGTGCGCCGTTCCTTCGAGAACGTCTTCCTTCTTCCGATGCCGGAGAAAAAGGCGATTGTCCGCGTGGAACTGTACGGATTCAAAGGTGGCGTAAGTGCTTCATACGAGCACGAGGTCGATCCCGGGGACATTCTGATCAGGCATCTGGACAGGTCTGCCGATGTCCCGTTCAGGTATGTCCGTCAGTCCGGGACTCCCGAGGAATGCATAGATGTGGCAATTGTCGCTGAAGGCTACACGGCATCCGAGGCGGAACTTTTCTTCAGGGATGCTGCCGTCACCGCCAATGAAATCCTATCCTATGAACCTTTCAGGAGCCTTGCTGACCGTTTCAATTTCATTGCCGTCGCCCTCCCTTCAACTGACAGCGGAGTGAGTGTGCCTTTGGAGGGAGACTGGAAGGACACCGTCCTGAGTGCCAATTTCAGCACCTTCTACTCTGACCGCTACCTGACAACCCTCAGGCTCCGTACCCTTCACAACCTTCTAGCGGGACTGCCCTACGAGCACATCATCATCCTTGCCAACACGGACACCTACGGCGGGGGAGGCATCTACAATTCCTACACCCTCACAACGGCCCACCATCCCTTTTTCAAACCTGTCGTAGTCCACGAATTCGGACACAGCTTCGCCGGACTTGCCGATGAATATTTTTACGATGACCAGTACACACCGTACTATTTCCCCCAGGTCGAGCCATGGGAACAGAACATAACCACGCTCAGGGACTTCTCTTCAAAATGGCCCGATATGCTTCCTCCCGGAGCGGCTGTACCGTCTGACTTCGCTCCTTGTCCTGCGGCTGAAATGTGGAAAAGAATCGCGGCAGGGGAGAGCCCTGAGAAATTCCTCGGTGTTTTCGAGGGGGCAGGCTATATGTCGAAAGGAGTCTTCCGTGCCTATCCGGACTGCCGTATGCACACCAACGAGGCACCTGTCTTCTGCCCTGTCTGCCAGACGGCCATACGCAGGCTCATCGAATTCTACACCTCAGAATAACTGAACTTTTTTGCCGATTCGACAAAAATTGCCCTTTTTACAAAATATGACAGGTAGGCAGTCTGATAGATGTGCCGTTGGAAGTTGATTACATTATCTTTGAAAGCGGATGCCCTGAACAGGGTGTCTGAACAAATATTTAGTAATTGTTTAAAAAGCCTGCTGATTACATTCCAGCACTTTGAGAGGCTGGTGCCGCCCTTGCACCCGGAGGATCGCCTTCAACGAGCAAGTCTCTTGGCTTTTCTGCGAAAAGATGAGAGTCTTGCGGCGGTCCGGAGTAATAGATAGGTCGCCTTCTTGACAAACTTGTTTTGGCAAGAGGGTGACACCGCTGTTGATAAATAATCTCGTAGTTTGATATCCAACATTCGGATAATATTGTCTATATTTGCTGAACATACTGAAACAAAATATCACGGAAGTGTAGTTTGTTCTCGCTTAGCGAACCTAGGAAATTCGAAAAGTGCAGAGAATAAGCTCGTTACTCCGTCGTATTCGCTTGCGAATTACGGCGTGGTACTGAAGCATATTTATGCACATGGTTTTCCTAGGACCAGCTAAGGTAGATAAGCTCAGTGCCACGCTTCTGCATTGCAACCACATCACTTTGGCACTGAGTGATACACCAGCCAAGTACCATGAAACATCTCATCCATTTCTTCAAGACATTATTTATTTGCCTTGGATGTCTATGCTTATTCTCAATAAGTGCAAACGCCCAAAAGTATAACAAGTATGCAGATTCTTACAATTTCCGTAAGGGTATGGAGGCGTTGGATGAGAGAGATTCCAAGAAAGCTGAGGAATCTTTTTCTAAGGAGATTGAGGAACACCCGGAGAATGGATACGCTTATCTGTATTTGGCTCATTTGCAATTCCGCAATGAAGAGTTTGGTAGAGCGTTGTCGTCTATTGATAATGCTTTAAAGTATATTCCAAAGAAAGATAAGGAATATAAGGGTGCATGTCATTATAAAAGAGCTGGTATATACGAGGCTCTGGAGAAGTATGAAGAAGCAATTACAGATTTCACTATGGCTATTTCATATAATCCGGAAGATGACGATTCGTATTGGGAGCGCGCTCAAATCTATTATGAGCAGGAGAAATATGATCTTGCAGATGCAGATTATAAAGCAATGAAGAAACTAGATGCTAATTCTCCACTACCATATATGGGACTAGGACGAAATGAAGTTGCACGAAAGAACTTCCAAAGTGCAGTGGATTTATATGATAACGTAGTGGCTCTGTATTCTGAGTATGCTTCTGGATATTCATTTAGAGCAGAGGCCTATATGGGATTGGGCAAATACATGGAGGCTGCAAGTGATATTGTAAAGGCTTTGGAATTGGATTATGACAATAAGGCTTTCAGACTGATGGTAGATGTCGCAGACTCTGCATTTGTCCAGATCAACACCAAACTAAAGGCTAAGACTGTAACTGATTCGAACAATTCTTATTGGCCATATTGTCTTGGAGTTATCAATGAACATACAAAAAGGTATACGGATGCGATTACAAACTATCTCAAAGCCAGCAAACTGGATGAGGATGCAATGACATACGGACGTATTTCAAGCTGTTATGAGGATATGGGTGAATGGGCTTCTGCTATTGAATATATGGATAAGGCAATTGCGCTTGACCCGAAAGATACAGATTATATCCTCTATAAGGCAAACATCTATTATGAGGCTGGCCAGATACAGACTGCTATCGAAGTGATGGATCAGTATATTGAAGCAGTGCCTGATTATGCTGGTGGTTACTATCGTAGAGGTTGGTTTAAGGATAACATCAAAGACATTGACGGAGCAATTGAAGACTATACCACTTCCATCACATTAGATGCTGATTATCCTTATGCTATTATGTCTCGCGGAAATATGTATTTACTTAAGGGCGAGAGCGAATTAGCGAAACAGGATTTTGAGATGGTGGTTCAAAAGGACACTATCCCAGAAGAAGGTTCATGTACAATGTATGCCCATATGCACCTTGGCAGAAATGAGGAGGCTATTGAGTGGATGAATAAGATGCTTGAGTCAAGCGAGGAGGAAGGAGTTCGTTATGAGGCTGCATGTCTTTACTCATTGATGGGCGATACAGAAAAATCTCTCTATTATCTTGAGGAGTCACTCAAACGTGGTAACAAATCATATCACCATATGATGACAGATGATGATATTGACAACATCAGAAATCTGGATGCATTCAAAGCTCTGATGGAAAAGTATTTTCCACAAGAGACTGAGCAGGAATCATCAAATGAGGCACTCGTTGAGTATGCAGAAAAAGTTGTCGAAGTTCCTTTCACTCGACATGGCGGTGTTACCCAGGTTAAGTGCAGCGTCAATGGTCTTCCACTTCACTTTATTTTCGATACAGGAGCAGCTGATGTCACTATATCCAGAGTCGAAGCCACATTCATGTTCAAGAACGAATACCTGTCTTCTAGTGATGTCATTGGCAAAGCAAGATACATGGATGCCAATGGAGATATCTCTGTTGGAACAGTTCTCAATATAAAGAAAATCACTTTCGGCGGACTTGAGCTTGAAAATGTGAGAGCATCAGTCGTAGAAAGCAATAATGCACCTCTCCTCCTCGGCCAGTCTGTTCTTAATAGACTAGGAAAGATTGAGATAGATTATGACAGAAGCGTATTGAAAATCACCACTAAAGAAAGAATACAGTAAATTAATTAAATATGAGCCATTTAAAGGATTTTGTCAATGTTGTTGAAGGCAACAAGTTTATGGTTGCAGTAAATACTGAACTATACGACAAAGAAGCTATTGTAGCATCTGCATACAAGTACTCTGGTCGTTTCTATATCTATCAGAATGAATCAGAATCCGACCCAAAGATTGTTGACGTGTTCTTTGAAAGCAAGGAGAACTCTGCGATTACAGAAGCTGATGTTAAAGATTTTTGCAATGATCTGATTGACCAACAGATAAGAATTCACACGACCCGTCAGTTTGGACATATTAGAGATTTAATTGTTGAAGAAGCGTTCAAACCGGTAAAGAAGTAACCATATGGCTTATCAATTATTACCTTTTCGCTTTGAGCGATTCAATGAAGAAGATTATTTGCTGACTAACGACGTCGGTGAATATATCTTCCTTCATCAAGATGACTTCCATAAGTTCGTCAACGGAGAACTGGATGAGCATAGTGACCTGTTTTACGATATTGCATCTAAGCAGATTGCTACAACAGACAATGTTGACGATGTTGTAGCAATGCTTGCAACTAAGTTCCGCACTAAGAAAAGTATTTTGAGGGACTTCACCTCTCTGCATATGGTCGTTCCAACTTTGAGATGTAATTCAAGCTGCATATACTGCCAGGTTGCTCGAAAGAATATGGATGACCATGAGGCTGATATGACCAAAGAAACTGCTAAGAATATCGTCAAGACAATCTTTGAGTCTCCTTCGCCGTTTATTAAGATTGAATTCCAGGGTGGCGACCCATCAACTGACTTTGAGATGGTAAAGTACATCATTGAAGAGTCAGAGTGGCAGAATCTTTTCAAAAAGCGTCATCTTGACTTTGTTATTTGCACTAACCTTACCCTTCTCAATGAGGATATGGTGAAATATCTCAAGAAACACAAGTGCGATATTTCGACATCTCTGGATGGCCCTAAGGATTTGCATGATATGAATAGACCACTCCAGAATAAGGAGTTGGATCATCATGCAATCTTCGAGAAAAATCTCGCTATGATTAGAAATGTTTGGGGACATAAAGACTGTGCTTCAGCACTTATGACCACGTCAAAGCATAGTTTGGGAAGATTTAAAGATATCATTGACGAGTACATAAGACTGGGTTTCAATAATATCTTCCTCAGAAATCTCAACCCTTATGGATTTGCAAAACAGTACAAAGAGAAGATTGCTTATCCAGTAGAGGACTTTGTATCAAACTACAAGGAAGGATTGGATTACATTATTGAGCTAAATAAGAAAGGAGCTTACTTCGTTGAAGGCTTTGCTGCATTGCTGCTCAAAAGAATGTTAACTCCATTCGCCACTGGTTTCGTTGACCTGCAATCACCTGCAGGGGTAGGAATTGCCGGTGCCATCTATGATTATGACGGAAGTGTTTATGTTTCTGACGAAGCCAGAATGATGGCTAGATTTAAGAACTATTACTTCCGTTTAGGTAATGTTAATGAGAATACTTATCAGGAGATGTTCAATGGTGATAAAATGCACGAGATTATTGCTTCTGCTTGTAACGAGTGCTTGCCTGGATGCTCTCATTGCGTATATCAGCCATATTGCGGAGCGGATCCTGTAAGAAATCTGTCAGAACAAGGAGATATGATTGGATACCGTCCTACTAATGAAATGTGCAAAAAGACTAAGGCCATCATCAAATATTTATTTGAACTGATAAGATTACACGACCCAGAAATCAACCGCATATTCTGGTCGTGGATAAAACCATGTTAAGTTTACAATATAACAAGGTAAACAGAAGATGAGACAGTTAACAGGAACTACAATAAACGTCAATTCAGATATCCTAGCAAAGGTTACCACGAATTGCAGTGTCATTCGGAACAGAAGTAAATACGTACTTGTAAAGAAAGGTTTAAAAAAGAAACCTTTCGGTTTTGCAGCCATTATTACAGACTCAGAGGAAATTTCTCATAAAGCAACTGCTGTGACATTGGACGCAGAGCGTTTAGTGGATTTTCATGATGGGGATGTCGTTTTAATAAACCCTAATGGCGAGATTATATTCCTATACGAAAAGACTTCTTTACACAATGCTATTTTGGCGACTGAAAGATGTAACCATAGATGTATAATGTGTCCTCAGCCACCAATAGCCCAGGAGAAGGATAAGACAGATTTTAATATAGAGCTTATATCTCTGTTTGACAAATCGACAAAAGAAGTTGGTATAACAGGAGGTGAGCCAACATTAATTGGCGATAATTTATTCAAGGTCATCAAACATATACAAAAGGAACTGCCAAATGCTGCAATAAGCCTTTTATCGAATGGAGTAAAATTCGCAGACAAGTCATTTGCTATGAAACTTGCTCAATGCAGACACCGTGATTTGCAAATTGATATTCCTTTATTCTCTGATATAGCAGAGGAACACAATGCAGTGGTCGGTGCAAAAACATTCTATAAGACAGTTCAGGGACTTTATAATCTTGCACTTTTCAGACAGAAGATAGGTTTACGAGTTGTTATCCATAAGAAAACTTATAAGAGATTGCCTCAATTCGCAGACTATATTTACCATAATTTTCCTTTTGTGTCTCAGGTGGCTTTCATTCAAATGGAAACTACTGGTCTAGCAAAAGAGAATATTGCTGATTTGTGGATTGATCCATATGATTATAATGAGGAGTTGCGTCAGGCTGTACTTCTACTTGCTGACAGAGGAATGAATCCTTATATATATAATGCTCAGCTTTGTGTGCTTCCTGAAGATGTGAGAAAGTACGCTATGCAGTCGATCTCTGATTGGAAGGATATCTACCTCCCTGAATGCGAAAATTGTTCACTTAAAGGGCAGTGTGGAGGATTCTTCGAATCTAATAGAGAGCACCACAGCGAGCATATTAAACCAATCATCAATGATATATCGCATGATATATAATAACCCAATGTTTAACTAAAAAATAGGAGGTCCTATGAAAAAAATTGCGTTTTTTATAGTATCTGCTGTTTTGGCGAGTGCAAGTTTTTGTGCATCTGCAACTGAGAAACTTACATCAAAGCTTTCTAGCTCTGATAGTGAGCAGATTCAGGAGCAAAGTGGACAATCGTTGGTACTTGAGCAGGCTACTGATTTTAGTCGTTTCGATACGCACTATTCTCACAGCTCTCATAGTTCACACAGTTCACATAGCTCTCACAGCTCACATAGTTCCCACAGTTCGCATAGCTCACATAGCTCGCACTTCTCTGGCTTCTAGCAGATAGTATAAATGGGTTGGGGTGATGCCTGATTGCATCGCCCCTTTTAAAACAAACATTATGAGCAGACCTGACATATCAAAATATTTAGCACACTTTACATCTAATAAGTTCCCTAGAAAATACAAAAGCGAAACAAATCCTACTAACGTTTATAAGTATTACTCTCCAATTAAACGCTTAGAAAACATATTAACAGAACGGAGAATAGTTTCGTCAGAATTGCCTTGGACAGGAAAGCGAGCCGTTTGCCTTACAGAATGCCCTTGGACTAGTTTGGTTGACCATACGAAACAGTATTCGCCTTACGGAGTAGGTTTTACAAAAGAATTCATTTTCAAAACCGGTGGAGCACCAGCATATTATGTGCGAGCAGATTACTTTCAGCATCAGCAATGGAGCGAATATGCACTGACATTTGTCACGCCATTTTGGCCTGTGTATGCAACGTCAAAACAAAAGAAGGAGTGTCCATTTAAGTTGTGTGATTATACACATGAGCGAGAATGGAGAGTACCTCACGATCTAACTTTTGGCTACTCTGATATTGAGTTTGTTGTCTTAAAAGACTATAAAGACATGGCCCAATTTCCAAAGAACTTAAAAGATGCAATTGGAAGAGAAAAGTTTATAATGATGGACAACTACATAAAGATAGAGGAGCTGTGGCCAGTTCACATCAAATAATAGCAAAAACATAAAAACAACTAATGAACGAGATATGTGGACCGTGTTAGTACAGATATACACCCTCTTCTTCCTATTTGCAGCCTCTTTTATCATAGGGATTGTCGTTTAATGTTTTCTATTTGACCGAAGCAGCCGACTGATCCCCTCCATTTCTGCATCTGGCTCATCAACTTTACGGTAAGCATCCTTTCCATATCTGTTGAGAAAAACAGGAGCGCATGATTCTCTATTCACGCTCGAAAGCAAACGCACGGAAGGATGTGAAGGATGCCCCTGGAAAGTTTTCCTGCATTTTTCCTATTTCTTTCTGAGATAGTGGTCCTTTCTCCTGGGGTTCATGGGGAACCATCCCTTCCTGACCCTTTTTTCTTGTTCAAACAACTCCAGGATACTCCACAGGCAGGAGCATCCAAGCACCCCAAGGACAGGGCTGAAAATCATGCTCTCCATGCAAAGACTGATTGCAATGAAGGCAATGCCTGCGAGCAGAAATGCCCACCAGCAGCGTGTCCCAAAATAGTATTCGCTCTTTATTACAATCGGATGGAATATGCCGATTACAAGGAATGTCACAATCGCAATAAGGATACCTGTAAAATTCATGGCTGAAGTCGCTTTTGTCTTGTGATTGATATATGTACCGGCTGCCGGGACTCCAGGCATCGGTCCAATTACTCAAGTGTGCAAAGGTAACTAATCTTTGGATTATCGACAAACCTGCCGCAGACTGTTGCCTATGAGCAGAAAAATTATTTATTTTTGACCTGAGTATTGCAAACTTGAGTTGGTATGTCGAGGATTCTGATTATAGATGACGATAGACAATTACGTAGGAATCTTCCATAAAAGCCACGCAAGTGCTTGCAGAACGGCTCCATTGCTTCGTTGAGGTTGAATATCCCGAAAAAATCGGCCACGGCATAGACCCCCGTTACCATCAAAGTATCTTTGAACGCTACTTCCGCGTCCCGGGTACCAAAGTTCAGGGAAGCGGACTCGGGCTGGCCATATCAAAGAATTCGTGGAGGCACACGGAGGAACGATCTCAAGGGTATTCCAAAGTGATGCAGGTACTCAATCTTCAAGGTTATGTTAAGTTTATTGCTTATCTTTGCAACCATTATGAAAACTATCACAGTAGTAGCAGCGGTAATCCGCAATTCCAGAGGAGAGATATTCGTAACCCAGAGGGGCTATGGCGAGTTTAAGGACTGGTGGGAACTGCCCGGTGGCAAGGCCGAACCTGGCGAGACCATGGAGCAGGCGCTCAGGCGCGAGATCAGGGAGGAACTTGACACTGAAATCAGCGTGGATAGTTTCATCACCACTGTGGATTATGACTATCCTGCTTTCCACCTTACCATGCATTGCTACTGGTGCAGCATCTTGTCGGGCAATCTGGAACTCAAAGAGCACGAAGCCGCAAAGTGGCTTGCTCCTGATGAGTTGGAGTCTGTGAACTGGTTGCCTGCCGATCTGATACTTCTCCCATTCCTGCGATAGCGCTCAAAATACAATAATGCTATTCTTCCTTGTAATTCCGGATGAAGAACTCTTCAAATAAAAGGATCCTCTCTCCTGAGTTTACATTAAACAGTAGATGCTCAAAGTCGCGTTTCTTAACATTAAGGTCTATCGTCTTGAGTTTCTCCAGAATAGCCGTCTTCAGTTCATCCGGAGTGTTAATTCCCACTCTAGCTGAGAGAAACTCGTAAGATGGCTTATTCTGCTGCATAAGGAACATAGTGTCGTAGAAATCTCGTCCCTTCGCTCTTGCAAGAAGGGCAGAAAGTTTCATGCTCAACAACACTGAATCGGGAGGAACAGGCAGCGAGAAGAAGAAACCGCAACGCTGAACGTGTTTCTTCTCAATAGGGTAAATTACGCCTTGATCTTGTGCCTCTATCTTTAGAAGGAATCGCTCATCTCGATGTCCGGTCAGTCCTAACTCAAACAAAAACTCCGGGAAGAAGATATTCCGTCGAAAAGCGCTGAGCTTGGGATTGGCCTTATCACGTGCCTCTACATTAATACCCGATCGCTGAAGAAAAGTAAGCACCTCATCGGTCATCTCCATAAACTCATCTTCAGTCAAGTCTTTGCAGTCAAAGTCTAGGTCTTCTGAGAAACGGTCAATACCCTTGATGAGACGGAGGTTCGTCCCACCGATAAACGCCAACTTGCTGATATAAGGACTGGTAGCCAGATAATCCAGCACCATCAGTTGCACATACTCCTTCAGTATATGCTTATGAAAAGTGGCATTGCCTGCAAATTGTGCAGGAAAATAACTATTGATGTAATTCAGGTCAATCATAAGTCATAGATTTTGCGAAGAATCTTTACGCGGGCATCCAAAGCCTTATTACCAATCTTCTGTTGATACTCCGAAAGACGTCCAAGATTAAGTTCTCCTGTCATATAGTCATCATCCAGACGAAGTTGCTCAATTTCTTCTTCGCTGTTATAGAACGGATAAAGATAGAGCAAATCCAACAAGGCTTTCTCCGGATGAGCAAGCATCCATGCCTGCTTGGGCGCATTGATGATGGCGGTATTGACAGTTAGCATCACAGGCTTATAACCGAAGAATAACTCCGGCTTCACATTCTGATATGTATACTGTCCGAACGCATTCTCAAATCTAGCAGTTTTCAAGGTAGAAACTGACGTAATACTTGATACAGCCTCCGGTATCAGACCATAGATACTCAATGCCGTATGAAGGCTGATATAGGAGGGACGGTAAATTCTACCTGCTATGTAACGGGCAAAGTCGGGGCGCTGAAGCAGTTCGGGAAAGGCATACCACTCCTGCCGTAGTCGAAACAAAAGGCCCTTCTTTGTCCATCGAGTCAAGTTATTTCGATCAAAAGTCGGGAAATAAAGACGTGCTTGATGAATGGAGAAACACCCCTCAGGCAACAACTTTTCCTTGAACTCAATAAAACCTACCATACTATATATTTCTAAAACGCTACAAAAATAATGCTTTTTAGAAATATAAACAAGGTATTCTAAAACGGGAGGAAAATTGTAATATTTTAAGTAAATTTGGAATAATCTCCTTATCCGCTTAGAATAAGGGATTTGGGAAGATAACCCGATTTTGAGGTAATGAGTTGCCAACCGTTCTTGTTGCAGTACTCTGCTCTGATATGCTTTCTTGGCATCTCGTCTGTACCACAAAGATACATCTTTTTCCTAAAAAAGAACCTATGAATTATTGAATATTTATATCAGAATAAATTCAAATTAGCTGCTTCTTTTTGGAAGATTGTATATAAGCTAACCATTATTTTATCAATAATAATCAATAACGCAAACCTTATATAATAGTTTTCGTATACAGATTCTATATTAGATAGAATTTCTAAAGAAGGTCTGTTTTGTTGGTACGAAGTAAGGTTATGCGCACACCTGTTTCTATGAAGATATAGGCAGTTATACATTTCATATAGTCCTTTTCTAATTGTGCATGTAAACGGCTTATTAGTATCTCTGTTGTGTGAGCAATTACTACAGTTCTTGAAAAACAGGGAAATGTCAAGGCAACTTCCCCCTATACTATTGAAAATTTCCGCATACTCTTGATACTCTCTTTCACAAAATCCCATGTTGTAAGTGTTTGCATGAAATTCATCCAAGATATCTTTTGTACTATTCCATATATCATTGATGCCTATTGTCGAGAAATTAAAGTCTTTTTTCTGTTTACAATAGTTCGTTAAATTTTCCAGGCCCTAAGCGGCCCTGGCAGTAAATAAAACCA
>CAMFBM010000023.1 GCA_945948555.1 uncultured Bacteroidales bacterium | reverse complement strand
TTGTTCGTTTATGACACCATCTTCATAGAAAAGCCCGTAATCAAGAAAGTGGAGACAATAGATACTCTCCTGCTACCGGTGCCAACCACCGACACTCTGATGCTGCACGACACGGTCCTAATTCACCTGCCCATAGAACAACGCCAATACTCAGACCCTCGCTACACCGCCTGGGTCTCCGGCTACCGGCCCCAGCTCGACAGCATCCGGATCTACCAGCAAACGGAATACATCACCAAAGAAATCAAGATGGTCACAAAACCCAAGCGCTGGGGAATAGGACTTCAGGCAGGGTATGGAGTCAGTTTCAGCAACAAGCAAATTAATGCGACACCTTACATCGGAATCGGAATCAGTTACAACATACTAACCTGGTAAGCCAACTCTATCGGGCTATATACAGTATGCCGATAAAAAATCCCCAACTTTCCATTCGGAAGGCTGGGGAATTTTCTTTCATTCTGACTTTTGCCGGATTTTCGTGCTTTTTGAGTTTCCTTCGGTTTAATACACATAACCCTAAAAATTCGTGTATATTTTTGTGTATTTAACACATAACTCATTGATACACAATGTAAATTGTGGAGATGGGCGGACTCGAACCGCCGTCCAAACACCGCACCAGAGGGCTTTCTACACGCTTAGTCTGCCTTTGGTTGTCGGTCCCGGGCTGCCGGAAGACGGGCCACCGGGGACTTATCCTCTGAGACTTGAGCGGCTTTAGAGGAGTCCGCCGCCGCATCCGGTTTGGATGATACCCCTGTTTCCGTTCATAACCGGCCTAAAGAGCGGAGGGATACTCGTCGCTGCCGCAGCCTTGGCGGCAGGGATTAAGCCAATTTACTTGGTAAATTAGGCAGCGAGTGCGTAATTGTTGTTGCCAACTAATTGTTTGGAGGCTGAGATTAACGGGCTAACCTCCGACGCCCGGCGTGCTTACCTTCCAATGTCAGATGCTGTCAAAACCAAAACATCCCCATTGAGGAATTTTAAGAAAATTCCTTAACTTATTTTTTCGGAGCCTCTGCGGCAGGGGCCAAAGGCCTGTTCATTTTGCCGGGAAGTTCCGACTTGGAAACGAGCGCATCGTAATCCTTCTCGGAAATCATCTTGCAGGTACCGTTGAAGATTGCTCCAAGTTCCACAAAGAGTTTGCGAGTATGCAATTCTCCTGCCATATTGCAGTCACTTTTCAGGACAAGCGTGTCCTTAACATAGAAGATGCCCTTCATTGTTCCCCACAGGTCAACATTCTCGCACATAACCTCACCCGAGACATCGGCAGTCTCCCCAATCACTACTCTGCCCTTTGAAAAGATTTTTCCATCAAATATTCCATCTATCCTCAAATCGTAAGGAGAACTCAACTCTCCCTTGAAATATGTACCGGAAGAAATCCGACTGATGGAATTCACATTCACCGTCTGTTCTGTCTTAGCCATATACTGTTGTTTTTACATATTCTTTCCGTGGCAGTTCTTGTACTTCTTTCCCGAGCCGCAAGGGCAAGGATCATTCCTGCCGACTGTCTTCTCCACATGCACAGGCATCTTGCTCTTCTGGTCAGGTCCGTTGGTAACCAGGTCAGTCCTGCTTGTCTGCATCTGGTTCATGTCAGGCTTGCGCTGCACAGGTGCCTGACGAGGAGGCTGTGCAGCATCCCTCAAAGGAATGTGGGCGCGGAACAGGAATGAAAGCACATCCTTGTTCAGAGCCTCCAGCATATCCTTGAAGAGGTTGAAACTTTCGAACTTGTAAATCAGAAGCGGATCCTTCTGCTCGTAGGTGGCATTCTGAACCGACTGTTTCAAATCGTCCATATCCCGGAGATGCTCCTTCCAATGCTCATCAATCTGATAAAGAGTGATTGTCTTGGAAAGGGCACGGGCAATCTCCTTACCCTCAGTCTCGTAGGCCTTCTGCAAATTGACGGAAAGGGTAAGGACTTTCCTTCCGTCCGAGATTGGAATTGCAATGTTCCGGTAAAGAGAGCCCTGTTTTTCAAAGACATCCTTGATGACAGGGTATGCCTTCTGGGCCATCGTGTCCATTCTCCTGCGGTAAACCTCAAGCATATTCCTGAACAGGGCATCGGCAATCTGCTGCGGTTTTGCCTTTTCGTAGAACTCGGGATCAAGTCCTGACTCAATCGACAGTGAACGCATCAGATACTCGTTGAATGACTCGAAATCGTACCCGTCGGTAGCCTCGACAATAATCTCGGCCATATCCTGCATCGTGTTCATCACATCGATTTCAACCCTCTCGCCTGAAAGGGCATTACGTCTCCTGGTGTATATGACCTCCCTCTGGGAGTTCATCACATCGTCATATTCAAGAAGTCTCTTCCTTATTCCGAAGTTGTTCTCCTCAACCTTCTTCTGCGCCCTCTCAATGGAACTTGAAAGCATCGGGGCCTCAAGAGCCTCGTTGTCCTCCATCCCGAGTCTGTCAACCACGCCGGCAATCCTTTCAGAACCGAAAAGACGCATCAGCTTGTCCTCAAGGGAGACATAGAAAGTTGAAGTTCCGGGGTCTCCCTGACGACCCGCACGTCCACGCAACTGCCTGTCCACACGACGGCTGTCGTGGCGCTCCGTTCCGATAATGGCAAGACCTCCGGCTTTGCGTACCTCATCTGAAAGTTTGATGTCGGTACCACGACCCGCCATATTGGTTGCAATGGTTACAGTGCTCTTCTGACCTGCGTGTGCAACCACCTCTGCCTCACGGGCATGCTGTTTGGCATTCAAGACCTGATGCTGTATGCCTCTGAGCCTGAGCATTCTGCTGAGGAGTTCAGAAGTCTCGACATCGGTTGTGCCGACAAGTACCGGCCTTCCCTCGGAGGTCAGTTCTACGATCCGGTTGATTACTGCTTCGTATTTTGCCTTCTTGGTCTTGTAAATCAAATCGTTCTGGTCGATTCTGGCAATCGGTTTGTTTGTCGGGATAACCACGACGTCAAGTTTGTAGATTGACCAGAACTCCCCTGCCTCGGTCTCCGCAGTACCTGTCATACCGGCCAGCTTGTGGTACATGCGGAAATAGTTCTGAAGGGTGATCGTGGCAAATGTCTGAGTGGCTGCTTCCACCTTGACATTCTCCTTCGCCTCGACAGCCTGGTGAAGTCCGTCACTCCAACGGCGGCCTTCCATTATACGTCCGGTCTGCTCGTCGACAATCTTCACCTTGTTGTCCATTATCACATAATCGACATCCTTTTCGAACATCGCATACGCCTTCAGAAGCTGGTTAACTGTATGGACACGCTCTGACTTGAGAGCGAAATCAGCCATCACCTCATCTTTCCTGACAGCCTTTTCTGAAGCCGGAATGTCACATTTCTCAATTTCCGCAATTGCAGAACCGACATCCGGCAGGATGAAGAATTTCGGATCGTCAAGGGAACCGGCCAGAAGATCGTGACCGTTGTCAGTCATATCGACCGAGTGCTGCTTCTCGTTAATCACGAAATAGAGCGGATCGGTCACTACCGGCATTTCCCTCTCGTTGTCCTGAATATAGTAGTTCTCGGTCTTCTGGAGAAGCTGCTTAATACCCGGCTCGCTGAGGTACTTGATGAGAGGTTTGTATTTCGGAAGTCCCTTGTAGGCTCTGAGCAGAAGTTTTCCTCCCTCCTTCTCGTCACCGGCGGCAATCAGTTTCTTCGCTTCGTTCAAAGTATTGGTAACCAATGTCCTCTGATTGTTCACAAGACGCTCCACATACGGTTTGAACTCCAGGAACTGCTGGTCGTCACCTTTAGGCACCGGACCGGAAATGATCAGAGGAGTACGGGCATCGTCAATCAGCACGGAGTCAACCTCATCGACAATCGCATAATGGTGTTTCTTCTGGACAAGGTCCTGCTGCGAAACCGCCATATTGTCCCTCAGGTAATCGAAACCGAACTCATTGTTCGTACCGAAAGTGATGCTGCATGCGTAAGCTTTCTTGCGAGCCTCGCTGTTCGGCTGATGCTTGTCGATGCAGTCAACTGAAAGTCCGTGGAACATATAGAGAGGGCCCATCCACTCAGAGTCACGTTTTGAGAGGTAGTCATTGACGGTTACCACATGCACTCCCATCCCGGCAAGGGCATTCAGGAAGACAGGCAGCGTGGCAACAAGGGTCTTTCCCTCACCGGTTGCCATCTCAGCAATCTTTCCCTGATGAAGCACGATACCTCCGATGAGCTGTACATCGTAATGTACCATATCCCAGACGATTTCATTTCCTCCAGCCATCCAGTGGTTGTGCCAGAGAGCCTTGTCCCCGACGATTTCAACGAAATCCTTCGTAGCAGCGAGGTCACGGTCGAAATCCGTTGCAGTCACCTCGATTACGGCATTCTCCTTGAACCTGCGGGCAGTGGACTTCATCACCGCAAAAGCCTCCGGAAGAATCTCGTTAAGAACAGCCTCGACATCCTCGTCAACCTTCTTGGAAAGTTTGTCAGACTCGGAGGCGAGTTTCTCCTTCTGCTCAACCGGAATATCCTTCTCCAATTCAGCCTTTATTTCCTCTATCCGCTGTCTGTCAGCAGAAATCCTGTCGGCAATCAACTGCTTCAAATGCCCGGTCCTGGCCCTGAGTTCATCGTCAGAAAGTTTGTCGATGCTCTCATACGCGGCAAGCACCTTGTCAAGAATAGGGCGAAGCTGCTTGAGGTCACGCTCCGCCTTTGATCCGAAAATCTTTTTGAAAATATCTGTAAAAGACATAATAATCCCTATTTAACAACCTGCAAATATAATAAATATCATCGTTACTACAAAACCCGTCAACGCCTGCGGGCGCGGAAAAGTCTTACGACTGAAAGAAATATGATATTTATGAATATTAGAATAATATATGACACCGATGTCATAAGGGCTCCGCCCTTATATCCAAACGTCTCGACAACAGGAGGATAGGCCAGCATCGTGATGATGCTTCCCACCAGTGTCGTGTACAAGTAAAGCCTCGGATATCCCTTTGCTATGGTGTAATTGTTCAATATGAAATATAACGAAGATGCAAGTGTGGAGAAAGCGATTATCCTTGCATACGGTGCGGCGGCAACATACCGTCCCGCAGTGAGCAGACGAACTGCCAGAGGACAGAACAGGACGAAGACGGCCACTCCCAGGGCGATTACGGCAATCTGCATGGAGCAGGAGCGTAGCAGCATTCCTCTGTTTCTCCTTGCCACGGATTCATACAGGTCCGGTTGGAAGGTTGACGTCACCGCCGTCGAGAGAGATGTGAGATAACCTGCTATCTGTGAACCGACTATGTAGTTTCCGTACTCGGATGTGTCTGAAAGTGTCTCCAGATAAGTCCTGTCATAGCCATTGAAGAAATATCCCAGCATGGCTCCGAATGCGAGCGGAAGGCAGAAGGCAAGCACCGTACGGAACTCTCCGGAATCCGTGCGGACTGAAAACAGATTTCTGTGCTTGAACAACAGGTAAATGAACATCAGCAGATTGGCAGTCAAAGGAGCAAGCAGTTTGCCGACGGCCCCCATTTTGAAAAGCACGACGAAAAGCAGATTGGAAGCGACAAGGACAATGCCTGCAGTGACGGTCAGTCTGAAATAGCCGGAAGCATTCCTTGACATCCTGAACTCCGCCTGCTCAAGTTTGAATATTCCGGTAAGCGGTATGGCAAACACCATAAGGGCCGCATAGGGGAAGAACGGGAACTCAAAACCGGGCCTGAAAAGAAATATGAAGCCTGCAAGGGCGGCAAGGCAGAGCAGGGAGACAGCACCCGAGAAAAAAATCAGCGCCTTGAAGAGCAGGGCTCTCAACCGGAGACGTTCCTCGGGAGAAGTTTCGTAGTACCTTTTGTTGTAATAGTTGATCATATAGAACACTATCACAGGAGAAAACAGTGCGGTAAATGAAGTGTAGTAACCCGAAACTGCATAGTCCTCAGGGGACATATTCAGGGCTATCAGCGGATTGACAAGTGCCATCAGCACCATCGGAATCAAGGTGGCACCGAAATAAGTCCCGACGGACTTCGCATATTTCAGGAATCTGTCAATCATATTCACTTTCCGAGAGACGCCACAACCGGCCCGAGAACCTTACGGAAGACATCCATCTGGGCATCGGAATTCCATTTTTCCGAAACCACCCTGAGGCACTCCCTTCTCACTGCTTCCCTGTCAAAGCCCTTTGAGAACCAGTCCGACACGGCGGAAGCAATCGAAGCGGGATCATCCTTTGCAAACAGCACGCCGGTCCTGCCCGGAATCACGGCCTCATACTCAGGCATCTGCGTCTCAAAATCATCATTCGTTGCCACCGGGGTACCATATCTCATAGAATGGATTGCAGTCAGACCTGCATTCCCGGGCGACAGACACAAATCCGCATTGTAAATCAACTTTGCAAGACGTGACTCATCATAACATTCCCCCACAAACCAGACCCTCTCAGCAAGTCCTTTCTCCCTGACCAGAGCCTTGAGCTCCTCGCCGCATTCTCCGTCCCCGACCAGGACGGCATTGAAGCGGGACCCGGAGCAGGACAGCAATTGCAAGGCATCCACCAGCAAATCAAGTCTCTTGACACGTGTAAGTCTGCCCGTGAAAATCAGGACAGGGTCCTCATTGCCAAAATGCCGGACATAAACATCCGAAGCAAGTTCATCGGATGAAACAGGCAGTTCATCCCTCCCGCAGACGGAGTTGGCCACCTGGTGGAATTTTCCACGGGGAAAGCCGAGTTCGACCATCCTCTCAAGTCCCTTCTCCCCGTAAATGAAATAACCTTCAAGGGAATTGTAGAAGAATCTCTTCAAAACGGCATATTTGCCGATTTCCTTCAGGCCATGTCCCCAGGCAAAGACTTTCTTTCCTGTAATGCGGCAGAAGAAAAGGAAAGGGATATATGCCCAATTGAATTCTCCCGTAATAAGGAAAATCCTGTACTTGCGGGAAAACGCAAGATGCTGGATGCCGCGGTACCAGGGAAACCTTCCGCAAGGATTGATACTGGAAAACTCCACGGGAGGATGCTTGAAAATGCGATAATCCAATTTTGCTATTCCGTGGCGTCCGGGAACCTTACGGCCGAAATGGAAACAGACATCGAATTCTTCATCCAACTTTTTGAATATCGATGTCCTGTACAACGGAGCATAATTGAAAATGCAGCAAATCATCAGGCATTCTTCTCCAAAATCCTCCGAAGAGCTTCAACATCCTGGGGAAAGAGTTTCTTAGTCTGAAGTATATGATTGAGAGACCGGTAATTGTGACAATCCGTACCGATGAAGTCATACATATCTTCCTTCATCATCTCAAGAGATTTCTCCCTCTGTCCCGAACCATAGAAACCTACAAGCGACGGGTAATTCAACTGGAATTTCACGCCATAGGACTTAAGTTTCCGATAGTCTTCCATTTTCATATACCTGTACCTCTCAGGATGTGCCAGAACAGGATTGAAACCATGGCTGAGGACCTGACCGATGATTCCGGAAAGATTGTACGGCGAAGACCAGGTCGAGGTTTCAAGAAGGACCATATTGTCCTCCATAACAAGCAGGTCTTTTTCAGCAAGGCGTTTAAGGAAAAGATTGTCTATCATATACTCGGCCGCGAGCCTCAGACGTATGTTCCCGGTATAGACAGACTGCAGCCTGCCAAAGACATCCTTCAGATGTGCAGTTTTGTTCGGACAGTCCTCCATAATGTGAGGAGTAACCCACAATTCCTTCAGGCCGGCATTCTCCATTGCTGCCAGAATTCTGAGGGAATGCTCTATGTCCGGCGAGCCGTCATCCACACCAAAAAGCACATGGGAATGACGGTCCGTCATTCCCTGGTACAATCCGCATTGCAGCAGATTAACGTGCTTTTTGAAAATATTGAACATCTGTTCTATTTGTCTCTACCGTACGGTAACATCCATAATGTCAGGAACGTACGTAGCCATATCTTCCGTATCCGTACTTGCCATAGCCGTAATGTCCCCCTGCGGCATCTACTCCGTTCAGCACGATGGCCATCCTCTTGAATTTTCCGGAGGTGTAGAAGTCATCCACATTGAGAAGACCGCGACGGTCGAACATACCCGCCCGCACGACAAAGAGGACAAGATCCGAGAACTGCGACACGATGGACGAATCCGCCACAATGTCTATTGGAGGACAGTCAAGGAAAATGTACCTGTATTCCTTCCTGATTTCTTCAATCAGCTTTGAGAACCTCTCTGACAAAAGAAGTTCAGACGGATTAGGAGGAAGTGAACCGACAGGTATTACGGACAGATTTTCATCAACCTGAACGATTACATCCGAAAGATTGGTAACCCTTCCGCTGAGATAGGACGCTATGCCTTCCTCCCTTTCCGCTATTGAAGAGGATAGCGAGCCCTTTCTCATATCAAGGTCAATGAGAATGGTCTTGTCCCCCTTGATTGCCATTGAAGCGGCGATATTGATTGAGAGGAAAGTCTTTCCGGAATTCGGATTCATCGAAGTGAGCATTATGACATCGCTCTTGCTGTCCTTTTCCATCATAAGGTCAAGGTTTGTTCTGAGGACCCTGAATGCCTCGTTCATAATGTCTCTCTTTCCGGCACGTACAAGAATAGTACGGTTGAAATCATCGAATTTACGCTTGTCCTGAAGAGTCAGGGAACGTTTGCGCTTTGACGTCTTCTGAGGAATCTCCGCAAGGAAAGGAACAGTAAGATTTGCAAGATCCGCCCTTGACTTGACGGTGGTATCAAGCATCTTCCTCAGGAAAATGACACCAAACGGAATACCCATACCAGCTATGAAGGCGATAAGGATAATCATCATCCTCTTCGGGCTGACAGGGGCTCCGGAACCGGTAGGAGACACGATCATTCTGGTATTCCCGACATTGACAAGAGCAGCAATCTCATTCTCCTCCCTCTTCTGGAGAAGATACATATACAAGGACTCCTTCACCTTCTGCTGCCTCTGGATTGACAGCAGCTGCAATTCCTGTCCTGAACTTGCAGCAATTCTGGCCATAATTGCATTTTCCTGACTTTCAATCTTGGACACCTGCAGTTCCAATGTGGAAATAAGATTGTCAACCGACCTCTGGACTGCCGTACGCAGTGACTGGAGAGACAGATTCAAATCAGACACAAGAGGGTTCTTGTCACTGCTGTTGGTGGCAATGTAATTTCTTTTGAGCAGGAGTTTGTTGTACTCGTCAATCTGACTCTGGATATTGGTGTTGGCTATTCCGGAGTTGGCAGGAATCAGCGATGCTACCGTAGCCGGATCGTCAAGATACTCCTTGATAAACTTAGCAATGGCCAGCTGGTTGTTCATTTCGAATGACTTGCCGGCATAGTCACTCGACTCATTCAGATAGATCTGCGAAACGGCCTGGAGGTTGGTAAGTTTGTTCTGTTCCTTGTAATCCTTTATGGCCATTTCTATTCCGCTGAGTTCCTTCTCAACGACCACAAGCCTGCCGTCAATGAACTCGGAGGTGTTTCTGGCAGCCTTGTTGCGGTTGAAAATCCACTGTTCGTTATATACATCTATGAGGCTGTTGAGGATGCTTTCAGCCCTTGCCGGGAACCTGTCTTGCATAGTAAGCATTATCACCGTGGAGCGGGTCTCGGGAACAGATACGGACAGAGCTCCGTTGTACCGTTTTGCCACAGCCTTGGCATTGCTCCAGGAAACTCTTATGTCCCGGCTCCAGTCGCCATAGTAATTTGTAGGGATGACAGTGATAGGACCCACCGGGGTTTCCACAGGAACACCTACGCTCCCTTCGAAAACTCCTTTGATGGTCTCCCCCATCACAGAGAATTTCTTCAGGACAAACGATGAATCGGCCTGACGGCTTATCACGAAAGAGAAGGAACTCTTGGGAGTCTCCTCTCCGGCAAACTTGATTTCAACCGGATTGTTCTTGTACATCTCGACGTTGCGTAACGGCTGAAGTTCCGTGTATGATGTCTCGAGGGAAAGACGCGTAACAACCTGCTCCATCAGGTCGTGGGAAGAGAAGGCCTCAACCTCATTGTTGGCGAAGAAACTGGATCCCATCCTCGGCGATGCCATACCTGAAAATTCCATCAGGTTCATCATAGTCGCATCCTGACCGTCCTGGCTGACGATTACCTTGGCCGAACGGGAATATGTGTTCGGCGTGCGGTACAAATGCACCACAGCTACAAAAAGACAGATGGCCAGCGCAAGCACATACCACCAGATGTAGTCCCAGAACATTGACCAGATGTCCGCCAAAGAGACGGAGAATTCCTCATTTCCAGTGTTATTACCGTTATTCTTAACTGTATCTGCCATAAAATTTTATCGTTGATGAAATGATTATCTTGCTAGAGTGGCTATCAAAGTCGCAACTGTTGTCAGGAAAGAACCCACGCTCACCCAGAATGCCGCTGATTTGGTTGTATTTTCATTGATAGTTGACTGTCCGGCCTTGACCTTGTTAGGGGTCACGTAGATGATGTCGTTCTGCTGAAGGTAGTATGCAGGCGAGTTGAAAAGATCCGTTGAGCGGAGGTCAACCTGATATGTTGTCCTGACCCCGTTCTGCTCACGGATGACAGCGACATTGTCCCTGCGACCAAAGATGGTCAGATCCCTCGCAAGACTCAGGGCCTCAAGGATGGTAATCTTGTCTCCATCAATGGTATATGTACCAGGCGCAGCCACCTCTCCCATTACGGAAACCTTGAAGTTCATAAAGGCTACTGTCACAACGGGATCCTTGATAAGATCGCTTTCCACGAGCATCTGCTTGATTTTGTCCGCCAGTTCCCATCTGTTCATTCCCGCCACGTAAATCTTTCCGAGAACCGGGAAAGTGATGCATCCGTCATTGTCAACGGAATACCCGAGAATACTCTGAGAGGCTGAATAATTCGCGGAGTTGGCAGCCTGGAATGCAACAATGGGAAGATTGAACATCGAGGCAATCTCCGGGCTCCTGCTTGAAACAATGATTGAAATCAGGTCTTTCGGCTGAATGAGTATTCCCTTGTTGATTTCTATCTTCGTTTCCTTGTCCGCCTGGAGGTCCTGCATATAGTTGATATTCCTGTAAGTGGAACAGGACTGAGCGACAAACAACACCGCTGCAACCAGAATAAACGCCTTTATTAAAGAATGTTTCATAAACTTTTACAAATTGACTTGCAAAGATATTTCTATTTGTATAATAATCAAAAATAAATCTTCCTTAAAGCAAAAAATCACCCGAGGTTCCCTTTTACCCGACGGTTACCCTGCTAAGAAGATATCCACTGTCAGGCGGAAGCACCATTCCGCTTGCCACGGCTCCGGCTCCTGCAGCAACCGCCAGGGCATCGCATCTCTCGTTTTCAGGATGGCCCGCATGCCCCTTTATCCAATGGAAAGTTACCCTGTGCGCCCTGTACAACGGCAGGAAGCGCATCCACAGGTCCGGATTCTTCGCCTTGGCGAAACCGTTCCTCTCCCAGTTGAAGACCCATCCTTCGTTGACTGCCTTCACGACATAGGAGGAATCACTGTAGATGTGCACCTCGGCATTTTGCCATTTGATGGCTTCAAGTCCCTTGATGACGGCAAGAAGCTCCATCCTGTTGTTTGTCGTCAAGGCGAAACCTCC
The DNA here is from genome assembly GCA_945948555.1 of uncultured Bacteroidales bacterium. GTDB lineage: Bacteria > Bacteroidota > Bacteroidia > Bacteroidales > UBA932 > Cryptobacteroides. The sequence goes on along the minus strand of CAMFBM010000023.1, from coordinate 27,512 downwards.
GGAGAGTTCCATCTCACGGTTCAGACAACGGAGCACAATCCCGTATCCTCCCGGACCGGGATTTCCGCTTGCCGCACCGTCAGTGAACAGAAAAATAGGAGGTCTTTCAGTCTGAACGGCAGCCATTGTCACTCGATAATACGCCCGCCTTTCGGCTTGATTTCGGTGTCAGGCATCTTGACTGTCATCTTTCCTGCCTGAAGATCGTCATAGTCCTGCCTGTGGTTGAATATGTCAATGGCGGTAAAGATCGACGATATCATCGAACGGGGATCCGCAAGGTCCCTTCCTGCCATTTCGTAGGCGGTCCCGTGATCCGGGGATGTCCTGACAATCGGAAGGCCGGCAGTGTAGTTCACTCCCAGTTCGAACGCAAGAGCCTTGAACGGAGTGAGTCCCTGGTCGTGGTACATAGCGAGCACTGCGTCGTATCTGCTGTAGTTTCCCAGTCCGAAGAAGCCATCCGGAGAGTACGGCCCAAAAGCCATTATACCTTCAGAGACAGCCTGTTGCACTGCAGGAAGAATGATGCTGCTTTCCTCGTCACCAAGAAGTCCTCCGTCACCGCAATGCGGATTCAGACCGAGGACGGCAATCTTCGGGGAGTGTATTCCGAAATCCCTTTCAAGGGAATGTTTCATTAAACGGAGTTTCTTGACTATCAAGTCTTTAGAAAGTCTTCCGGGAACTTCCTTCAAAGGGATGTGTCCCGTCACGACTCCCACCTTCAACTGGTCGCAGACCATTATCATTGCAACCTCGTCAACGCCAAATTCCTTTTCGAGATATTCAGTATGCCCGGTGTATCCGAAACCCTCGTTCACCATTGCCCTCTTGTTGATCGGAGCAGTCACAAGGACATCTATATATCCTTTCTTTATGTCTTCGACCGCCCTCTGGAGGGATGTCATCGCAGACTTGGCGGATTCCGGAGTAGGCTGACCCGGCTCAACGAACACATTGTCGGGAAGACAGTTGACGATGTTGATTCTTTTCTGGTGGACATCCTGGGCCGAGGTCACGACATTGGTGTTGACCTGCTGCTCAAGATTGTGTATCTGCTTGCGGTAAAATCCGAAAATCTTGGATGACCCGTAAATGACGGGGGTGCACATATCAAGCATACGCTCATCGGCAAGGGCCTTGATTATCACCTCGTAACCTATTCCGTTGCCGTCACCCTGCGTTATGCCAACAGTCAGTTTCTTTCGCATATCGAATGGCAATAAATATTTCTATGTAAAAAACAACCTGCAAATATAACCATTTTTTTGTACTTTTGTCTGACGGACAGGTCCACGACAGAAAAACTTGTCCTTGAAACGATGGCGGGAAGAGAGACGGACAGCGACATACAATTCCTCCCCGGAGTCGGTCCCAAACGGGCAAGACTGCTGAAACAGGAACTGGGAATCTCCACATTCGGGGAGATGGTCCGGTTGTACCCGTTCCGCTACATCGACAGGAGCCGCACGATGCCAATCTGCGAGGTAAACTCCGACAGTGCCTACATCCAGATTCGCGCGAAAGTAGTTTCGAGCGGGTTAGTCGGAGAAAAACGCCTGAGTGTCATCCTTGATGACGGCACAGGGAGGATTGAGGCAGTGTTCTTCAAGGGACTCAAATGGGTCTCCCAGAAACTGAAAATCGGCGAGGAGTTCATCTTCTTCGGGAAACCGTCGGAATTCAACGGGAAAATCAACCTTGTGCATCCTGAAATCGATTCTGTCTCTTCCACAAACGCACAGGGGAAGGACATTCCGCAAGGCCTGACCGGAATCTATCCCAGCACGGAAAAACTGAAGAATGCGGGAATCACCGCAAAAGTAATGACAAGGCTCCAGGCAGCAGCCCTGAACGCAGTGCTTCCCGAGGTGAGGGAAACCCTGACGGAAGACATAATGAAGTCCCGTAATCTGGTCCCGCTGCAGTTCGCCCTTTACAACATCCATTTCCCTTCCGGTACGGAAGCCCTTGAGAAGGCACGAAGGAGACTGAAATTCGAGGAACTTTTCTTCCTCCAACTGGCCCTTCTCAAGCAGAAATATGTCAGGTGCAGAACTTCAGTGGGAATCCCGATGCCGAAAGTCGGGGATGGTTTCAGGGAATGCTACGGTGCGCTGCCCTTCGACCTGACGGGAGCACAGAAAAGGGTGATAAAGGAAATCCGCGAGGACCTCAGAAGCGGCAGGCAGATGAACAGGCTTCTTCAGGGAGATGTCGGAAGCGGAAAAACGATGGTGGCCGTGCTGACCGCCCTGATTGCCGTAGGGAACGGTTTCCAGGCCTGCATAATGGCACCCACCGAGGTCCTTACCCAGCAGCATTACAAGAATATCACGAAGTATCTCGCCCCGACAGGCGTCCGGGCAGCTCTCCTGACAGGAAGCAGCAAGGCAGCCGAGCGCAGGGAAATCCACCAGGGACTCCAGGAGGGTTCCATCAGCATAATCGTGGGCACGCACGCCCTCATAGAAGACAATGTGGCCTTCCGGAATCTAGGTCTTGCCATAATCGACGAGCAGCACCGCTTCGGGGTGGACCAGAGGGCAAGACTCTGGGGAAAAACCACCTGCGGAGCTCCGCCCCACGTGCTTGTAATGACCGCAACCCCGATTCCGAGGACCCTTGCGATGACCCTTTACGGGGATTTGGACGTGTCGGTCATCGATGAACTTCCTCCGGGAAGAAAGCCGGTGCAGACCATCCACGCATTTGAGAACAAGAGGGAGGCCCTGTTCAAGTTCATGCGGGACCAGATTGCCCTCGGAAGACAGATTTTCGTGGTCTATCCGATGATTTTCGAGAACGAGAAAATGGACTACAAGAATCTCGAACAAGGGATTGAGCAAATCGTAAAGGCTTTCCCTTTCCCGCCCTACAAGACTGCCATCGTCCACGGCAAGCAGACCAATGACGAGAAGAAATTCAACATGGATGCCTTTGCTGCGGGCAGGGCGGACATCCTCGTAGCAACCACCGTGATAGAGGTCGGAGTGGATGTCCCGAATGCCTCCGTGATGGTCATCGAGAGTGCGGAAAGATTCGGGCTCAGCCAGTTACATCAACTCAGGGGCAGAGTCGGCAGGGGTTCCGAGAAGTCATTCTGCATACTGATGACAGGACACAAACTCAGCAGGGAGTCCAAGCAGAGAATCGACCTGATGTGCCGCACGGAGAACGGCTTCGAGATTGCGGAGGAGGACATGAAGATGAGGGGTCCCGGCGACCTGGAAGGCACGCAGCAGAGCGGACTCCCGATTACCCTCAACATCGCCTCGCTTGCCAGGGACGGCATTCTGCTGAACGAAGCCAGAACCTGCGCGGAAGAGGTGCTCAAGGCGGACTGCAACCTGTCATCCGATGCCAACACCCCGCTGAGGGAGGAACTACGGAAAGACAAGTATAACATAAAGGACTACAGTAAAATAAGTTGAATATCCTCTGAATTATGGTATCCGAACTACTCACAAAATACATCTGGCTGGTACAGACCTTCGTACGCGCCTCGGACCGGGGTCTGAACCTTGGCGAAATCTGCTCAAAATGGGAGAACAGATTCGGAACACCCTATTCCCGCAAGACCTTCAACAACCACCGGGAGGCAATTGCGGAGGTGTTCGGCATAGAAATCATCTGCGACAGGAGCCGGAACATCTACAAGATTGCCAGCGGGGAGGAACTCTCCGACAAGGATGCCGCAGCTGCCTGGCTTATAGATACTTTCACAGTGAACAGCGTCCTGAGCCTGGGCAAGGAAAGACTTTCAGGCAGGGTCACCGTGGAGGAAATCCCTTCCGGACACAAGCACCTGACAGGAATCATGGACGCGATGATGAGCAGCAACAAATTGAGAGTAAAATATTTGAAGTACGGCTCAAGCACACCCGAGACATTCACCCTTCTACCATACGCATTGAAAGAGGCCGTCAGAAGATGGTATCTTGTGGCCTGGTGCGAAGAGAGAAACGCCCTGAGGGTCTATGGAATCGACAGGATTATTCTGATAGAGACCCTTGAGGACAGGTTCCGGATGCCCGATGACTTCGATGTGAACAGGCTCTTTGCCGACAGCTACGGAGTGTATCTTCCTGAGGGACAGGCAAGTGAAATCACCCTCCGCACATCTCTGAAAGAAGCGGCCTACCTCTGTGACCTGCCCCTTCACCCCTCGCAGAGGCTTGTCTCGAAATCTGACCGGGATGCCGTCATCTCGCTGAGAGTCTGCCCCGACGACAGTCTGATTATGGACCTGGTCCGTCTCGGAAGCCGCATCGAGGTTCTCTCGCCGCCCGAAATAAGGGAAAGAGTCATCAATGAAATAAAGAAAATGAACGGTATATATAAAATATAAAGTATATATAGTCAAAAGGTATATATATGAAAAGGAACACGATAATTTATATCTTATTACTTGCTGCCTGCCTTGCAGGCACCGTATTTTATTTCGCATCAGACATGAAAGAGAAGAAGCCCTCTGACGGATATGTCGGGAAATCGGAAATCAAGGTTGAGGGCGGCAGGATGACACCGGAGACGCTCCTGTCTTTCGGCAGACTGTCCGACCCGCAGATGTCTCCGGACGGAGGCTATATATTATATGGTGTGTCATATACCTCAATCGAGGCAAACCGTTCCTGCCGGAACCTGCACATCTGCAGCGCGGACGGGAGACAGGAGCAGGAAATAACCTCTTTCGGGGAGAGTGTAAGCAATGCCAGATGGATTGACGGAGGAAAGAGGATTGCATACATCCATTCCGGCCAGATCTGCACGATGAAAATCCGAAGGAACGGTTCAGGAGAATGGGAAACGGGACGAGAAAGAGTCATAAGCGACATTCCTTCAGGCGTTTATGGATTTGAAGTCTCCCCGGACGGTTCATCACTTATGTACAGCACGGGCATTAAGAGCAGGGTTCAGGCTCCTTCCGACATCTACGGAGACCTTCCGAAGGCGGATGCCATCTGCACAGACGATCTTATGTACAGGCACTGGGATCATTGGGTAAAGGAAATTCCGCACACCTTTACTGCGAAATTCCCGAAGAAAGGGAAAATCACCCCTGAAAATTCCCTGGACATCCTCGGAGCCGGAGAGGAGGCCTTTGAACTTCCGATTGAGCCTTTCGGGGGACTGGAGCAGCTGAGCTGGAGTCCTGACGGCAGGTTCATCGCCTATTCCTGCAAGAAAGAGAGCGGGAAGAAATACGCATTCTCCACTGACACAGAGATATACATCCACAGTATCGAGACCGGAGGGACAGTCAGGATTCCGATGGACGGGGGCTACGACACGGACCCGGTCTGGTCACCTGACGGGAGCAGTATCTGCTGGATCAGTATGGCAAGAAATGGCTACGAGGCTGACCGCCAAAGGCTTATGATTGCAGAAATCAATGCCGAAAAGATGTCCTCAGGGGAATGGCTCGGGAAAATCACGGAAATCACATCCGGATTCAGGTACAATGCTGCCTCACCTGTCTGGAACGGACCCGGTGAAATCTATTTCAACGCCTTGACTGAAGGGCTCCAGGCCATCTACAAGGCATCCCTCGGGGAAAACGGATGGACCGTTGAAAGGGTGACAGGCGAGGATCTGTGGTACGACTTCGACACTCCTTTCGCATTTTCGGAAACTCCTGAGGGAAAGACGGTTCTCCACACTTCCTGGTGCAGTATGAACTTCCCGACCGAACTTGTGAACGTGACCGGAGGGAAGCCGGAGCAGGTGACCTGCGAGAACGCTCACATCCTCTCGCAGCTCAGAGAACCACACACGGAGGCCAGGATGGTCAGGACAGTTGACCAAAAGGAGATGCTCACCTGGGTAATCTATCCTTCCGATTTTGACAGAACAAAGAAATACCCTGCAATAGAGATCCTCCTCGGAGGGCCTCAGGGCACCTTGAGTCAGGGATGGTCATACAGGTGGAACTACAGGCTGATGGCCGACCAGGGCTATGTCGTCATCCTTCCGAACAGGAGGGGCACAACGGCATTCGGCCAGGAATGGACCGAACAGATTTCAGGTGACTACTGCGGACTGAACATGCAGGATTACCTGAGTGCGGCAAAAGACCTGAAGGCTGAGCCCTACATCGGGAAAATGGCGGCCTGCGGGGCAAGTTACGGAGGCTACTCGGCCTACTACCTCTGCGGAGTCCACGGGAACACCTACGATGCCTTCATCGCACACGCCGGGATTTTCAACGAGGAGCATATGTACCTGACTACCGAGGAGATGTGGTTCCCGAACTGGGACAACGGAGGCATTCCGGATGAATGTCTTTTCGATGAAAAGGTGGGGACTGAGGACTGCCCTGTCGGACCTGCAGGGGACGGTGTGACATTCGGAGGAATCAGGCAGAGCGGATCGCCATGGAGTTCAAAGCCGGAGGCGGTGCGCCACTATGCCAACTCTCCTCACAAACTTGTCAGGAACTGGCACACACCGATTCTCGTGATTCACGGCGGAATGGATTTCAGAGTGCCTGTTGACGAAGGAATGGCCGCCTACAATGCAGCACAGCTGATGGGCGTGCCTTCAAAACTTCTGATCTTCCCGGATGAGAACCACTGGATTCTCAAGCCTCAGAATGCACTGTTCTGGCATCGCCAGTATTTCGACTGGCTTGATCGATGGTGCAAATAGCGGGTTGGCTGATGGTAGAAATAGCCGGTTGACTGATGGTATAAAAACTTAGAGGAGGAAAAGCGGCGAAGGGGTCGAGCGCGGGAGGCACCGCAGGCTCGTCCCTTTCTCTATGACGCGGGCAGAGCAGTCGTATGCCAGTTTCGGAGTATTGTTGTTCGCGCTCAAGTGGCAAAGGAAGATGTTCTTCAGACCCGGATGAATGAACCGGCTGATGGCCTCCGCACATTCATCGTTGCTGAGATGTCCGTGTCCCTCGGAGATTCTCATCTTCAGAAGATGGGCGTATGACCCTCCAAGAAGCATATCCACATCATAGTTGGACTCGATTACGACAGTGTCAGCTTTTGAGGCAAACCCGAGAGCCTCTTCCGTCATCTTCCCTATGTCAGTCATTATCACAAACTTGTGTCCTTCAAAACAAATGGCGAACCCGAGGGTCTGGGTTGCGTCGTGAGGAACCTCGAAGCAATGGACAAGGAAATCCCCGATCTCATTCCAGGAATCCTCCTCAAGATACTTCCTGCAGGAGCCGATGTCAGAAGCGGTGAAAGAATGGTGCGCGAGGGCATTGTGGAGCATTCTGGTGGCATAGACCGGCTTGTGCAGTTTCCTGCAATATGCTCCAAGATGCCGGATGTGGTCGAGATGGTCGTGAGTCACAAGAATGCATCCGAATGAGTCAAATGACAGTCCTTCGGCAGCAAGACTGCGTTTCAGACTTCTCAGACTTACTCCAGCATCAATCAGGACTCCCCTCTTACCGTCCCCAAGATAATAGCAGTTGCCGCAGCTCCCGCTTGAAAAACTCATAAACCTGACCATCACTTGTCCTCTTCACAATATTTCTTGATTACTCCGTAGGCCTCGCTCACGCCGAGCTCTCCGGCACGCGACAGGTCTATGCAACCTTTCTCCTTGTCTTTCAGGTAAATCAGCACGAGTCCCCTGTTGTAGTAGGCATCACCCATATATGGATACAATTCTATCGCCCTGTCATAGTTTACAATTGACCTGACATGGTCGGAGGCAAGGCAGTAGAGGTTTCCAAGGTCAAAATGGATATAAGGAATCCCCGGAGCGGCAAGGGCAGCAGCCTCAAGGTCGTCAATCGCCTGGGAATAGTCATATTGCTGGGTGACCCTGTCCTTGACCCTCGCACGGGTGGTCTTCGTGTCGTCCATAGTCAGCACGGAGACATTGTTCTCAATAGAGGACATAAAGTCGATCATATCTGCCCTGAGCACTCCTCTGTTCATCAGATAGAAACCTCCGTACATCGCCTCCACACCGGCATTCCCGGCAGACACCGTGTCCACAGCTGACCCGACGGCCCTGTCGTAATAGGCCAATGCGGAATTGAACTTCTTACCCTCAGCCTCCCACAAAGCCTTCAGGAAATCCGCCCTGGCATCAAGGGCATCCGAACTGTAGATTTTCTCCTCCGTCCCCTCCGGAACGCTTCCCTGCCTGGTGTCAATGGAAACTGGAACGGCCGTCGAAGCGAAGAACCTTGAAAGGAGAGGGTGCTCGAAACTCCTTGAGAGGGCATATCTCGTGTCCGGTCTTTCCGCACTCAGCACAAAACGGTAGAGCGGTTTCAGCCTGATGTCGATGTCCCTGTGCTGAAGGAGCTCGTCGTCAAAATCCTTCTTTGCGAACTCCGCGTCAAGAGCCAGCAGGGAACTGTATTTCTTAGTCGTGTCGGCAAATGACTCTGCGTCCTCGACATTCTTTGAACGGTACTCCGCTACCTTGTTTTGGGCAATGCTGTAATCTTCCTTTGAGCCGGCCTTGTCCCCGAGCATATTCTTGACGTAAGACCTGTTCATATATGCCTTCGCAAAATCCGGGTACAGACCGATTGCAGTGTCATAGTCTTCGAGTGCATCCTGGAAACGATTCATTTCGATGAACACCGAAGCCCTGTTGAAATAGGCAAGGACATTGCGCGGATTGATGTCAATCACCCTGTCCAGATCGGAAAGGGCATTCTCGTAATCCCCCACCTGTGCCCTGATAAGACCTCTGTTGTAAAGGGTCAGCGCATTGCCCGGTTCTGTCTTGAGCACACGGTTCAAGTCATCCATCGCTGCCATATAATTCTTTTGTTCATAGAGCATTATGGCACGGTTAAAGTAGGCAAACGTGTTGGTTGAGTCAAGGGAGACAGCCTTGTCAAGGTCGGCGATGGCATCGGAATAATTGCCGGAAGATGCAAAGAGACGGCCCCTGCGGATGTAACCCTCGGGATCGAAACGGTCCAGTTTAATCGCCTTGTTGTAGTCGGTCAGGGCCTTTGTTGTGTCCCCGAGGAAAAGATAGGAGGCTCCCCTGTTGAGATAGGCCGCCGGGTCCTTCGGCTCTTTCCTGATGTACCTGTCAAAATCCCTGACGGCAAGGCTGAACTGCTGGGCAAGGAAGTAGGTGACCCCCCTGCTGAAATACAATCCCACAAATCCGGGACGCAGGTCAATCGCCTTCTGGAAATCCGCAAGAGCCTCGTCATATTTTCCGAACCGGCTCAGAGTGATTGCCCTGTAATGGTATCCGGAAGTGAAAACCGGATTCAGACGGACCGAGGTGTTGAAATCCTGATGCGCACCCCTGAGGTCTCCAAGGTTGTATTTCGCAATTCCCCTGAAGAAGAATGTCCAGTAGTCGGTGGTGTCGAGCCGGGAGAGGACGTTGAAATTCTCGATTGCCGTGGCATACTTCCCGTCGGCAAGAGCCATTCTGCCCCTCCCGAAGAAGACATCCTTGTCATACTGTGCAAAAGCCTTCCCTCCGGTCAGAAATGACAGGAACATCAACAGGATGATATATGCCGTGTATTTTGTTTTCTTTCCCAAATTTCCCTATTTTTGTCGGCATTTTTGCCTCAAAATCCGACAAAGATACACATTTATTATGCCTAATCTGAAATATTTCTTGAAAAAAACTCTTTTTTGCGCCTTCCTCCTTTTGGCCGGCATCATTTCGGAGGGCGCCGTCCCGGGGTTTGACTCCCATTCGGACAAGGCTGCACAGAATATGGTCTGGGAAACAAAGATGCGCCGCCGGGTGGAGTTCCTGAGTGACAGTCTTTGCGAAGGCAGGGCCTGCGGAACAAGGGGAGGCACTGAGGCGGCATTCGAGATTTTGAGGATTTTCAGAAAGGCGGGACTGCTTCCCTTTGACGGGTCCTATTCACAGTCATTCCAGACGGCAGACAACATCAGGACAGGACACAACATCATCGGAATGATTCCGGGCTCATTGAAAAGGCCTCCAAAATCCTACATCATCGTGGGAGCGCATTTCGACAACCTCGGCACATTGGACGGGCATCTCTACCCGGGAGCTGACAGCAATGCCTCCGGAACGGCAGCCCTGTGCAGCATCGCTGATATGTTCTCGAGTATGAAGGTTCTCGGGAAAGTGTACGATTCAAGCGTGATTTTCGTGGCATTCGACGCGAACTGCCTGAGCAAGGCGGGGTCGGAGGAACTCTTCAGGCGCATCAACTCAGGACTCCTGAAAGACCCTGTCAACGGACAGACAATCAGGCCCGGAAACATCCGGATGATGATAAACATCGACCAGATCGGCTCCAGCCTCTCCCCCCTGGCATCCGGAAGGCCGGACTACCTCATAATGTTGGACGGAGGAACCGTCAGCGAGAACAACAAAGACTGGTTGTCAGTCTGCAACAGGCTCTATTCCACCGACCTGGAACTCTCTCACACCTATTACGGAAGCGCAAACTTCACGAAAATCTTCTACAGGCTCTCCGACCAGCAGGTCTTTGTGGACCACCGGATTCCGTCAGTACTGTTCACTTCCGGAATCACAATGAACAACAACAAGACCTACGACAGCCCCCGCACCCTGAACTACGACGTGCTCCGCCGCCGCACGATTCTCATTTTCCACTGGATAGAAAGGATGTTGTGAAAAAGGCACGGATTTGGAAGAAAGATTTGACGGTATCGGAAAAGATGATATATTAGAGGTTTGTATATTTTATATAGAACATATTATAAATATATATTTTATATATGAAAGGTATTGTACTTGCCGGAGGCTCAGGAACCCGGCTATATCCCATCACCAAAGGAATCAGCAAACAGCTGATGCCGATTTACGACAAACCGATGGTATACTATCCCATCAGTGTCCTGATGACAGCCGGAATACGTGACATCCTCATCATCTCGACTCCGTTCGACCTACCCGGTTTCAAGCGTCTCCTCGGTGACGGTTCCGACTATGGAGTGCACTTCGAATATGCCGAACAACCTTCTCCCGACGGACTTGCACAGGCTTTCACCATCGGAAAGGATTTCATCGGGGAAGACTCAGTCTGCCTTGTCCTCGGAGACAACATCTTCCACGGGGCTGGGCTCGGAAGAATGCTCAGGGATGCGGTCAAAACGGCTGAGGTAGAAAAGAAGGCCACCGTGTTCGGCTACTGGGTCAGCGATCCGCAGCGCTATGGGGTGGCGGAATTCGACAAGAGCGGCAACTGTCTGTCAATCGAGGAAAAGCCTGAGCACCCGAAGTCAAACTACGCGGTCGTAGGTCTGTACTTCTATCCGAACAAGGTTGTGGACATTGCTTCTTCAATCAAACCTTCGGCACGCGGTGAATATGAAATCACAACGGTCAACCAGAGATTCTTTGAAGACGGGGAATTGAAGGTCCAGACATTCGGGCGCGGGTTCGCTTGGCTCGACACAGGTACACACGAATCACTTTCTGAGGCATCCACCTACATTGAAGTCCTTGAAAAAAGGCAGGGTCTTAAGGTAGCCTGCCTGGAAGAAATCGCCTACAGGCAGGGCTGGATTGACGAGCAAAGGATGAGGGAACTGGCAAAGCCGATGCTCAAGAACCAGTACGGGCAGTACCTTCTCAAAGTGATTGAGGAAGTCAAACAGACCGGAAGCCCTAATCTTGACTGATATGAACATTCTTGTGACCGGAGCCAACGGACAGCTTGGCAATGAGATGAGAATTGTCAGCAGGGAAAGCACTGACAACTGGATCTTTACAGATGTGATTGGGACCGAGGGGCAGCAGACGGTCATCCTTGACATTACCGACATCGAGGCTGTCAGGAGAATCGTTTCGGAAAACAATGTGGATGCCATCGTTAACTGCGCCGCCTACACCAATGTGGATGCAGCCGAGAGCAATTTTGAACTGGCGGAGCGCCTCAATGCCGATGCCCCGGAAAATCTCGCGAAGGCTATGCAGGAGACAGGGGGACTGCTGGTGCACATTTCCACCGACTATGTCTTCGGGAAAGAGCCCTACAACACCCCTTGCACGGAAGACCGGGAGGGGACTCCCACAGGCGTTTACGGATTGACCAAGCTCAACGGGGAAAGAAAGATCATTGAATCGGGAGCGAAATATGTAATAATCCGCACGGCCTGGCTTTACAGCGAGTTCGGAAGGAATTTCTGCAAGACAATGATGAATCTGACCGCCACAAAAAGCGAATTGAACGTAGTTTTCGACCAGTGCGGCACACCGACCTATGCCCTCGACCTTGCAAAGGCGATTGCAGTCATCCTCAGGAATCCTGTGGAGGGAATCTACCACTATTCCAACGAGGGGGTCTGCTCCTGGTTCGATTTCACGAAGATGATTGCGCAGTACGCGGGAAACACTTCCTGCGACATCAGGCCCTGCCACTCTTCGGAGTTCCCGAGCCCCGTCACAAGGCCTTCCTACAGCGTTCTTGACAAGACAAAAATCAAAAGAACCTTCGGTCTGACAATCCCCTACTGGACCGATTCGCTTCAAATATGCATAAAAAATCTGACTGGCAAATGAAGACAATAGTCATAACCGGAGGTGCCGGATTCATCGGATCCCATGTTGTACGCCTTTTTGTAAACAAATACCCCGACTGCAGAATCATCAACCTGGACAAGCTGACCTACGCCGGCAACCTTGCCAATCTCAAGGACATCGAGGACAGACCGAACTACAGATTCGTAAAGATGGACATCTGTGACTTCGATGCAGTGCTTACACTGTTCAGGGAGGAGAATGTTGACGGAATCATCCACCTTGCCGCAGAGAGCCACGTGGACCGTTCCATCAAGGATCCGTTCACCTTCGCCCGCACAAACGTGATGGGCACACTGTCACTCCTCCAGGCCGCAAAGCTCCACTGGGAGAGCCTTCCTGAGAAATACGAGGGGAAGCGTTTCTACCACATTTCCACCGATGAGGTCTATGGTGCCCTGTCGATGAACCATCCGGAAGGAATCGAGCCGCCCTTCTCCACGAAGGCATCCTCGGGGAAACACCATCTCGCCTACGGGGACGATTTCTTCTACGAGACCACAAAGTATGCTCCGCATAGTCCCTATTCCGCATCAAAGGCATCGTCCGACCACTTCGTCAGGGCTTTCCACGACACCTACGGGATGCCGACAATCGTGACAAACTGCTCCAACAACTACGGTCCCTACCAGTTCCCGGAAAAACTCATCCCGCTGTTCATCAACAACATACGCAACCGCAAGCCTCTCCCCGTCTATGGCCGCGGGCAGAATGTCCGCGACTGGCTCTACGTGGAGGACCACGCCAGGGCAATCGACACGATTTTCCACAACGGGAAGGTGGCCCAGACCTACAACATCGGCGGTTTCAACGAGTGGAAGAACATCGACATCATCAAGGTTGTCATCAACACGGTTGACAGGTTGCTAGGCCGTGCTGAAGGAGAGGACCTTGACCTCATCACCTTTGTCACTGACCGTCCGGGGCACGATGCCCGCTATGCCATCGACTCCACCAAACTCCAGAAGGAACTTGGCTGGGAGCCTTCGCTCCAGTTTGAGGAAGGCATTGAGAAGACAGTGAGGTGGTACCTTGAGAATCAGGAGTGGGTGGATGAGATTACTTCAGGGGAGTATATGAAGTACTACAGTGAGATGTATGACAATAGGTAAATATGGAAATATTAAAAACTGATATAGAAGGGGTTCTGATTCTGGAGCCCAAGGTCTTCAGGGACGCGAGGGGATATTTTTTCGAGAGCTTTTCCCAGAGGGAATTTGACCGGAAGGCCGCACCGCTGCTCGGGCATACGGTGCATTTTGTTCAGGACAACGAGTCTATGTCATCCTTCGGGGTGATGCGCGGACTGCATTTCCAAAGGCCGCCTTTTACCCAAAGTAAACTTGTTCGCTGCGTCAGGGGTGCCGTCCTGGATGTAGCTGTGGACATCCGCAAGGGCTCACCCACTTACGGAAAGCACGTGGCAGTGGAGCTGACCGAAGAGAACCACAGGCAGTTCTTCATTCCGAAAGGATTTGCCCACGGATTTGTCGTGCTCTCGGACACTGCGGTGTTCCAGTACAAATGCGACGAGTTTTACCATCCGGAGGCGGACGGAGGAATCAGCATTCTGGATGACTCTCTCGGAATCGACTGGAGGATTTCCACCGAGGAGGCAATACTCTCAGAAAAGGACACGAGACATCCTCTCCTGAAGGACTTCGACAGTCCTTTTGAGTCAGTGGGGTGAAACCATCCCGTCAGATTTTTTTTGTAAAATAAAATATACGGGGACAATAGGCGATGAGATTCAACCGAATCAACCGTCCTAAAGAAAACCATTTCCTGTTCACCACCCCATCGGCAATCCATTGTCTTACTTCTTTTGAAAAATGGAGGATAAATTCCCTCTTATATTTGGAAGTCAATCGATTGTAGTTCCACTTATAGCAGCCGAAGGCCCTCACTGCCATCACTCCCTTCAAATCATCATAGATCCCTTGTTCCCTGGCAAATCTGCGGATTTCAGCCTCTTCTTCACAAACACAGAACACTTTGCCTGTGGAAGAAACCGAAGACCCCTCGTTGATACGATAATTGTGCAGGAATTCCCTTATGACCATCACACGCTGAGCTACAGAATAAACCTTGAATGCAAAAGAGGTGTCCTGGAAACTTGCTCCCGGTGTTTCCAGGAAGCGTATGCCGTTGTCATCAAGAAGATTTTTTCGATAAAGTCCGTCCCAGATGGACGGCTGGATATAGAATATGTATTTCTGCTCCCTAGGTTTGAATACCTCGTTGCATTTGTATAGCCCGATTGACTCGAAGTTGGAATATTCCTTCTTGCCTGTCAATTCGTTGTATTCGGTATTGAGGCATCTTGCGAGGTCCAGATTATATTCCTCAGCAGTCTCATACAAACGTTTGAACATATCCGGTTCAATGAAGTCGTCTGACTCCACGATGCCTATGTATTTTCCTCTTGCCACATCAAGCCCCTTGTTCATAGTGGCACCGTAACCGGAATTTGGCTTATCCACAACAACTATCCTTCCGTCCCGCTCCGCGTAATCCCTTATTATGTCCAACGTTCCGTCCTTGCTGCCGTCATTAAGACAAATGATTTCAATGTCTTCCAGAGTCTGGTTAATGATGGAATCAAGACACTGTGGAAGATATTTCTCAACATTGTAACAAGGCACTAAAATGGATACGGCAGGGGTTCTCTGTGTATTTCCGGGATTTTCGGCTATTTGTGTCATATTATGGATTATTTGTCGTATTTTCGTAGCAAAATCGAAATGGGTCACAAAATTAGCATAATTACCTATTAGATGCAACCTGTGAGGGAAATATTGCATCTTGTAAAAGATTTATATGTAATAAATATGATGAACTGTTCAGAGAAGATTTCTGTTATCATTCCGGTTTACAATACTGAAAAATATCTAGAGGCTTCCTTGAGAAGCGTGATGAACCAGACCTATACTAACCTTGAAATAATCTGTGTAAACGACGGTTCCACGGATTCCTCACTATCAATTCTTGAAAGGCTCGCTGCTGAAGATTCCCGTATCCGCATCATCAATCAGGAGAATGCCGGCCAGGGTGCAGCCAGGAATGCCGGTCTGGAGGTTGCGACTTCCGAATGGATTACCTTCCCGGACTCTGACGATTTGCTTGTACCTGACGCGTATGAGACTGTTGCCAAAGCATTTGGACAGAATCCGGATCTGGTCCATTTTTCCATAAAAGTTGTGTATGAGGATGGTACTCCAACCAGAAAACAAGACCATAAGTACTATACCGTAACCCGTGACGGACTGTGCAAACTGGACAGTAAAACAATCATTACCGCTGACGGTTCCGTAAGCAACAAATTCTTTAGAAGGGACATCATCGAAAAATACGGAATCCGTTTTGAAAAAATACGTTATGAGGACTTTCAGTTCTCAAAGGAGTATCTGCTGGTGTCCGACAATATCTTCTGCATCAGCCGTCCCCTTTACATCTATCTTCGCAGGGAAGGTTCTACAATGGCCCAGACTTTTCTCAGAACCCCATATTCAATTGACCATCTGAGAGCATTCCAGGCGGTTTCTGATTTTATGGGAAAGCATTGTTCTGATGAAATCAGGAGCAAGGTTGAACCTATTCTCTTCATCCAGTCTTACAATTTTGCAATATGCTATGCCGATGACGAAACTCTTCCTCACGTTATACAGTTGGCTGAAGATATGTATGCCCGGAATGATGTTCTGAAGAGGAATGTAAATTGTAAGATCCTACACGGAACTCTCATATTCTATATTTCCAATCTGACCCGCTATCTCAAACTTGCAATGGAATTCCTCTTTGCAATCAAGTACGAATCTTACGACTACATGCCATTCAAAATCGTACGTCTGTTCGGATTCACGCTGATGAAGAAACCTGCGGCTTGGTAATTTTTTCTGAACGGCATTACAACAAGTTGATGAAACGGTTGTTCGGAAAGAAACGCCTGCGTGCACAACAAGAGCAGGAAGCAACGGCAAGAAAGATTCTGTCACAGCTGGAATCCGACATATAAGAGCAACTCCCAATCCTTTTTCAAAATATTGATTATAATTCCTATCTTTGGCAAAAATATGAACTATATGAATGAACAAGCGGCAATCTCAGTCCTTGTTCCCTGTTATAATGTTGAAAAATATCTCAGGGAATGTCTAGATTCCATCATTAACCAAACTTTGGAGGATTTGGAAATAATCTGCCTGAATGACGGTTCAAATGACGGAACACTGGAAATACTTGAGGAATATGGTAAACGTGACCCGAGGATTGTCATAGTTGACAAGACAAATTCCGGATATGGGGCGACAATGAACATCGGGATTGAGAAGGCCACCGGCAAATACATAGGCATCGTCGAGTCTGACGACTATATCGAACCTCGGATGATGGAAACACTGTTCAAAGCAGCCGAAGCCTACGACCTTGACTACGCACGGTGTCTTTACAGGGAATTCAATGAGCTGAAACATTCTGAAAAGATTGTTGACGGAAGGAAGGATGGCGCATTTGAATGCGGTGAGGTTTTCTGCCCTATGGACCGTAAATCCATTTTTTTCATCACACCTTCCATTTGGGCTGGGATATACAAACGCGATTTCCTGAATGACAACGGCATACGCTTCCTGGAAACCCCTGGAGCAAGTTACCAGGATGCGTCCTTTGCTTTCAAAACCTACGCCTGTGCCCGCAAAATGATGGTGGTACCGGAAACACTTCACAATTACCGCATCAACGGAAATTCCTCAGTGTCCTCTCCCGGAAAAGTCTATTGCGTCTGTGATGAAGAAGCAGAAATCAGACGGTTTGCAGAAGAGCGGGGTCTCGACGAGGAGTTGAAAGGGGTAATGGCCCTGAGGGCATTCGCTTCATACAAATGGAATTACAAACGGCTTTCTTTTCCACTAAAGAGACAATTTATCCGCAAATGGTCGGAAGAGGCGAAAGCCTTGATCGAAAGGGGTGAGGTGACAAGGGAATATTTTTCCTGGAGCAGGATTAACAGGTGTCGTCTTGTAGCATATGCTCCATGGATTTACTATTTTTCGAATCAAATCTGAGAAAAAGATGAAGAAATATGATTATGTCATTGTAGGTGCCGGATTGTTCGGATGCTGCTTCGCTTATTTCGCGACCAGGAAAGGCCGCCGGTGTCTTGTGGTTGACAAAAGGGAGCACACTGGGGGAAATCTGCATTGTGAAAACATAGAAGGTATAAATGTACACAAATATGGGGCACATATCTTCCACACTTCAAACCGCGAGGTGTGGAATTTTGTGACATCCCTAACGGAGTTCAACAATTACATCAATTCTCCGGTAGCCAACTACAAGGGAAGGCTGTTCAACCTGCCTTTCAATATGAATACCTTTCACGAACTTTGGGGAGTGGTCACTCCGCAGCAGGCACAGGAGAAAATCAGGAGTCAGCGCGAAGCAGCCGGGATAAAGCAGCCTGCAAATCTGGAGGAACAGGCAATCTCCCTTGTTGGAAACGACATCTACGAAATTCTGATAAAAGGATATACACAGAAACAATGGGGACGCAAATGCACCGAATTGCCCGCATCCATCATAAAAAGGCTTCCTGTCAGATTCACATTCGACAACAACTATTTCAACGACACCTGGCAGGGAATTCCTGTCGGGGGGTACAACAAACTCATTGACAGGATGTTGGAAGGCTCTGAAGTGCTTACCGGTACAGACTGGTTTGAGAACAGGGATTACTTTGAATCAATTGCCGGCAAGACCGTATTCACCGGGCCGGTTGACAGATATTTCGGTTACCGTTTCGGAAAGCTTGAATACAGGACAGTCCGCTTTGAGACCGAATATCTAGAAGAGGAGAATCACCAGGGAGTAGCCGTAATGAATTACACTGACTCAGAGACTCCCTACACCAGAATCATTGAGCACAAGCATTTTGAGTTCGGGAAACAGAGCGGTACCGTAATATCAAAGGAATATTCGACGGAATGGACAGACGGGAGTGAGCCATATTACCCAATCAATGACGAAAAAAACACGAATTTGTATCTAAAATATAAAGAACTCGCTGACAAAGAAGAAAACACAATTTTTGGAGGAAGACTAGCCGAATACAAATATTACGATATGCATCATATCATTGAAAAGGTGATGAATCACCCGGAATTCAGGGATACAGACCTGAAATAGTACGACAATGATGCTGAAATTTTTCAGAAAAGACGAATGAAGGAATTTTTACAAATGATGAAGCGCTATGTAGCGCCATATACGGGATATCTCGGAGGAGCGGTGATACTCAACATATTTTCCGCCATTTTCAATATTTTCTCATTTTCCCTGATTATCCCTATTCTCCAGATACTTTTCGAGCTTGACTCGACCGTTTACCAGTTCGTTCCATGGGACAGCGCAGATATGGGAATGAAGGACATCCTGGTGAACAATATGTACTACTATGTCACGGTCGTCATCGGGAAATACGGAGCTTCCAACACACTTCTTCTGCTGGGGGGCTTCTTCGGTGTGATGACCCTTCTTAAGACAGGGTGCTATTTCGGGTCCTCCGCCATTATGGTCCCGCTGAGGACGGGTATCGTAAGAGACATCAGGACACAGGTTTACAACAAAATGATGAGCCTTCCCCTGGGATTCTTCTCACAGGAGCGCAAGGGTGACATCATCGCCAGGATGAGCGGTGACGTGGGAGAAATCGAATATTCCATAACAAGTTCCCTGGATATGCTCATCAAGAATCCGATTCTGATTGTCTTCTACTTCGCCACCCTGCTTGTAACCAGCTGGCAGCTCACCCTGTTCACCATTCTGGTGGTTCCGGTAATGGCTTGGGCAATCAGCGCCGTCGGAAAGAAACTCAAGAGGGAATCGCTTGAGGCTCAGTCGAAATGGAGTGACACCATGTCACAGCTGGAGGAGACACTCGGCGGACTGCGCATCATCAAGGCTTTCAATGCCGAGGACAGGATGAAGGAGAGGTTCCTGAAAACCAGCAACGAGTTGAAGAAGGCAACATCAAAAGTTGCTATCCGCCAGGCTCTTGCACATCCGGTCAGCGAATTTCTCGGAACCATAATGATTATGATTGTGCTCTGGTTCGGAGGCACGCTTATTCTCGGGAACAGTTCGCCTATTGACGCCCCGACATTCATCTTCTTTATGGTAATTCTCTACAGTGTACTCAATCCTTTGAAGGAACTTGCCAGGGCCGGCTACAACATCCCGCGCGGACTGGCCTCAATGGAAAGGGTTGACAAAATCATGAAGGCGGAGAATCCGATTGTCGAGAAAAAGGATGCCAGGGAGATCAAATCCTTTGAGGACAAGATCATATTCAACAATGTGTCATTCAGTTATGAGGACGGAAAGGAAGTGCTCCACAACATCAACCTCACCGTTCCGAAAGGCAAAACCGTTGCCCTTGTGGGACAGTCCGGTTCGGGAAAATCCACTCTGGTGGACCTGATTCCACGGTACAGGGACACTTCACTCGGAAACATCACCATTGACGGAACTGACCTCAAAGACCTGAAAATCAGTTCACTCAGGGGCCTCATCGGGAATGTAAACCAGGAAGCCATACTGTTCAATGACACAATTTTCAACAACATAGCCTTCGGAGTGGAGAACGCCACGATGGAACAGGTGGTTGAAGCGGCAAAAATCGCAAACGCCCACGACTTCATAATGGAGAAGGAGGAAGGCTATCAGACCAACATAGGAGACCGTGGAGGCAAACTCTCCGGAGGACAGAGGCAGCGAATCAGCATCGCGAGGGCCATTCTCAAGAATCCTCCGATTCTGATTCTCGACGAGGCTACCTCGGCTCTTGACACCGAATCGGAAAGACTGGTTCAGGAAGCACTTGACAGGCTCACATCTACACGTACCACCATTGCAATCGCGCACAGGCTCTCCACCATCAAAAATGCCGATGAAATCTGCGTGATGCAGGACGGTGTGATTGTCGAGAGGGGAAGGCACGAGGAGCTCATTGCCCTGAACGGTTACTACAAGAAGCTCAACGACATGCAGGCTCTCTGACCTGTGTGCGGAATAGTAAATATACCGTTGACGGAATAGTAAATATACCGTTGACGGAATGGTAAATATATCGTGTACAGAATAGTGAATATACCGAAAAATATGAAAACATTGAAAATACCTTTCATCGAAGGCCTTGAAACCCTGGATTACAATGAGTTGGACCTCGCAATGGAGATAGGGGGTGCCAAAGGATATATCGACACTGTCAACTGGCCGGATGAATATCCCTATATGCCTGACGTGGCTTTCAGCATCGCAAGGAGCAGCACCCACATCGCTGTGCTCTACCATGTCAGGAGCCTGGACCTGAGGGCCTGTGCGCTTGAGGACAACGGACCGGTCTGGAAGGACAGCTGCTGCGAATTTTTCGTGGCCGACCCTGCTGACGGGACCTACTACAATTTCGAACTCAACTGCATCGGGACCCTCCTGGCGGCAAAACGCACCGGAAGGCACGACGCTGCGCATTTCACTGCCGACCAGCTCTCTAGGATCAAAAGATTCACCACCCTTCCGCGCAAACAGAGGGAACTCAACGGAAAGATTTTCGGATGGAGCGAAGGGCTTTGCATCCCGATGGACCTGCTCGGAATCGACTGTGAGAATCTGCCTTCGGAACTCAGGGCGAATTTCTACAAATGCGCTGACCTCTCGGCACATCCTCACTTCACAAGCTGGAATCCTGTCGAGGTGCCGTCTCCGGATTTCCACAGGCCGGAGTTTTTCGGAAAACTTATTTTCTGACAGGAATGAAGGCGAAAAAGATTCTTCCGAAAGTAATCCTTGGACTTTACTTCATAGCCGTCGGCATTCTTTGCTTCTGCAGGTTCGACGGAGGCATCAACCTTCCTTCGACTTTCTGGGGAATACCTCAGGACAAGGTGGCGCATTTCCTGATGTTCCTCCCCTACCCTATCCTCACTGCACTTGCCCTCCACACATCCAAAGGCGAGCCCCGCAGAATGATACTCTTCCTGTTGTGCATAGTTATGGCAGGAACCGTGATTGCAGGGGCGACCGAACTGATTCAGGCAACGACAGGCTACAGGGAATCTGACATATATGATTTCAGGGCGGACTGCCTGGGAATCTTCACCGGCTCTGTCCTGACCCTGATCTACGGAGCCCTCTCAAGAAAATGGTGACACTGACATGAAACGGATTCTGCTGAAAATATCTTTTACGCTTCTGCTTGTTCTGGGATGCCTCGCGGCACACGGACAGGGAAGGACGATGGAGGCATTCAAGCCTGTCTGCGACACAATGAGTGTCAGGACAGAGGCTCGCACCGGAGTACGCACCACACTGACACTCAAATCGGTGATGAAAAGGGGCGGGATGCTTGATTTCTACTTCACGGAGAGTCTGTGTGACTATCCGTGGAGACCGGAGGACATCAAATGGTTCAGAAGCGAACTGAAATCCTGTTTTCCCGAAGAGTATTCCTCCTACAGGCTTGGAGAAATCTATGCAAGGCGTGACCGTCTCCAGACACTGGCAATCGATCCGCTCGACTACAACGGACTTCCATCCTCCGCACGCCACAAGACAAAGAACCCCGCAGGGCTGAAAGTGGTCGGAAGGACGGACAGGCCGGAGTATCCCAAAGGGCTTGACGGCCGCAACATTGCCCTTTGGGCAAGCCACGGAAGATTCTACGACGTGAACCTCGACAGATGGAGGTGGCAGAGACCTACGCTTTTCATGACCGTGGAGGATCTGTTCACCTCATCATTCGTGATTTCCTTTCTTGTGCCAATGCTGGAGAACGCCGGTGCCGGAGTCTTTATGCCGCGCGAAAGAGACGTAAATCCGATTGAAGTCATAGCCGACAACGACCCCGGAGCAGGTGTCAGGGGCAAGGCATCCTATTCCGAATCGGGAAACTGGAAGGATGCGGGCATCGGCTTTGCCGACACAAAGGAGTATTACACAGGGCACGAGAATCCGTTCAGACAGGGAACGGCAAGGAGTGCAACGTGCATCCAGTCAAAGAAAGGCACTCCGGCAACGGCGGTCTGGAGGCCCGAGATTCCCAAGCGGGATGAATATGCCGTCTATGTCTCATACAAGAGTCTCCCGAACAGCACGGCAGCAGCATCCTACACAGTCAGGCATCTTGGAGGTGAGACAAAATTCATCGTCAATCAGAAATGCGGGGGCGGGACCTGGATATATCTCGGCACATTCGAGTTCGGGGAGGGTTCCGAAGGGGCTGTCATCCTCGACAACACCTGTCCTGAAGGACACCGGTTTGAAAACGGCAGCGTAATCACGGCTGATGCCGTAAAGTTCGGAGGAGGAATGGGCAACATCGCCAGAGGACCCCAGGGTTCGGAAGGATGCGTGTCAGGTCTCCCGCGCTATGCCGAGGGGGCACGCTACTGGCTCCAGTGGGCAGGTATGGACTCAACCATCTTCAGTTTTCACGACCAGGCTGACGACTACAGGGACGACCTTTTCTGCCGCGGGGACTGGGCAAACCACCTTGCCGGAGGCTCAAGAGTCAATCCTTCTGCCCCCGGTCTGAAAATCCCCGTCGATCTTTGCCTGGCCTTCCACTCGGACGCCACCGTCACCCCTAACGACTCGACTGTAGGCACGCTGGTCATATATTCCAGGATGAACAAGTCTCTAAAGACCCTGCCTTCCGGCGAAGACAGGCTTACCACCCGCGAACTGGCGGACATCGTGCAGAGCCAGGTAACGGCTGACCTGAGGACAATCGCCGACCAGTCGTGGCGGAGAAGGCAGATTTCCGACCGCGCCTACCGGGAATGCAGAACATCGACAATGCCGTCAATGCTGTTCGAGAGTCTCTCGCATCAGAATTTCGCAGATATGAGATATGGCCTTAATCCGGAGTTCCGTTTTCTGATGAGCAGGGCCGTTTACAAGGGGATATTGAAATATCTGAGCAACCGTTACGGCTGTCCCTACGCAGTCCAGCCGCTTCCTGTCAACTCGTTTGCCGCCGTCCTTGACGGAGGGAAGGTCCGTCTGTCGTGGAGGCCTACAGAAGACAGCCTTGAGCCTACGGCAGTCCCGAAGGGATATATCATATATACCAGAAAAGATGACGGAGGCTTTGATTCGGGACGGGTCGTAAAAGCGGAGGAAGACGGGAAGGGCGGTTTCTGCGCCGAAGTGGAGGCTGAACCGGGACATATATGCAGTTTCAAGGTCAGTGCCTTCAATGAAGGCGGCGAGAGTTTCCCCTCAGAGGTGCTCTCAGTCGGGGTCTCCGGCAGAAAAGACGCAAAGAAAATATTGATAGTCAACAATTTCACAAGGGTTTCCGCTCCAGCCTGGTTTGACACGCCGACCTATGCAGGATTTGACCTCAGAAAAGACTGCGGAGTGCCTTACATGAAGGACATATCCTACATCGGCGAGATGTACCGCTTCCAGAGGGGGCTGCCGTGGGTGGAGGACGACAACCCGGGATTCGGAGCTTCTTTCGATGACAGGGCGGGAAAGACAGTCACAGGCAACACATTCGACTATCCGTCCGTTCACGGTAAGGAATTCCTTGATGCCGGCTGCGATTTCGTCTCGGTTTCCTCAAAGGCTTTCGAGGAGGATTCCGCACTCTGGAGCGGATTTGCCCTGACCGACATCATCTGCGGGAAGCAGGCGACCACCCCTCTGGGAGGAACCTGTGGCAGGACAGGCTTCACTGTGTTCACCGAGGGTATGCAGCAGGCCATCCGCAAGGTCTGCTCAGGAGGAGGAAGCCTTCTTGTCAGCGGCTCGTCAATCGGAACAGACATCTGGAGCACTGTCTATCCCATACCGGTTGACAGCACTTTCCGGGCTTCTTCAGAGAAATTCGCACGGGATGAGCTCGGATTCAGATGGAAATCCGACTTTGCGACCCGAAGCGGAAAGGTTGTGGGCATTCCGGACGGGGCATACCCCGGGGGAGAACTTCCGGAGGGGGCTTTCAATCTTTCGGATGCCTGCGGGAGCATCTATGCCGCAGGAAATGCAGATTCGATTGCACCTTCATCCGAGCGGAGCAGGGTGCTTCTGGAATACGGGGATACCCGCAAGAGCGCAGCGACTGGCTATGTCTCCGAGGATGGGTACAAGACGGTCTGCGTGGGATTCCCTCTTGAGACCCTCACTGAGGGAAAGAGCGCGATTTTCGATTCAATCTTGAAATTCTTCGGCCTATGACAGAAAGGGAAAAGGAAATAATCGGACTGATCCACAGAGAGGTAAAACCCGCCCTGGGGTGCACGGAGCCGATTGCCGTGGCCCTGGCAGTGGCAAAAGCAGTTGAGATAATGGAGGAACGCTGCCCGGTCTGCAGGATAGGCGACTGGAGGCTTTGTGCCACATTTGAGGTGGAGGTTGCCGTCAGTGGAAACATACTGAAGAACGGAATGGGGGTGGGCATCCCGGGAACCGGAATGGTCGGCCTTCACATTGCGGCGGCCCTCGGAGCAGTCTGCGGAAGGTCGGAATACGGGCTGGAGGTTCTGGAAGACCTCGACGAGAGGGCTATTGCAAGGGCGAAGGCACTTGTAGAAGAGAAGAAAATCAAGGTCACCCTGGCGGACACTGAACACAAACTTTACGTAAAGGCCGCAGTCAGGGTTGACAGCAAATGCACCGAGAGTTCAGCCCACAATGCCACTGCTGTCATCGAGGATGACCACGACAACATCGTGGAGACCTACTTCGACGACAAGATGCTCAGCGACCTCCACAATGAAGGAGCCTTTCAGAACGAAGCGGGGAACGGGACTGACCCGACACTTACGGTAAAGGAGATTTTCGAATTTGCCGACAAGACCGACTTTGAGAACATAGCCTTCATACTTGACTCCCGGAAACTCAATCTGGCCCTTTCGGAAGAAGGGCTGCACGGAGATTACGGTCTGAGAGTCGGAAAGACAATCTATTGCAGGTCACACAAGGATATCTTCGGAGATGACCTGATGAGTTACGCAATGGCCCTTACTGCAGCGGCATCCGATGCCAGGATGGCGGGATGCACCCTCCCGGCGATGAGCAACTCCGGAAGTGGGAACCAGGGAATCACCGCAACAATGCCGGTAATTGCCTACGCGCTGAGGAACGGGATTGACGACCGGAGGATTGTGCGGGCACTGACCCTGAGCCACCTTGTCGCGATACACATCAAGAGCTACCTCGGCAAATTGTCCGCCCTTTGCGGATGCGTGGTAGCCTCCACCGGCTCGTCCTGCGGAATCTGCTACCTTATGGGAGGAGGATACGGGGAAATATGCTCCTGCATAAAGAATATGATTGGAAACATCACCGGAATGGTCTGTGACGGTGCGAAAACCGGATGTGCGATGAAGGTGGCTTCAGGAGTCTCCGGGGCCGTCCAGTCGGCTGTACTGGCAATGGACGGAGTCTGCATTTCCTCCAATGACGGAATCATCGAGGACGACATCGAGAAGACCATCCACAATCTCGGACGCATCGGTTCAGTCGGAATGACCGGTACAGACGAAATGATACTCGACATAATGGTCTGCAAATAAAGGGATTCCACCAATCCCCACAAAACATTTTATGCCATGAACACAATCTGGATTGTAATGCCAATACTCATTGTCCTGATGTTCACCCTCGGGCTCGAACTGGACAGGTCCTCGTTTCTGAAAATGGCGAAAAACCCGCTGGCAGTGGCCGCAGGGGCTTTCGGACAGATAATCCTGCTGCCCGCCCTTGCATTCTCCATCGCCTACCTGATGAAATTGTCTCCGGTCTGGTTCATGGGAGTTATGCTGATTTCCTGCTGTCCGGGAGGAAGTTCCTCCAATGTCTTCTCAATGATTGCCAAGGGGGATGTGGCCTTGTCCGTGACCCTGACTGCAATCAGCAGCATAATCACCCTTTTCACCCTGCCGGTGATAATGAAATTCACTGCGGAATATGTGAGCCTCAATTCCGGGCTTGAAATCAATCTTCCAGTCGGAAAACTGCTGATGCAGAACATCGTACTGATTTTCGTACCGATGGGTATTGGGGTGATTGTCAGACAGTTCGCTCCCGAGATTTCCAGCAGAATCCACAAAGTCCTGAAAAACTGTGCCTTTCCGGCACTGATGCTCCTCGCATTGATTTTCTTCCTTCAGTACACTGCGGAGATTTTCAACAATTTCACCGTTCTCGGTACAGCCCTGAGTCTGCTTCTGATTCTGGCGGTCCTGCTCGGAGGGCTGATGTCAAGGCTTCTGGGATTCAGTCCCGCAGTCAAGAGGACCATTGTCATAGAAATCGGTATGCAGAATGCTGCACAGGCCATTGCAATCGCTTCCTCTCCACTTATTTTCAACAATCCGGAGATGGCAATTCCCGCAATCGTCTATGCACTTCTGATGAATGTGGTCCTTCTGATGTACATCGCGAAGTACCTCGGCCGGAAGGCGGACCGGAGCAAATAAGGAATATGTGAAATTATTCCGGGAATATGAAAATTTTTGAAAATAAATTTGCTAATTTCAGACGAAAGTCATACCTTTGCAATCCCATTTGAGAAACACCCGTTTTTAGGGTATCGACGAAGGGACACGGATTGATTCGTTAGCTCAGTTGGTAGAGCACAACACTTTTAATGTTGGGGTCTTGGGTTCGAGCCCCAAACGGATCACAAAGTTCATTATTATTCTGCTTCCTTAGCTCAGTTGGTAGAGCACGACACTCTTAATGTTGGGGTCCAGGGTTCGAGCCCCTGAGGGAGCACAAAAGAGGCTGAAAATCAATGATTTTCAGCCTCTTTTGCTTTTGATTTTCAGCCTATTCTGCTTTACTGCCGTATGTGATTGACTTGAGGGCAGTTTAACTCTGAGGCGTTGGGAACCCTGAAACGCAGGAAGCGCTTCCTTAATGAATGGGTAATTACATTAGAGGGAGACAACTAATTTAGGGATAGTCAGGAAATGTTGAAATTTTTCCAACAAATTGATTGCTAATGTGTT
>CAMFBM010000022.1 GCA_945948555.1 uncultured Bacteroidales bacterium | reverse complement strand
AAATAACTTTTCATTCTCTTTGGCGAGCGCTAGCGGTCATGAGGATTTCATATAATATTGTTCAAAATATGAAGTTTGCCGTCGTCAATGAGTTTGAGAATGAGTTCCCCGAAGAGGGTGTTCTGCCAGGCAAACCACTCACGGGTAAATATTTCGGAATCATTCCTGTTGAAGGATTCGTGAATGAAGCCTGTTCCTGCGTCGGTGGTCATCAGGGAGCAGATGCAATCCCGGATTTCATCATCGTCGGTCGAGGTGAAAGCCCTCATCATAATGCTCATCGGCCAGATGACCTCCTGACCGATGTGGGGTCCTCCGATTCCTTCCCCGGCTGCTCCACGGAAGAAGTAGGGATTGGCTTCGCTCCAGACAAACCTGCGGGTGTTCTGCCAGATGGGATCGTCGGATTTCACGTCTCCCAGATAGCTCATGGCAAGCAGGGAAGGCACATTGGCATCATCCATAATGTATTTGTTGCCGAAACCGTCAGTCTCGTAGGCATAGATGTCGCCGTACTCCGGATGGTGGAAGATGGCATTCTCCCTGAGGGCATTCTCGACCTCGGAGGCAAGTGAAAGGCATTCGTCAGCAAGGTCCTGTCTTGAATTGACTTCGGTGAGAATCTCAGCTGCCTTCCTCAGGGAGGAAACTGCCATAAAATTCGAAGGAATCAGGAACTCGAATGTCGTGGCATCGTCCGACGGACGGAAGGAAGATGCGATTAATCCGTTGGCTTTGACCGGATTGCCTCTTCCCACAACGCATTTTGTGTCGAGCTGCCTGTCCGTGCGGCGAAGGAAAACATAGCTTCCGTGCCCGTCCTTGCGCTGCTGCTCGCGCAGAGTGGTGAGGATTTTCCCGATGGCCTCAATCCAGGTCTCTCCGAAAACGGAGGTGTCTCCGCTCTGCTTCCAGTACCCGTAGGCAAGTCGGAGAGGGTAGCAATGGGAGTCGATTTCCCACTTCCTCTCGAAGACATAAGGGTCTGCCTGTGGCCAGTCGCTCTTGTCCGCTGCTCCGATGGGCTCTACATTGAAGGCATTGGCGTAGGGGTCGATGCAGATGCACTTGAACTGGCGGTTGATTACTCCTGCAATCATCCTGCGAAGGCTCTCATCTTCATTGACATATCTCAGATAGGGCCACACCTGGGCGCCCGAGTCACGCAGCCACATCGCCGGGATGTCTCCCGTGTAAACGAAGGTGTCAGGCTGTCCGTTGTCATCCTTTGCCGGATGGACTGTGGTGTCGAGGGTGTTGGGGTAGCAGTTTGCGAACATCCACCTCAGACGCGGGTTCTCCAGCAGGCCGCAGACCCTTTCGATGTCTTTTTCGACAGCCTGGGAGCTGAAAAGCCTTTTTGAAGGTTCAGGTCTTTTGTCCAGATAGGCGGTGGGCTCGTTTGCGCAGTACCACACCTTCGGCTGAGGTCCCATCGTCAGCACGAGTTCTCCGCCTGCGGCTATGTCCTTGTGGGATATGTATCCCTTTGTGTAGGCCTTCCCGTTCAGGGTGATGCTCTGGATGTACCTGTTCGTGTCGCTGTTGTTAAGGGCCGTTACAGTGAAAGTGCCTTCTTCAACCTGGATTGTTGCCTTGTCGAACAGAGGGGTTCCGAACCAGTATCTTGCCGAAGCAGGCTCCACTTCATAGAAACCCAGGGATGACAGGATGTACCAGGCGGACATCTGGCCCACGTCCTCGTTTCCGGAAAGTCCGTCAGGCTCGGCGTGATAGAGGGTTGAAAGGACTTCCCTTACCCTGTCTGCAGTCTTCCATGGCTGGCCTGCCATCGTGTAGAAATAAAGGATGTGGTGGCTTGGCTCGTTTCCGTGGGCATATTGACCAATGAGGCCGGAAATGTCAGGGGAAGTCTCCTCGCCTTCAATCACTGAAGGCACGGTGAAGAGCTGGTCGAGCTTTTCAAGGAGCTGTTTTTTTCCTCCGAAACAGTCTGCAAGGCCTTTGAAGTCGTGTGGAACCAGCCAGGTGTACTGCCAGCCGTTGCCTTCGCAGTAGTCATCCGCACGGTGGGCGGAAGAGAACGGGCTGTAGTCCTTGCGGAAGTTGCCTTTGCTGTCCTTTCCTCTGATGAAGCCGAGCTGAGGGTCGAAAAGATGGCGGTAGGAAAGGCTCCGGTTTCTGAAATATTCAGCCTGCCGGAGATACTCGGCTGCTTTCGAGGATGATTCGGCATCGGATGCGAGCTTTTCCGCAGCAAGGGCCAGGGCTCCGTCGGCAAGGGCATATTCAAGGTCGTAGGCCACTGATTCGCTGAAAAGGTCATTTGGTATGTAGCCATATTTAACCCTGTGATCCTGCCCTCTGTCAAGGCGCATAGCCGATTGTACCATTGCACGGAAGGCTCTCTCGTTGTCGATTCCGCCGATTTCCTTCACTATGGCATCAGCAACGGGAGGAATGCCAGGGTTGCCGACCATGCAGTCTGTCTCGCAGCCTGCAAGATGCCACACCGGAAGTTTTCCCTGCTCCTGGCAGATGTTCAGCATTGTGTTGATGAAATCGGAATATCTTTCTTTCTGGAATATGCTGTACAGCGGCATAGCCCCGCGGTAGGTGTCCCAAAGCGAGAAAATGGTGTAGGTCCCGTGGCCCGGGTTCTCGTGAATCAGTCCGTCTGCACCCCGGTAGGTCCCGTCGGTGTCGCAGAATGTAGCGGGGGCAATCATTGTGTGGAACAATGCTGTGTAGAACACTTTCAGGGCGGTCTCGTCCTTGGTCTCGACCTTGATTTTCGAAAGTTCTGCGTTCCACAGCCTGTCGGCTTCCCTGACAGTCCTGTCGAAATCCCAGTGAGGGAGTTCTGCAAGCATATTCGCCTGAGCCCCTTCTGCGCTGACAGGTGACAGGGCAACCTTCAGGAGAATCTGCTCTCCCTCGAAGGTGCTGAAATCAGCCCTGGCGTACAGGGGAAGGTTCTCTCCGTCCTTGTTGGGCTTAGTTACGACCTCGAAGGCAGAGAAAGGTTTTGAGAACTCGGCGTAGAAGAAGATTTTCTGGTCCTTGGCCCAGCCTTTTGAGAAGCGGTAGCCCCTGATGGCGTTCTCCCCGCATTTTTCGATGAAGGTGTCCGTGGCCTTGTCCCAGCAGCCTCCGTTTTCAAGGTCGAAGACTATTGCCGATTCCTCAGATGCAGGGAAGGTGTAGCGGTGCAGTCCGACCCTGTTGGTGGCTGTGAGCTCAGCAGTGATTCCGTAGCGTGTCAGAGGCACGCTGTAGTAGCCCGGACGGGCGGTTTCCCTTGTCCTGTCGGCGTAGGACCAGAGACCGGACTGAGGGTCGTCCTGAGTTCCTCGTGCATACTCGGGATGGCCTGTGACGGGCATCACTGTGACATCGAACAGGTCACCTATTCCCGTACCGCTCAGATGGGTGTGTGAAAAACCGATGACGGTGGAGTCCGTGTCGTGGTAGCCTGAGCACCAGTCCCATTTCTCCGGAATGCTGGTCGGACCCAGCTGGACCATACCGAAAGGCACGTCGGCACCGACAAAAACGTGTCCGTGTCCTCCGGAGCCGATTTTCGGATCGACGTAATTGGTGTAGGAGACTTCGCTTCTCCCGCAGCAGACTGCGGCAAGTCCGCAGAGCAAGATTGTCAGTTTGTTGTATTTCATAGTTTCTGTCAATTGCAGTTGAATTCCAGTTTTGCTCCTTTAACCAGATCCTTGTGGCTGATTCTGAAGCCTTTCAATGTCCTGGATGCATTGCGGACAGACCGAAGTCCTTGTCCTTCTCCATTCCTGATTATGGTCATTTCGCTGTTCCCCCCGCAAAGATTCGGGTCCAGTCTGATGGTTACCTTGTCGAAAACCGGGATGGTGAGGGTGTAGGAAGGGTCTCCCGGGCAGTCAGGGTAGAAACCCATCATCGAGAACACTGCCCAGGCCGACATCGTTCCGGTGTCGTCATTGCCCGGAATGCCGTCAGGACGGGTGGTGTAGTATTTTTCAAGAATTTCCGAGACAGTCCTGTGCGTGCGCCAGGCCTCTGAGGGGAAATAACTGAAAAGGTAAGGGTAGGCTATGTCCGGTTCGTTGGCCGGGTCGAAAAGGCCCTCGTCGAAGACTTTCTGAAGCCTTGTGATGAAAGCCTTCTGACCTCCCATCAGTTTTGTGAGGCCGTAAACATCGTGTGGAACATAGAAGGTGTAGTTCCACGCACTTCCTTCGTGGAAGCCTGGCACAGGCTCGAAGTTCTCTCCCTGACGAGGGTTGAAAGGCTCAAGGAAGGTCCCGTCAGGATTCAGTGGCCGGAGAGTCCCTGATTCGGAACTGTAGTAATGTCTGTAGCCCAGTGACCTTTCCCTGAACAATGCGGCTTCCTCTTCCTTGCCCAGTTCCTTTGCAAGGAGGCTGAGGGCATTGTCAGCCACATAGTACTCAAGGGCGTGTGAGACTGAATTGTCGCCTGAAAGGTCTGCGGAGTACATCCCGAGCGGTATATATCCCTTTTCAATGTACGGGTCGATGTCGGGACGCATCAGGTTGTCCTTTCCCGGGGTCTGTGCCGACCTGAGGAAGGCTTCCCACGCTGCATCGATGTCGAAGTCGCGAAGGCCCTTGAGCCAGGTGTCGGCTATGACCGGAATTGCCGGATCCCCCTCCATAGTGAAGGTTTCCTTTCCGAAAAGTTCCCATTTCGGCATCCATCCCCATTCCTTGCTGATGTCAACCATCGAGCGTACCATATCCGTCTGCCTCTCGGGGAAGACGAGGGTCATCAGCTGGTGAACGTTGCGGTAGGTGTCCCAGAGAGAAAAAACCGTGTAGCGGTTGTGTCCTGCCTCCACCCGGCCGGTTCCGGCGTTTTCCATCAGTGGATATTCTCCGTTCACGTCGTTGAGGATATTCGGATGGATGAGGGTGTGGTAAAGGGAAGTGTAGAACACCTGGCGGTCTTTCAGACTTCCACCGCTTACCCTGATTCTGGAAAGGTCGCTTTCCCATTTCTCCGATGCTTCCGCAGCCACCTTGTCGAAGTTTGTAATGCCTTCAGACAGAGGATTCTGCTCGCTGTCGAGATTCTCCCAGGCATTCTTGCAGCTGACAAAGGAGACTCCCATCTGGAGTTCCACGCTTTCACCTTCTTCCGTCTCGAAGGAGAACCAGTAGCCGATGTCGTCTCCGGCAATTTCCCTCCCGAAGCGCTCGTAAATCTTGTACTTGCCGTTGTCCGGGGTCCATTCCGCTTCCACCCCCTTCATCACCGGCTGCTTTTTCCAGAAACCGTTCCCTGAAGGAGTCTTGTTGATGCGAACGGCGAAATACACCGGGAAGACCGCCTGAGGATTGTAGCAGAAAGTCCCGGCAAGCCTCATTCCCTCGATTTCAGTGTCGCTGATTTTCCTGATCCAGGCCCCTGTCTCATTTGTGAGTCCCTGGCCGAAATTCACCAGGATGTTGCCCTGTCCCTGCGGGAAGGTAAATCTCTCTATTGATGTTCTCGGGGTTGCACTGACCTCGGCTCTGATGCCGTAGTTTGTCAGCAGACATCCGTAGTAGCCCGGTCTGGAAACCTCGTCGGTGTACTCCGAGCCGTACATTCTGTAATCCACTATCAGACTGCCGGTTGTCGGCATCGTCAGGGCAAGTCCCACCTCCGGGCAGCCGACTCCGCTCAGGTTCACGTGCGAAAAGCCGGTCAGGTAGCAGTTGTCGGAAGTGTAAGGAGTTGACCACCATCGGCTGTCCTTGTCAAAGACATTCTTTTCGGAACCTGTCACGTTGAAAGGGGTGACCGACATCATTCCGTTTGGGCAGACGGCTCCCGGATTGGTCGTTCCGAAATTCGAGGTGCCGACAAAAGGGTTGACATAGTCTGTCAGCCTCTCCTCCGGGGCGGCTTTCTCCCCGCTGTCAGGAAAATCTCCGCTGCAGTTCCTCTCTCCCGAAAAACCTGCCGCAGCCCCGGCGAAAAAGGCCAAGGCTGCAACTAGTGGACGTTTGAGATAGTTCATATTCCGTTAATTAGAGAATATTGTTCTTTTTTGTAAATTCAATGATTTCATCGATATATCCGAATGCCAGGCCGACGCAGGTGTCGGCGCATCCGTAGTAGATGGCCAGTCTTCCGGTCTGCGGGTCGTGGATTGTCGAACAAGGGAAGCAGACATTCGGAACATCGCCGGTGCATTCGTAAATAGTCTCGGGATGAAGGAGATATGGACCGGTGCGGGCAATCACTTTCCAAGGCTCTTCCCTGTCGAGAAGGGCTGCGCCGAAGGAATAGTTGTAACCCTGACAGGTGTGGTGCACTCCGTGGTAGAGCATCAGCCATCCTTCGGAAGTTTCAATCGGGACAGGCCCGGCTCCTGTCTTGCAGCACTGCCAGGCGCTTTTTTCGAAGGCTGTCGGACCCATCACGAAACGGTGATGCCCCCAGTATTCAAGGTCAGGGGATTCGGAGTAGAAGATGTCCCCGAAAGGAGTGTGCCCTGTGTCACTCGGACGGGAGAGCATAGCATATTTTCCTCCGATTTTGCGTGGGAATAGCACTCCGTTGCGGTTGTACGGCAGAAAGGCGTTCTCCATCTGGTGGAAAGTCTTGAAATCGGTTGTCCACGCAATCCCGATTGTAGGGCCGTGGTAACCGTTGCACCAGGTAACATAATACTTGTCACCGATTTTGCAGACACGCGGGTCGTAGCCATACTCCCACACTCCGATTTCAGGACCGCCGCCTTCGAAACGGATGGTCTGGGGGTTGAGTTCCCAGTTGATGCCGTCTTTTGAGAAACCTGCGTGCAGGGTCATACGGATATTCGTGTCGTCACAGCGGAAGACACCGGCATATCCGTCCCCGAAAGGCACGACGGCTGAATTGAAGATGCTGTTGGAATCGGGCAGCAGGTCGCGTGGAATCACCGGATTGGCGGAATACCTCCAGAGAACTTTCCTGTACCCTTCAGGGCGCTCCTCCCAAGGCATATCCGGCCTCGGTTCGCCCTCGATTTTCAAATTCTGATTCATATTCGGTTTTCTAAATTTTCTTCACAGAAACAACAGGAAACCGGACTGACAATGCCCGGCAAAATTATATTTTGTTTTACAAATATCCAAAATTATGTATATTTTGTCATTGTTTTCAGAAAAATATAAAAAATCTGAAATTTTTGGGGTCCAGGTATAAACCTTAAGTGTTATAGTAGTGTTATGAGCAAAAAAGTGGACAGACTTCTTCTTCTGAAATACTTCAGGTGCGAGACGACACCTGAGGAGGAGGCAGTTGTGACAAGATGGCTCTCAATCGATCCTGACGGAAGTCACGCAAGGGAATATCGTGAGGCGAGGATTATGTTTGAAGGTCTGACCATCTACTCTTCGCCGGTCGCTTCGGCAAAGAAAAGCGGGTTCTATCTCCCGAAACCTGCAAGGATTGCCCTTCAGGTCGCTGCAGCAATCGCTGTGGTCGCGGTTTCCGCCCTGGCCGGCCGCCGGATTTCGGACGAGACCTACAGCAGGGAATACCGGATGTTCAGCGTTCCTGCCGGGAAAAGTATGCAGATGACCCTTGCAGATGGAACGAAGATGTGGATGAACGGAGGCTCCGAGGTGGAGATACCTGTCCTTTTTGCGAATAATTCCAGGAATATTCGCCTGAATGAAGGCGAAATTTTCCTCGATGTGAAGAGGGATGAGAGGAAACCTTTCTCAGTCAGCACCTTTGCCGGGAAAATAGAGGTTCTCGGCACAAAGTTCAATGTTGAGGTGAACTCTCAGAAACAGATGTTCGAGACTGCATTGATCGAGGGGTCCGTCAAGGTGGCCACCTCTGCCGGGGAGTGCTTCCTGATGAAGCCGAACGATGTTGTCAGGATGAAGGAAAATGTCTGGAGTCAGGAGAGGATGAGAAGTCCTTACTCGGTGACCTGCTGGATGGACGGCCTGATTGACATCTCCAACATTCCTTTTGATGAACTGATGTGCGAGTTCGAGCAGGCATTCAACGTCAATGTCGTGATTGTCCGCAATGAACTCCCTGAACTGACCTTCAACAGGGGAAAGATCAGAATCTCTGACGGAGTGGAATCTGCTCTGAACCTGCTGAAACTCTCTGCCGATTTCGAGTATGATATCGACAGGACTGCAAACACCATATATATCAGATAATATACCCAGTGGGGTGAAAGAAATAACTCGGATATCCGGGTGACAATGCATTAAACTAATAACAATTAAAAATGAGAAACAGTTTGTTGAAACTCCTAAGGCTGTTTGTCGTTGCAATATCATTGCTGTCCTCAATTGGAGCGGCAGCCCAGTCGCAACGGAAGATTACACTCAAGATGGAGAATTCTTCTGTTGAGACCATACTCAATGAAATAGAACGCCAGACAGATTATCTCTTCGTGTGTGAAAGCCTTGATTTGACCCGCAAGGTGTCAGTGAACATTGTAGACAAGTCACTGGACGAGGCTATGTCACACATCTTCAATCCGGCCGAAGTGTCCTGGAAGGTCAGCGGCTCGAATGTTTATCTTTATCAAAAGAAACAGGAAACCCAGAGCCAGTCCAATGTGGTTTCGGGAATTGTCAAAGATTCTTTCGGTGAGCCTCTTGTCGGTGCTGCGGTAATCATCAAAGGTACTACTGTGGGAGCCGGAACCGATCTTGACGGAAATTTTGAATTTGAGGTCCCTGCAGATCTTCTTGGGGGGGCAGTGTAATTCTAGAATTTTCCTGTCTGGGCTACAAGACACAGGAAGTAAAGCTGGGGAATAGGAGAGTATTTGACATTGTTCTTGCCGATGATTCCATTCTAATGGAAGGAACCGTTGTCACGGCCCTCGGAATCAAGCGTTCGGAAAAAGCTCTCTCCTATAATGTCCAGGAAATCAAATCAGATGACCTGGTGGTCAACAAGGATGCCAACTTCATCAATTCCCTCAACGGAAAGGTTGCAGGTCTGAATATCAATGCTTCCTCTTCAGGAGTCGGCGGAGCCACCAAGGTCATAATGCGTGGTCAGAAATCCATTTCACAGTCTTCCAATGCTCTCTATGTGATTGACGGTGTGCCTATGTACACCACTGCAAAGGAGGGAAGTACACAGTTCGGGTCCCAGGGTTCATCCGACCCGATTGCCGACATCAATCCGGAAGATATCGAATCCATCTCGGTCCTTACCGGAGCGGCTGCAGCGGCCCTCTACGGTTCTGATGCCGCAAATGGCGCAATTGTAGTGACAACGAAAAAAGGCAAGGAAGGCAAGGTAACTGTAAATGCCACTGCAGGAGTAGAAGTGATGACTCCTTTCGTGCTTCCGAGATTCCAGAACAGGTACGGAACAGGTGACTACAATTCTTCCATCGGCTCCGATGTCAGAAGCTGGGGTCAGCCTCTCAATTCTGCCAACAATTACCATTACAATCCCGCAAAGGACTACTTTCAGACTGGTGTGACCCATTCTGAAAGTGTGTCTGTGTCAATGGGAAATGAAAGAAACCAAACCTACCTTTCAGGTTCGGCGATAGATTCCTATGGCGTCGTTCCGAACAACGGTTACCACCGTTACAATTTTACTTTCCGCAATACCACGTCTTTCCTGAAGGACAAGATGCATCTGGATGTCGGTGCCAGTTACATCATCCAGAAGGACCTGAATATGATTAACCAGGGAACCTACAACAACCCTCTCGTGGGAGCATATATTTTCCCTCGCGGAGGAGACTGGGATGATGTCAGGATGTTTGAAAGATATGATGTGACCCGTCGTCTTTCGACCCAGTACTGGCCAATCGGAGATGCAGGTATGACGATGCAGAACCCTTACTGGATCAACTACCGCAATCTCAGGGAGAACAAGAAGGACAGGTATATGCTCAATGCATCTCTTTCCTACGACATTCTTGACTGGCTCAATATTGCAGGACGTGTTCGGGTTGACAACTCTATAACAAAATATACTGAGAAATTCTACGC
The DNA here is from genome assembly GCA_945948555.1 of uncultured Bacteroidales bacterium. Taxonomy (GTDB): domain Bacteria; phylum Bacteroidota; class Bacteroidia; order Bacteroidales; family UBA932; genus Cryptobacteroides. Next base: position 31,170 of record CAMFBM010000022.1, on the reverse strand, counting down.
CTCGACCCTTCCTCAGCTTACCGAGTCTTCGAAGAACGGTCTTTATGGCATCAGTTCGATGAAGGACAGCCAGATTTATGCTGATGTCCTTCTGAACATCGACAAGAGGTTCAATGAGGATTGGACTCTTCAGGCGAACATAGGTGCATCCATTACGGACATGCGTTACGATGCTTTCAAGAACCGCGGTCCGATTGCCGACGGCGAGATGTCGGAAGAGAAACCGGGACTTGCCAATGTCTTTAATGTGCAGAACCTGTCCAATTCACAGAAAACCAGCAGACTTCAGGAAGGCTGGAGAGAACAGACCCAGTCTGTATTCGCTTCCGCTGAGGTAGGCTACAAAGGTGCATATTACCTTACCCTCACAGCCCGTAATGACTGGCCTTCACAACTTGCAGGTCCGCATTCCAACAAGAAGTCTTTCTTCTATCCTTCTGTCGGAGCTTCAGTCGTTCTTTCGCAGATCATTCCGAATATGCCTGCAAACCTCGAGTATCTCAAAATCAGAGGTTCCTACGCTTCCGTGGGTACTGCTTTCGAAAGATATATTGCCAATCCGAAGTACAAATGGAACTCAAGCGGTTTGAGCTGGAACACCCAGACTCAGTACCCGATGTATGACCTCAAACCGGAGCTGACAAATTCTTGGGAGGTTGGTCTTTCAATGCGTTTCCTCAAATGGTTCAGCCTCGAGGCTACCTACTATCACACGAACACGAAGAACCAGACCTTCAATCCGCAGATTTCCACGGGTTCGGGCTCATCTGAAATCTATATCCAGTCCGGTGACGTGATGAACCAGGGATGTGAAATCAGTCTCGGCTTCGGCAAGGACTGGAACAAGTTCAGGTGGGATTCAAATCTCGCGTTCTCAACCAACCAGAACAGAATTGAATCACTTGCCGACAATGTGCTGAATGCCGCCACAGGAGAAGAATTCAGTGTGGACCAGCTTGATATGAACGGGCTTGGACTTGCACACTTCATCCTCCGCAAGGGAGGCACTCTGGGAGACCTCTATTCTTTCGCGGATTTCAAATATGACTCCAACGGAATGATTGTGGTCAATGAGGACGGAACAGTTTCCCCTAGTATGATTGCCGATGCAAAGAATTATGTGAAACTCGGCTCTGTGCTTCCGAAGGCGAACCTCTCCTGGAGGAATGATTTCCGCATTGCGGGCTTCAATTTCGGTTTCCTCATCACTGCCCGTTTCGGAGGTATAGTTTTCTCAAGCACCCAGGCCGTCCTTGACTACTATGGTGTTTCGGAGGCTTCGGCAGCTGCACGCGATGCAGGTGGAGTTTACATCAATGGCGGTGACAGGGTGGATGCCAACAAATGGTACAGTTCTGTCGGAGGTTCAAACCCTCTTCCACAGGAATACACCTATTCCGGCACCAACGTGCGCCTCCAGGAGGCTTCAATCGGTTACACTTTCCCTCGCAAAATGCTCGGAAATGTCTGCGACCTGAACCTTTCCATTGTCGGCAGGAACCTCTGGATGATTTACAACAAGGCTCCTTTTGACCCTGAATCGGTTGCGACTACAGGAAACTACTATCAGGGCATCGATCATTTTATGATGCCGTCCCTGCGCAATTTCGGTTTCAATGTAAGAATAACCTTCTAATCCACCTTGCAATGAGAAATATCATCACAAAAACCGGTGCGGCTTTTCTCGCAGCTTCTCTGTTTGCGGGGTGCACGGCCCACTATCTTGAAATCAACACCAATCCATACGAAGTGAGCAAAGAGCAGACGCTCACAGACGGATATGCCATCGGAGCAGCCATCTCCGCTCTCTGTGGAACAGTGGTTTCGACCGATGTCAACACGGCCCAGTTCACAGACTGCCTCCTTGGAGGCCCGATGGGTGGCTATTACTCTACAACGGGTGCATTTGCCAAGACCATTGACAACTACAACCCTACGGATGACTGGACAAGGGTTTTCCTCGCCAGTGACCGAATCATTCCGACTTTGTACTCCAATCTCAATGAGATTGCCGACATTACAGACGATCCTGTGACCCTTGCAATTGCAAAGATTATCAAGATAACGGCAATGCTGAGGGTAACTGACACCTACGGTCCGATTCCGTACTCCAAAATCGGTGAGGGCGGAGCCATCGCAGTTGCATACGATTCACAGGAGGCAGTCTATGATGCAATGTTTGCTGAACTGGACGAGGTAATTTCCACTTTGACGGAGAACAAACTCTCCGGCATTTCCCCGAAGGCTGACCCGATTTACGACGGAACAGCCGTGAAATGGTGCAAGTTTGCCAATTCACTGAAACTCAGGATGGCGATGCGAATTTCCTATGCCGCCCCGGAGAAATCCAGGAAATATGCCGAAGAGGCCGTTAAACACGAAATAGGAGTGTTTACATCAAATGCCGACAACGCAACCCTTCGCACGGTGGCCTTCGGTGAAAAGGGAAATCCTCTCTACACTGCCATCAAGTACAACCAGCCTTCAGGCTGCAATACGGGAGGTGACACTCACGCGGCTGCAGACATCATCACATATATGAACGGCTACAACGACCCTCGCCGTCCGGTGTATTTCATTCCTTCGGAATTTGACGGGATTGAATATGTGGGAATCAGGGTGAGAATCGAGAAACCGGCTCTCAACAGCCTCGGACGCAAGTATTCAGGAGTGAATATTTCCCCTTCGGATCCGCTTGTCTGGCTGAATGCCGCCGAGGTCTGCTTCCTTAAGGCTGAGGCCGAGGCTGTGTTCGGCTACGATATGGGTGAGGGAACAGCCGAGGATTTCTACAATGAGGGAATTCGCCTGTCATTCGAGCAGTTTGGAGTTTCTGGTGCTGATGCTTACCTCAACGATGCAGTCAGCCGTCCTGCCGTTTACATTGATCCTGCAGGTCAGAACAGTTATTCCGAAATGCTTTCTGAAATTACCGTCAAATGGGATGAATCCGCATCGACAGCGCAGAAGCAGGAAAGAATCCTCATCCAGAAATGGATTGCGAACTTCAACAACGGCAATGAGGCCTGGGCGGACCATCGCAGGACAGGCTATCCTCATCTTTTCCCTGCTACGGATGCCGGGAACAAGAGCGACGGCATTGTCTCTTCCGTCTATGGTGCAAGGAGAATGCGCTATCCTCTGGCAGAGTACACAAACAATGGTGAAAATGTGAATTATGCAGTTTCAGCCCTGCTCAAGGGCAAGGACAATATGGCCACCCGTCTGTGGTGGGACTGCAATCCGGCAATCATAATAAAGTAAGACAAGCAAATGAAAGCGAAATCATTAATATTCACTTGTGCGGCGACTCTTGCAGTCCTTGCCGGCTGCTCCAAATGGACCCAGCCGCAGAATCTTGACTTTCATCACAAGACACCGGAACAGGAAAATCCGCAGGAATATGCGGAATACCTCAGTGCTCTGAGGAATTTCAAACAGAGTGAGCATCCTGTGATGATCGTGACTATGAATGGCACCGAAACCTATCCTTCCTGTCAGAATGTTCACATAATGGCAATGCCGGACAGCGCAGATTATGTCTGTGTGAAGATGAACGGCGGCCTGCACGAAATTGTTGCTGCGGAAATAGCGCAGGTCAGGGAGAAAAAGGGTACGAAGGTCCTATGCCTTATTGACTATGCAACGGTCTATGAGGCCTGGTGCCTTGAAGAGGACCGCAGGACAGAGGAGGGCGAATCTGCGGGAACAGCCGAAGATGCAACAAAATTCTTTGCGGAGGGAGCCAGAGCCCAGCTTGAGAAATGCACGAAGTACGGTTTCCACGGAGTGATGGTATCCTACGCCACCTCGGCAGGAACCGAAGTGCTGACAGCGGCACAGAATGCCTTTATGGGTGAAATCAAGTCCTATCTTGCCCAGCACGGTGACCTTGAATTCATTTTCCGTGGCAGTGCCCGCAATGTCAATGACACGGAATTCCTCGGAACCTGCAAATTTGTTGTCATAATCGCAGGTGAAGAGAAGAAACTCTCTCTCCTTCCGGGACGAATCCTTGGCCGCACTTCAGCAGTTTCGGACCGTGTAATAATGGAACTGACAGTTCCTACCACTGCGGAACCTGACCAGAAGGGAGTTTCACCGGCAGAAGGCGCCCAGTGGGTGCTTGACGAGGCGGAAAACACCGGCTTCACTCCGAAAGGTCTCTGTGTGTCAAATGCTAACGATGATTATTATCACAAGGACAAGGCCTTCAAGAATGTCCTTGATGCCATAAATATTCTCAACTCAAGCAAGTAATGAAAAGAATAGAATATATCAGCATTATTGCCCTTGCAACGGCTTTCCTGGCCTCTTGCAACAAGGACGGCTCATTCGACAACAAGGTGTTCTACGACACCACCAACTTCAAGAATGAAATAAGGGTTGCCACCGATGAGGGAACGAAAACTCTCACCAAGACTGTTTCGGTGGCTATGGCCCATCCCGAAGCAAATGATGTCGTAGTGAAATTCGAAAGGAGGGATGACCTTCTTGAGACCTACCGTCAGGCATATTACGATTCCGAGGCTGAAATCCTCCCGTCCGAGAACTGCGACATCGAGGGACTCCAGGCCGTGATTCGTTCCGGTGACGTCTCTTCCCCTGAAGTGAGCATCAGTTTCAAAGGACTGGACAAACTGGACTACAGCAAGCAGTATGTCGTGCCCGTTTCAATCACTTCGGACAATCTTCCGGTGCTTGAGCGTTCAAGCGTAATGTATTTCGTTGTCAAGGAAGCATCCCTCGTGAACTTTGTGGCAGATATGAAAGGCAACTGTGCCTGGCCGGTCTGGGATGATTTCGCACAGGTGAAGAACCTTCAGGCCTTCACTATGGAATGTCTCGTAAACTGCCACGCCTTCAATAATGACAGCAAGATTCTCACGATTATGGGTGTCGAGGACCATTTCCTCATACGTATCGGTGACGTGCAGATTCCTACCAACCAGATTCAGGTGGCTTGCGCCGTTGTGGACACCGAAGGCGGATCCACATATCGTGCCCACGCCACTGACGCATCCCTTCAGCTGAAGAAGGACAGGTGGTACCACATAGCAGTAACTTTCGAAAAAGGTCTCATCAAGGTTTACCTCGACGGCAAGCTCCGTGTTGAGACAAATGTTCACCAGATTGCCAACAGACCGAATTCCGAGACAGGCCAGCTCGACCCTGTGTATTTCGAATCAGTGAACTTCGGAGCCCCTCATTCGGATGAAATGGATGGTAAACCACGTTGTTTCTGGATTGGCTACTCCTACGACAGCAACCGCTGCCTTGACGGAATGATTGCCGAGGCACGTGTCTGGAACCGTGTCCTGAGTCTGGATGAAATCAACAAACCGAATCATTTCTACAAGGTTTACGCTCCGGAAATCGACGAGAGTCTGCTTGCTTACTGGAAATTCGACGAGGGAGCAGGTAAGATTGTACGCGACCATTCACTCTACGGTCACGACCTGTCTGCCGACCACGACTTTGTCTGGTACCCGGTTGAACTTCCTGCAAAGAATTAATATTCAACATATTGACTAACTATAAACAATCACTAAAATTACAGATTTCATTATGAATTTCAAATCTTTATTCCTCAGCGCCGCAACCGTTCTGCTTTCGGTCGCTGCCACGACTTCCTGCACGCAGAAAGTTCAGGAAAATGATACGCTCAGCGTTGAGCCTTCAAGCGCAATCGAGTTTGAGGCAAAAGACAATGAAGCTGTCAGACTTACTGTCACTACAACCGCTTCGGAGTGGAACTACACTGCTCCAGAGTGGATTGAGGCTCAGAAAGAAGAAAATGTTCTTGTTGTGAATGCAAAGGAGAACACTACCAATGAAGAGAGACTGGGCCGTCTTGAGGTAAAGGCCGGAACAGCAGAGTCTGTCAAGATTACAGTCAGCCAGAAGGCTGCTTCCGACGAGCCTGAAACTCCGTCCGGAGAAAAGGTTGCAGTGAAACTCAACAGCAACGACGAAACTCTCGACATCCTCACCAAGGCACAGGAGTCCATCAATCTTTCAGTTACTCTCAGCATCGAGAAAGCAGTGACTTACCCTGTCGAAGTTGAGCTCTTTGTTGACAAGGACCACCTGAGTGAGTACAACTATGTGAACAAGGCTGAAACTGAACTATTCCCGGTAGAGAAGATTACCATTGCAAAGAACAAACTTACCATTCCTGCCGGTGAGACCACAGTGACTGCAGAGGTTTCCCTCGATCCGTCTGAGCTTAGCTATGCAACCAGCTATCTTGTTCCTCTTTATGTGAAGAACATCAACAATGCACAGGTAAAACAGTCTGCCTGCCGTGTGAACTATACTGTCCTCAGACAGAGTGACCGCGAGGTGAAGAACGTCGTTTACATCGAGGTGAATGACTGCAACCCTCTCAACTGCCTTGAGTATGTTCTCGCGGATGGAACTCCTTTCTTCGATGCAGTGATTCTTTTCGCTGCCAACATCAACTACAACCAGAGTGATGATGTGGTTTACCTCCACAACAACCCTAACGTGCAGGCTCTTCTCGACGAGAGCGATGTTTACCTCCAGCCGCTCCGCAAGGCAGGTATCAAAGTTTACCTCGGCCTTCTCGGAAACCACGATGCTGCCGGTCTGGCACAGCTTTCAGACTGGGGAGCAAAAGAGTGGGCGGCAGAGGTTGCAGAGGCCTGCAAGACCTACAAGCTTGACGGTGTGAACCTCGATGACGAGTACTCAAGCTCACCTGACGTGAATAACAAGTGGTTCACATGGCCTTCCCCAGCAGCCGGTGCACGTCTTATGTATGAACTCAAGGTTGCCCTCAAGGAGAGCTGCAGCTGGCCGACCGAGGTTTCTTTCTTCGACTGGGGTTCCATCTACAACCTTCCTGAAGTTGACGGTCACAAGCAGAGCGAATTCGTTGACTTCCACGTTGCCAACTACGGCCAAGCATCAGGAACTTTCGGAGACCTTACACTGAAGCAGTGCAGCGGAGCTTCAATCCAGCTCAACTATGGCTACACAATTTCCCAGTCCCAGGCAGAGCAGATTAAGAATGACGGTTATGGCTGGATTATGTGGTTCGCATTTGACCCTTCAGGCACAGGTACCGTAAACAACAACCGCATTCATTCCGTAAACCAGTTCAAGAATGTGGCACGCGGATGCTACGGCCAGGAGCTGAAGGAGCCTACGGGTGTGTACAATAAGAAAGGAGAAGGAAAATACGATCCTGAACGTCACGCTCTCTAATGAATATTCAATAATTTAAAAAAATAATTTTAATATGAAAAAAATACTTGTGGCGCTTGCCACTGCATTGGCGCTTGTCGGATGTCAGGAGAAACCTGCTCCTGCACCGGAAGTAAAGGATTCAATAGAGATTGAACCATCAAGCAAGACAATTTCTGCAGAAGGCGGAAATGTAAAAGTAATGGTAACAAGTTCCGGAGAATGGACTCTTGAAGCCAAAGCTGAGTATGGTTGGGTTTCAGCATCTGCTGACAAAGGAGTTGACGGAGATGTGGTTACATTCAATGTTGATCCTAATGAGACTCTCGACAACCTCGTTTCGGAATGGACTTTCACCTGCGGTGAGGCTGTTGCCGAATTCAAACTGACTCTCAAGGGTCTTGAAAAACTCCCTGCATCAATCACACTCAATTCGGAGGAAAATTTGGTTCTTGACTACAACAAGGGTGAGTTCACGGTTCTTCTTCACTCGGATGATATTGAGTACCGCGACATCAAGGTAACTCTTGGAAATGAGAACTCCTGGCTCAAATACGTGACATCCCTTGCTGGAGATGAGGAGGGAGATGCAAAAATCATCTTCTCTTACAATGCTCTCGAGGGTCTGGATGATCTCAGGGAGACAATTACTTTCTCTGCTGAGGATGTCGAGACTCCTGTAGTTGTGAATGTCGTTCAGGAAGCAAAGCACGTGCTTTCAACCGAGAAGGAGTTCTACACAGTGCCTGTTGAGGGTAAAACTGTTGAAATCCCTGTTACTGCGAATGTAGAGTACTCCATCACTGTTTCCGCTGAAGGAAACGGGTGGCTCACAGCCGAAAAGACAGATGCAGGCATAAAGGTTAAGGCAGAGGCTCTTACGGACAGAAAACGCTCCGCAACCATTACTCTTGCCCAGACAGATGCAAAGGAGGGTGAGGAAGCTCTTAATCGAGTTCTTACCATTACTCAGGTTAGTTCCCTCATTTCCTGGGCTGCCGATATGACCGGCAACCGTCTCTTCCCTAAGTGGGAGAGCACCACTGTTTCAAAACTTGGTGTTGCTACTGCACTTACTCTTGAGGCAATGGTCAATATTGATGAGTTCCATAAGGAAATCAATACCATTATGGGTATTGAAGGCAGGTTCCTTCTTCGTTTCGGAGATGCAGGCCTTAAGGAAAACACTCTCCAGATTGCGACATTTGCCGGCAATGCAGTGGTTGACTTCGATTTCAAGACAAATACCTGGTACCACATTGCCTGTGTATATACATTTAGTCTGAATGACTACTATGGGTCCACAACAATTTACATCAATGGAGAAAAGGTCTTTGAAAAGGATGACTGGAATTTCCAGCAATATCTTGGTTGGCAATGGGGATACGTGACAGGTGTAGATTTCTCTCCAGCCTGGTCATACGAGCCTAATGGAAATAGGTGCTTCTGGATTGGCTACTCATTCGATGCCAACCGTGACCTCAGAGGCAAGATGACTGAAATCCGTATCTGGAACAAGGCACTCACCGCAGAGGAAATCAATGCTCCTAATCACTTCTACACCGTTGACCCTAAGTCAGAAGGACTCTACTCTTACTGGAAATTCACTGAGGGACAGGGTTCTACCATCGAGGATGCAACCGGAAACGGAAACAAGCTCTATGGCGAGACCAATGTACGTAAACAGGGCAGCGACAATATCGGTGACGAAGGTATCAAGTGGGTAGAGGTTGCTCTTCCTGACAAATAGCAGACAGAAACAGTTCCTACTGTAAAATACTCACGGGAGGGATTCTGCATTGCTTGAATCCCTCCTTTTCCATTAAAAAAAATGAAACTAACGCGTTTAATTACATTGTTTTTGGGCGCGGTCTTCCTTTGTACGTCCTGCGTGAAGGAACAGCCGAAGCCCGAGGAGCCGGAAGAACCCGGACAGGAGGTTGAGGAGGCTTTTCTGGAGGTCTCTTCTCTGACATTGGAATTTGCTCCTGAAGGGGGTAGCCTGACAGTTGACGTCTCCTGCAACCGCAAGGTGGCGGTAAAAACAGAGGCTGACTGGTTTAAGGTTCTTTTCAGTTCAAAAGAGGAAAAGAATGAGTACAAAATCATTGTCTCAGCGGAGGCCTACAGGCTGGGACGCGAGGGTCAGATTACTCTTTCCGCTCCGGAATGTGAGTCTGTGACGGTGTCCGTTACCCAGACAAAGAAACTCAAGGCCACCTGTTCCCTGAAATCATTCTCATTGAAGAAATCATCCAATCCTGCCCTCAGGGAAGACATTGAATTCAAGTTTGACGAAAAAAATGCGACTTTTAGCGCAATGTACCTTAAATGGATTGATTCTCAGGAACCTCAGATGCTCATTCCGACCTTCGAGACGGACGGAGAACAGGTTCTTGTCGGAGGAGAAGCTGTTGCAAGCGGCAGGAAGGCAGTTTCTTTCGCTGAGGACTTTACCGTGACGGTTGTGGCTGAAAACGGTGACACAAGGGAATATACTGTTTCCCTGAACTGTCCACAAATTAACACCGAACTGCCTGTCCTTCACCTGAGGCCTTCACAGCAGATTACCAGCAAGGAGACCTATGTCTCTACAAGCATTACCCTTTACGACAAAACAGCCTCATCCACCGGAACAGGCTGGTGGGACAGCTCCGAGAAGGGTAATGTGGAAGTGAGAGGTCGTGGAAACTCCACCTGGGGACTGCCGAAGAAGCCGTTCAGAATCAAGTTTCCAGAGAAATTCAGTCCAATCGGTCTGAATCACGACAAGGCTAAAAGCTGGACCCTCCTTGCCCAGGATATGGACAAGTCCCTGATGCGAAATGACATCGCCTATGCCTATTCCCGTCTGCTCTACAACAAGGATGAGAACTGGCACGATCCATCGGCCGTTCTTTTCACTTCTTGCCTGAAATTCATCAATATTTACTTCACAGGTCCTTACTACGACTCTTCGAAGAACAAGACCATTCAGATGGACGGAGACTATCTCGGAGTCTATCAGATGTGTGACCAGATTGAGCGATCCTCCGGCAGAATTGCCGTCGAGAAACTCGAAGCGGCGGACGGCAGCAATGCTGAAAAGATTACCGGAGGCTATGTCATTGAGACAGACCTGCACGAAGGCAATCACTATTCCGCCACGAAAGGTATCAAGATGACCTACAAGTACCCGAAGGACGATGATTGTGACCCTGCGCAGTATGACTACATCACTGACTTCATCAACAAGGCTGAGGCAGCCCTGTACTCAAGCAATTACACGGATCCGTCCAATGGCTGGCGTAAGTATTTTGATGAGAAGACCCTTGCGGACTTCATCATCATCAAGGAACTCGTCGGGGACCTTGACGGCTACACCAGTACCTATATGTACAAGCGCAGGGGAGTGGACAAACTCTTCTTCGGACCGATCTGGGATTGCGACAAGGGATGGAACAACGACAAGAGAGTTCCACACAACGAATATCAGCCATTGTCAAGCCTTATGATCAAAGCCGGGTTCTGGATGCCTCCTTATGTCAGCAATGACTGGTTCTGGAGGTTCTGGTCTGATGCTTCGCTGCGCAGGTTTGTCAATGACAGGTGGAAATCAAAGAGGGCGGAACTGCTTGCGCTGACTGACCGGATTCTGGATGAGAATCCGACAAGGATGGCAAAAGCTATTGAAGCCAATTTCACCGTTTGGCCATTCTACTACCAGTACAGTAGCGAAGCAAATATGCCGGCATCTACATTTGAAGGCGAGATAGCCCGCATACGCGAATTGACAGTTCAGCGTGCACAACTTCTGGACAGGCTTTTTGCAGAATAACTGATTTTGAAGATTCCCCCTGCATAATTTTCAAAAAGAACTTAAAGAGACTGGCTATCCCTTGATTGCCAGTCTCTTTTTGTGTACATTTGCAAACTATGCTTGACACCGCATCACTGACTCCGTCCCAATTCGGGGACATCTACAGACGCAACAGGGACAAATTCGTCACTATTGCAAGGTCTTATGTCCGCCAGCAGCAGGCGGCGGAGGACATCGTTGCCGATGCGTTCGTCAAGTTCTGGAACAATCGCAAGTCAATCACGCTCACAGGCCTTCCTGAAGCCTACATTATGCAGTCAGTGAAGAATATGTGTCTGAACTATATGCGTGACCAGCTGACAAGGCTGAGAATATCCCGAGAGTTCAACAATGACCGTTTCAAGGCGCTGGAGGCTGAAATCCAGTTTCTTGCTTCCGAGGACCTGGGTTTCATCTTCACTTCCGAGGTGGAGAAGATTTTCCTCAATGTGATGGACAGATTCCCTGAACTCACCCGTGACATCTTCTACGCCAGCCGTTTTCAGGGAATGACCTACCAGGAAATTGCCCAGCGTTACGGAGTTTCCGAACGAAAGGTCAAGCGTGAGATTATGGATGTCCTTGCTTCCCTTCGTGTTGCCTTGAAGGATTACCTCCATTTCGCCCTTCTGGCCGCTTTCCTTGGACTTTAGGAATCTTCAAAAACTTACCTTAATACCATAAAATTTTCATTTTTCGGAAATTTTTATTTACTTTGCACCAATTATGTTTGAAATACTTGTGTATTAGAAATAAACTTTTTACTAATTAAAATTAACAATTATGGCAGAAGTTGCAGAAAAAGTAAAAGCAATCATCGTTGACAAGTTGGGCGTTGATGCTTCAGAAGTTACTGAGACCGCAAGCTTTACTAACGACCTTGGTGCTGATTCCCTTGATACTGTTGAACTTATTATGGAATTCGAGAAGGCTTTCGGAATCACCATTCCTGATGAGGATGCCGGTGAGAAGATTTCCACAGTAGGTGACGCGATTGCTTACATTGAGGCAAAAGTAAACGCCCTCTAAGCATTGCTCCGAAAGGGATATAAAATAACGGCGGGATTTTCTCCCGCCGTTTTTCGTGCTCTGAAGTCACCGCTTCTTCAGATACGACCCTTACTCCAGATCCTTGACCGTGTAGGAATAGACCAGTTCAATGCGTGGCCCCTCGCCGTCTGCAAGGCCCTTTATCCTGGCAGCATAGTACCTGTCCTTGTCGAGCATAAGGGCTGTCGAGGATGTGGTGCTGGAGGTACCCGCTGAGGCGTACATCGACGCAAGATAGTAATTGTAGTAGTTGTCGTACCCGTAACTGCCGTAGCCGTAGCCGCCGTAGCCATATCCGTAACCGCCATAGCCATAGCCGCCATAGCCATTGTACAGGTTGTTGTAGTAGTTCAGGTAGGCAAGGTTCTGGTAGTAGTCACTCATATCCGATGAGGAGGAATTTGAGGACTGAATGGTCTCGTAGGCCATCACAAGCATCCAGATGTCATAGTCCGAATAGGATTTCTCCTTTTCCGCAAGCCCGTTGTCGGTCAGCCTGAGTATTTCCTGGACATGGTGGCTGACATCGGGAGTATAGCAGCATAGCGACCTGTTGATGTCCCCCTGGTTCTCGGATTCGACACTGGCGTCCGTGAGTCCGGCGTAGGTCACATACTGGTATGGCTCTCCTTCATCAGGAGTGATTTTCGTCGAGATTTTGCAGGTCGGACTGAGTACAGCAGGGTAGAGGTCCATCTTTTCGGCACTCTCAAATTCGTAAGGGAAAATCAGCCTTGCCTTGTTGATGATTACATCTTCCGGATTGAGGTTCAGCGGATTCCCGTCCTTGTCCGTTGCCTTTTGCAGTTCAGCCAGCAGGGCATCCCTGAGTTTCCTGGCCTTTACTACCGGCTTGTAACCCGGACCTCCCTCGATGTAGATTGCATTGTCGGGATCAGGGTTGACATTCCCTGATTCAGTGCTGCTGACATTGAATGCGTACTGGGATGTGGTCGCAGTCCTCTCCGCAGGTCCGAAATAGAAAAGGAATGAGGTGTCCACATTCTCACGCGTGCCGTAGTCTGCCGTAATCTTGAGTTCCGCGTAGTTTCCAGTGACATAGTAGGAGTCGGAGACATCGATGCCTACCCTGAACATATTGATTCTTCCCCCGTCATTGAGCGGAGCATCCACGTTCAGGTATATTCCCGGGATTTTTTTAAGGTATTCCGTCAGGTCCAGCTGGATGTCAGGGTCTTCCTTGAACAGGTCAATGTATTTTTGTGCGTATGTCTTCGACATGTCAAACGAGAGCGAGTCGCCGCCGTTGTAGGTCGGACTCCCCGAGGTAATCCTGTCTTTTCCGGCAAAGTCGGAGTCCTTGAGGTCGAATGTGTAGGTGTAGGTTGAGTCCAGTCTCTTTTCCAACTCATAGACATTGACATTCTGGATGATGTTTTTTTGCAGTGGGTCGCTGAAGGAGAGCGTGTCCTTGGCGAAGGTGAAGTGAAACTGCCTGATTCTCGTGTTGGTTCCCACGTCGATTGTGTCATCCACCGGGACGACCGTGAATGCACTGCTCCTTCTGGTCAGTCCGAAGATTCCGTCGCGGACGGCCCCGATGGTGATTCGTGAGGAACTGTAGGCGGAAAGGCTGTCCGAGAGTTCCATCTCGATGCAGTCAAGAGGAATGGTTGCCGTTCGGATCTCGTAAATCTGGTTTGACGGGACGAAATTCTTTCCGAGATTGTCATCCACATATATGCAAGAAGCGGCGCAAGTCAGTGCCGCTCCGAGAATCAATAGTCTGTTGAATGTCATTTTACAGAGTCTGGTCATAAAATTTGTCGTAAGCATCGATATAAGACCCGTCAGCGATTGAATCCTTGTCGTACTCAAGGACCGGAAGACCTGCTTCCCTGCCTGCCGAGGCTATTTCCGGATTGACTTTGTCCGACGCGAAGATGATTCCGTCGGAATGGCGGATTGCGAGTTTAGCAAGATTTATGCCGCTTGGGTCTGCCAGAAGGTTCACGTCCTCATCCCCGATTCCGGCGAATTTGATGCATTCTGCAAAATCTTCCGTGAAATTCTCTGCAGGCGTGTCGTTGTAAAGTGAAAGCACCACCTTGCTGTTTGAGAAAATAGGGTCTTCCTTGTAAACTTTCTTGAGGTACAGCGGAATCAGATGCGAAATCCATCCCTGACAGTGAATCACATCCGGTGCCCACCTGAGTTTCTTGACGGTCTCAAGCACGCCCCTTGCGAAGAAAACAGTCCTCTCGCCGTTGTCGGCGAAGAACTTCCCGCTGTCGTCCCTGTAAATCTGTTTCCTGTGGAAATAGTCCTCATTGTCAATGAAGTACACCTGCATTCTTGCCGATGAGATGGATGCCACCTTGATGACAAGCGGTCTGTCCACATCATTGATGATGATGTTCATTCCGGAAAGGCGGATGACTTCGTGCAGTTGGTTCTTGCGCTCGTTGATGCAACCGAATCTCGGCATGAAAGAGCGGATTTCCTTTTTTCTTTCCTGAATGCCCTGTGGCAGAAACCTTCCGATGGTGGAAATTTCTGATTCCGGTAGATAGGGGAATATCTCCGAATTGACAAACAGAACTCTTTTTACGGACTCTCCCATATTGGCGTTTTTAGACAAAATCTCAACAAAGATAGTAAAAATTTTTGATATTTCACTATCTTTGGCGCGCGAATACTTTTATATGGCAAACGGAGAGAGCAAAATAATAGGAAAAAGGTTGGTCAATGCCTACCTTTCCTCCGTAATCAGCATAAGTCTGGTCCTGCTCCTGGTCGGGGTGGCTGGACTTCTTCTTGTGAATGCCCGCAGTGTCTCTGACTATTTCAAGGAGAATATGAAAGTCTCGATTCTTCTTAAGCCGGATGTTACTGAGAATGAAGCTCTTGCCTACAGGAAAACTGTGGAGGGGATGCGCTTTGTAAGGGGAACGGAATACATTTCCCGGGAGCAGGGCGCAAGTGAGATGAAGGCCCTTCTCGGCGATGACTTCCTGGATGTCTTCGAAACCTCCCCGATTCCGGTCTCTGTCGAGATGACCCTCAGGGCGGATTATGTCTCCGCAGACAGTCTTGCGATGGTGAAGGAGGAAATCTCAAGGTCACCGCTTGTGGATGAGGTAGTATATCAGCATTCCCTCGTGGATGCCCTGAACGCCAATATCAGAAAAATCTCCGTGGTTCTTGCGGTATTCACAGCCCTGCTGCTGTTCGTTTCCTTCGTTCTCATCAACAACACGGTCCGCCTGAATGTCTATGCCCGTCGCTTTACAATCCACACGATGAAGCTGGTCGGAGCGACACGAAGTTTCATACGCACTCCGTTTGTCATCCAGGCAATCTTCCAGGGCGTTTTCTCCGCGATGGTCGCCATAATAATGCTGCTCGCGGTGCTTTTTGTGCTGAGGAAAGAGTTTATTCAGCTTTTTGCGATTTTCCGTCTGGAACTCCTGATGCTTGTGATGGGTATGGTGGTCGTTTCCGGTATCGTCCTCTGCGTGGTCAGCACCTGGTTCGTCGTGAACCGCCTGGTCAGTCTGAAAAAGGACGAATTATATATGTAAAATATAGAATATATATACAATATAGGATATATGACAAAAATGGCAATAACCCCGAAAGGGCTGAAATTACTTCTTGCGGGTCTGATCGTGATGGTTTCAGGCTACATTCTGATGATGGGCGGAGGAAGCGACAATCCGGAAGTCTTCAATTATGCGATGTTCGATTTCAGGCGTCTTGTGGCTGCCCCCATAGTAATCATCGCCGGCATAATAATCGAAATTGTTGCCATAATGGGCACCTTCAAATCAAAGGAGTAGATTCGTATGGAGTGGTACGAAGGAATAATTCTGGGTCTGGTACAGGGTCTGACCGAATTTCTGCCGGTAAGCAGCAGCGGACATCTTGTTATTTTCAAGGAACTTCTCGGAGTGGAGGCATCGGAGGACCTTGTCTTTGAGGTCACCGTTCACGCGGCCACGGTCCTGAGCACATTGATAGTGTTCCGCAAACCTGTCCTGGACCTCCTGAAAGGGCTTTTCAAATTCAAATACAATGACCAGACCGACTACATCCTGAAACTCTGCGTCTCAATGATTCCGGTTTTCATCGTCGGGATGTTCTTCAAGGATTTTGTGGAGGGACTTTTTGGCTCGCTGACCGGTGTAGGAGTGGCTCTTCTCGTGACAGCCGTCCTGCTCTTCCTCTCGGATATGGCCGCAAGGATTTTCGGAGGCCGGACCTGTTCCCCTCAGACTACCGGCTGCCGCAACGGGATATCGTACTGGCAGGCTCTCGTGGTCGGCATCGGGCAGGCTTTCGCAGTTGCCCCGGGACTTTCCCGCTCCGGAACCACAATCGCAACCGGACTCATTTGCGGAGTCAAACGGGAGGTGATGGCCCAGTTCTCCTTTCTGATGGTCCTTGTGCCGATTCTTGGCGAATGTTTTCTGGATCTTGTGGGAGGTGAGATGGCCTCCTCCACGGTGGGTGTCCTGCCGCTTGCCCTGGGTTTCGTCTCGGCATTCCTTTCCGGGCTTTTCGCCTGCAAGGCCATGATAGCCCTGGTCAAGAAAGCCCGCCTGGGATGGTTCGCCCTCTACTGCGCCGTCGTGGCCCTTCTGATCTTCATCTTCATGTAATTCCCGGAGCCAGATGCCTGAGAGAAGACTGACATACTTTGTCTCCGACGTTCATCTCGGTCTGAATGTCAGGAATCCGGAGGACAGGGAGAGGCGTTTCGTCTCCTTTCTGAAATCAATCGACCCGCAGGAAACCGAAGCCCTTTACCTTCTCGGAGACATCTGGGACTTCTGGTACGAATGGAAGGATGTTGTGCCCAAGGGCTATGTCAGGGTGTTTGCCGCCCTGCTTGACCTGATGGACGGGGGAGTGAAAGTGTATTTCTTCCAGGGCAATCACGATGTCTGGACCTACTCCTATTTCGAGCAGCTCGGAATGAAGAAACTCATCCAGCCCTGCACTGTCAGGATTGGCGGGAAGGTCTTCTGTCTCGGCCATGGAGACGGTCTCGGTCCGGTTCCATTCGGCTACCGCTTCCTGCGCGGTGTCTTCCACAACCGTTTCCTCCAGCGCTGCTTCAGTCTCCTTCATCCATGGATTGCTTTCCGTCTGGGAAACGGCTGGTCGAAAAACAACAGACTTGCCAGAAACGAAGAGTATGACTTCCGTGGGCCTGACGAGCCCCTTTGCAGATTCGCCGAGGAGTTCTGCTCAAGGCAGAAGGTTGACTATTTTGTTTTCGGACATTACCACGTCCAGGTCGACCTGACACTCCGTTGCGGAGCCCGCCTGCTGATTCTCAAAGACTGGCTCAAGGATTCGCCTTACCTGTATTTCGACGGTATTTCAGGAATCTTGGGCCATTCCCAGAACAGGGAATAGTAAAGTCCCTCGAACTCTCCTTTCTCCCACATCGCGACCAGTTCTTCGGTTTCCCTGTCCACGCCCTCCGGATTGTACGGAGCCTTCAGGTCCGTGCCGAAAAGTTTGGCTATTCCCTGCCAGAAACCTGCCGCTATTCCGCTCTTGTAGTCCTTTATGATTGAATATGAGGATTTTCCGACTTCCCTGTCTATGAGTCTCATCAGCAGTGCTCCCTGGCTGATGGTCATATTCCGCATCGGAGTCTCGAAAGCGTCGAACAGCTCGTTCTGGATACCGTTGATGTATTTCTCGCGTTTCATACCCCTGAGGCCGTCCGTTGCAATCGTGCTGTCGGCCCTTTCCACGATTTTCCTTGCCACCAGGGCGTAGGGATAGACCTTGCTGAAGTTGTGCACCAGCCTGTAGTACTTTCTCCACTCCTTCCCCTTCTGCCTTGGCAGCCTGTCGTAGATTTTTGCCGCCGGCAGGGTTTCCACATATATCGTGTCATTCCCCTCGACCGTATATCTCATAATCTTCCTGACATGCTCCGTCGGCGTCGTTCTGTTCTGCGCGTTCTGCGCCAGAAGGCCGCCGCCCGCAGGAACGAGGACGGAAAGAAGGGTTATTATATATGGTATATATTTTTTCATCGCCGCAAAGGTATAAAATATATATAAAATATATCTTCGGCCCTGCCGTTTTCTTCTCGCCGTCTCCGACGGTCGAAAATGATTCCGTATATTTTTCAACATATATCGTAAACCATTGATTATATATATTTTAGGTATTAAAAACCGCGGTCGAAAATATCTGAAAAATTTGTCAAAATATGTTTGAGGTTCAGAAATTTTTACTATCTTTGCAGTCCCATATTGAGGAGAAATCCGCCCAACCAGTTGATACTCAATACTTTAGGGAAAACAGGAAAATAAACTAAAAGTAATAGTGCGATGTTACAACCAAAGAAAACAAAATTTAGAAGGCAGCAAAAGGGCCGCATGAAAGGACTTGCCCAGAGGGGAAGCCAGCTTGCGTTCGGCTCTTTCGGCATCAAGACCTTGGAAAATTGTTGGCTTACAGGTCGTCAGATCGAGGCCGCACGTCAGGCAGTTGTGCGTTATATGAAGCGTGAGGGTAAGATCTGGATCAGAATATTTCCTGACAAGCCTTACACCAAGAAGCCTGCCGAGGTGCGTATGGGTAAAGGAAAGGGTAATCCGGAGGGATTCGTATGCCCTGTGACTCCGGGACGCATCCTGATTGAAGCCGAGGGTGTTCCTATGGCAATTGCCAAAGAGGCTCTCCGTCTTGGAGCTCAGAAACTTCCTGTGACTACGAAGTTTGTTGTCCGTAGGGATTATGTGGAATAATTTAATGGAGAAAAGCAATGAAAGCATCTGAAATCCGTGAAATGTCAATCGCTGACCTTCGTGACCGCATCGAGGTCGAGAAAGCGGCTCTTGACACTATGAAGATCAACCACTCAATTTCTCCGTTGGAGGATACTTCTAAAATCAGGAAGGCGAGAAAGGATATCGCGCGTATGATGACGATCCTCGCTGAAAGGGAGAAACAGAATTAAATTTTAAGTTCCTATGGAAAGAAATCTTCGTAAAGAAAGAATAGGAGTAGTGGTCAGCAACAAGATGGACAAGTCCATCGTGGTCGCAGTCAAGACTCAGGAAAAGCATCCTATCTACGGGAAGTTTGTCAAGAAGACCACCAAGTTCGTCGCTCATGACGAAAAGAACGAGTGCAGCGAGGGCGATACCGTACGCATCATGGAGACCCGTCCTCTCAGCAAGACAAAGAATTGGAGATTAGTAGAAATCGTTGAAAAAGTCAAATAGCAATGATACAGCAGGAATCACGTTTACAGGTAGCGGACAACAGCGGTGCTAAGGAAGTCCTTTGCATCCGTGTGCTGGGTGGTACACGCCGCCGCTACGCAAGGGTGGGCGACAAGATCGTCGTTGCAGTGAAGAGCGCTATCCCTGGCGGAGACGCGAAGAAAGGTTCGGTTTCCAAGGCTGTGGTAGTGCGCACCAAGAAAGAGATCAGAAGGGCTGACGGGTCATACATCCGTTTTGACGACAATGCCTGTGTCCTTCTCAACAATCAGGGAGAGGTCCGCGGAACGCGTATCTTCGGTCCTGTGGCGAGGGAACTCCGTGAGAATTATATGAAAATTGTTTCACTTGCACCTGAGGTCCTCTAATAATTAAGTACTATGAAGAAGTTTCGCATTAAGAAAGGTGACACCGTTTATGTGAATGCCGGCAATGACAAGGGAAAGACCGGTAAGGTGCTTGAGGTGATCACATCAAAGGACCGCGCCATCGTTGAGGGAGTCAACATGGTCAGCAAGCACACCAAACCAAGCCCTAAGCATCCTCAGGGCGGTATTGTAAAACAAGAGGCAGGAATCCACGTCTCAAACCTTCAGCTCATAGACCCTTCAAAGGGTGGCCCTACGAGAGTAGGATACAAGTTTGAGGGTGACAGGAAAATCCGTTATGCCAAAAAATCTGGAGAGGAGATCAAATAATGGCAGCAAAGAAGACAACAACCAAGAACCAGGCTACTGTACCTGCGGGTTATGTGCCTGACCTTAAGAAGAAATACAAGGAAGAGATTGTTGACAAGTTGGTTAAGGAATTCGGCTACACTACAGTGATGCAGGTTCCGAAACTCGTCAAGATTACAATCAACCAGGGGATTGGTGACGCAACATCCGACAAGAAGCTCGTGGATGTGGCTCAGCAGGAACTCTCCGCAATCACCGGTCAGAAGGCTGTGACTACAGTCTCAAGGAAGGATATCTCCAACTTCAAACTCCGTAAGGGAATGCCGATTGGCGTTAAGGTCACTCTCCGTGACACCAAGATGTACGAGTTCCTTGAGAGACTCATCCGCATCTCCCTCCCTCGTATCAGGGACTTCAACGGAATCGCCGAGAAGATGGACGGAAAGGGTAACTACACCCTCGGAATCAAGGAGCAGCTCATCTTCCCTGAGATTGACATCGACAAGGTCACCAAGATTCTCGGAATGGAAATCACTTTCGTGACTACAGCAAAGACAGATGAGGAGGCTCACGCACTTCTCCGTGAATTCGGTCTGCCTTTCAAGAAACATAACAAATAAAAGACACTGAGATGGCAAAAGAATCAATGAAAGCCCGCGAAGTAAAGCGCGCCAAATTAGTTGCTAGGTATGCCGCAAAAAGACAGGCCCTGAAAGAGGCCGGAGACTGGGCAGCCCTCGACAAGCTCCCTAAGAACTCCAGCCCTTGCCGTTTGCACAACCGCTGCTCTCTCACCGGAAGACCTAAGGGTTATATGAGGATGTTCGGCATCAGCCGTATCCAGTTCCGCGAGATGGCAAGCAACGGACTCATTCCGGGCGTAAAGAAGGCAAGCTGGTAAAAACAACACATTATATTTATTAACAATTAGGATATCGGGCGTTATTGCGCCGGTTCCGCTAAAAGAACAAAAAAATGACTGATCCAATTGCAGATTATCTGACAAGAGTTCGCAATGCTTACCTCGCAGGTAAGAAGGTCGTTGAGATTCCGGCATCCAAGATGAAGCTGGCAATCACAAAGATCCTTTGCGAGAAGGGGTACATCCTCGCCTACAAGGTAGTTGAGGGTACACCGAGCAACACCATCAAAATCGCTCTGAAGTATCATCCTCAGACCAAGACTGCTGCCATTAAGAAGATTGAGCGCATTTCAAAGCCGGGTTTGAGAAAGTACACTGATGTGGAAAATATGCCACGCGTCCTCAACGGACTCGGAATCGCCATCCTCTCCACCTCAAAGGGCATCATCACTGACAAGGAGGCAAAGGACCTGAATGTCGGCGGTGAGGTTATATGTTATGTTTATTAATCTAAAACGATAGAAGAATGTCAAGAATTGGTAAATTGCCTGTACACCTTCCTGCCGGGGTATCCGTTGAGATTCTCCCTGGAAATGTGGTCAAGGTTAAAGGACCCAAGGGCGAACTGAGCCAGAAGGTTGACTCAGACATCAATGTCGCCGTTGAGGGAAAAGAAATTAAATTGACGCGCCCTACCGATTGCCCTAGACACCGTTCGCTCCACGGTCTTTACCGTGCGCTCATCCACAATATGGTTGTCGGTGTTTCAGAGGGATTTGAGATCAAACAGGAGCTTGTCGGAGTCGGTTTCCGCGTAGAGGTCAAGGGACAGACCCTCGAGTTCGCACTCGGATACTCACATGACATCCATTTCATGCTTCCTGCAGAGGTCAAGGCTGAGGCGGCTGAGGTGAAGAAGGGACAGAACCCTGTCCTCATTCTCAGAAGCTGTGACAAACAGCTCATCGGACAGGTCGCAGCGAAGATCCGCTCACTCCGCAAGCCTGAGCCATACAAGGGTAAAGGTATCAAGTTCGTCGGCGAGCAGCTTCGCCGCAAGGCCGGCAAGTCGGCAGGCGCTAAATAATGGGAGGACTAAGTTATGGCATTGAATAAGATAGAAAGAAGGAAAAGAATTCACTACCGTATCCGTAAAGTCGTTAATGGTACTGCCGAGAGGCCGAGGATGGTTGTTTTCAGAAGCAACAAGCAGATTTACGTGCAGGTTGTTGTTGACTACCTCGACGGCTGCAAGACCCTCTGCGCCGCATCTTCAAATGACAAGGCTCTCGCTGCCGAGTGCAAAGGCAAGAGTGGAGTAGAGGCTGCCGCAATCGTCGGAAAGGCAATTGCAGAGCGTGCCATCGCAAAAGGTATCACCACAATCTCTTTCGACCGTGGAGGTTACCTTTATCACGGTAGGGTTAAAAGTTTGGCGGACGCTGCCCGTGAAGGCGGCTTAATTTTCTAATCAAGGACTATGGCAAATACAAATGTTAAAAGAGTAAAGACCTCTGATCTTGAATTGAAAGACAGATTGGTAGCCATCCAGAGAGTGACAAAGGTCACTAAGGGTGGTCGTCACTTCAGCTTTGCTGCCATTGTTGTGGTAGGTGACGAGAACGGCGTTGTAGGCTATGGTCTTGGAAAAGCCAACGAGGTTACAACCGCCATTTCAAAGGGAATCGAGGACGCAAAGAAGAATCTCGTCAAGGTTCCGGTGTTGAACAAGACTATTCCTCACGAGCAGGAGGCCAAATTCGGTGGTGCCCGCGTGTTTATGAAACCTGCGGCTCCCGGTACCGGAGTGAAGGCCGGTGGTGCGATGCGTGCAGTGTTCGAGTCAGTCGGCGTTCACAATGTGCTCGCTAAGTCAAAGGGCTCTTCAAACCCTCACAACCTTGTGAAGGCTACTGTTGCCGCCCTCGTTGAGATGCGTGACGCCTACACTGTTGCCGGTCTCCGTGGCATTCCTATGAGCAGGGTATTTAAAGGTTAAGGAGGACACAGAAATGGCAAAAGTCAAAATAACTCAAATCAAAAGCAAGAACAGCGCGACCAAGAGGCAGATCGCTAATCTTCAGTCTCTTGGAATCCACAGGCTTCACCAGAGCGTGGAGGTCGAGCTTACCCCTGTATCCAAGGGTATGATCGAGAAGGTTCTTCATCTTGTAACTGTAGAGGAAATTAAATAGGGAGGACTGACTGATGAAATTACACGAATTGAAACCTGCAGCAGGTTCTAAGGGAAGAGAGAAAAGAATCGGACGCGGTGAGGGCTCAGGACACGGCGGAACATCAACCCGCGGTCACAAGGGTGCTCAGGCCCGTTCAGGATATTCCCGCAAGATCGGCTTCGAAGGAGGTCAGATGCCAATCCAGCGTCGTCTTCCTAAATACGGATTCAAGAATCCTACAAGGGTTGAGTACAAAGGAATCAATGTTTCAGCGCTTCAGGCTCTTGCAGAGAAGAACGGACTTTCCGAGATCACTCTCGAGACCCTTATGGATGCCGGATTCATTTCCAGGAACCAGCTTGTCAAGATTCTTGGCAATGGCGAACTCACTTTGAAACTCGATGTCACTGCACATGCTTTTTCAAAGTCTGCAATCGCAAAAATCGAGGCAGTTGGAGGGAAAACCACTACAATTGAATAAAGATGAAAAAATTTATTCAGACAATAAAGAACATCTTTAAGATTGAGGAACTCCGCAAGAGGATAGTTTACACTGTCCTCCTGCTTCTCGTTTACCGTCTGGGCAGTTTCATCGTGCTTCCGGGCATTGACTCGACTCTGCTTGCAAACCTCCAGAGCACTTCTTCAGAGGGTCTCGTAGGCCTTTTGAACATGTTCTCCGGTGGAGCATTCGGTAACGCCTCGATCTTTGCACTGGGTGTGATGCCGTACATCTCGGCCTCAATCGTCATCCAGTTGCTTGGCGTCTTCGTTCCTTACTTCAGAAAACTTCAGATGGAGGGGGAGAGCGGACGCAGAAAGATGAATCAGCTGACAAGGTATCTCACCATCCTGATTCTCTGCATCCAGGGTCCGGCCTATATGGCAGCCCTGCACAACCAGATTCCGGAGGAGGCGTTCATCGCCATCAACCGTCTAGGATGGGCTCCATTCTGGTACAACCTTGTTTCCACCATCATCCTCATCGGAGGAACCATGTTCGTGATGTGGCTCGGTGAGCGCATAACCGACAGGGGAATCGGCAACGGTATTTCCCTCATCATTATGGTCGGTATCATCGCCCGTCTGCCTTTCGCTCTCTTTGCGGAGATCGCTGAAAAGGCAAATGCCACAACAGGAGGAATTCTCCTTCTGATTGTCGAGTTCGTGGTTCTCTTCTTTGTGTTCGTAGCTGCCATCGCCCTTGTCCAGGGTGTCAGGAAAGTTCCTGTGCAGTACGCAAAGAGGGTTGTGGGCAACAAGCAGTACGGCGGTGTCCGCCAGTACATCCCTATGAAGATCAACGCGGCCGGAGTGATGCCTATTATCTTCGCGCAAGCTCTTATGCTGTTCCCTCTCATCTTCTCGAGATTTGATGCGACCAGGGGTCTTGCTGCCACGCTGAGCAATTATACCGGATTCTGGTATAACTTCATTTTCGGAATTCTCGTAGTCGTCTTCACGTATTTCTACACTGCTGTCACTGTCAATCCGACAATGATGGCCGAGGATATGAAGAAGAACGGCGGTTTCATACCTGGTGTGAAGCCTGGAAAGAAGACCGTGGAGTACCTCGACTCAATTATGTCCCGTGTTACTCTTCCCGGTTCCATCTTCCTCGCCCTTATCGCGATTCTCCCTGCATTCGCAATGGTGCTCGGAGTCAACAACCAGTTCGCAAGTTTCTACGGTGGTACTTCCCTCCTGATTCTTGTGGGCGTTGTCCTCGATACACTCCAGCAGATCGAGAGTTATCTTCTTATGCGTCACTATGACGGACTGATGAAGACCGGTCGTCTGAAAGGACGTTCCGGAATGTAATTTCAATAAATTCTTTGGAAGATGGTTGTACCTAAGACAGAGGAAGAGATAGCGCTGATGCGGGAGAACGGGATTCTCGTATCCAGGACATTGGCTGAGGTCGGTAAGCTGGTCGCCCCGGGTGTGACAACTCTTGAGTTGAATAGGGTGGCAGAGACCTTTATCCGTGATCACGGAGCTATTCCAAGTTTTCTCGGTTATGACGGTTTCCCTGCGGCTCTCTGCATGTCTGTGAATGATGTTGTCGTGCACGGTTTCCCTTCGGATTACGTGCTCAAGGAAGGTGACATCGTTTCTGTGGACTGCGGGACTTTGTACAAGGGCTACAACGGTGATTCTGCCTACACTTTCCCAGTCGGGGAGGTTGATGAGCAGACCCGTAAGCTCCTTGAAGTGACAAAGGCCTCTCTTTACAAGGGCATCGGAGCAGCAGTGGCCGGAAACAGGGTCGGTGACATAGGACACGCGGTGCAATCGTATGTTGAGCCATTCGGGTTCTCCGTCGTCCGCGAACTGGAAGGACACGGAATCGGAAGGAAGATGCACGAAAATCCGGGAGTGCCGAATTACGGAAAGCCGGGACGAGGTGCGAAACTGACCGATGGAATGACAATATGTATCGAACCGATGATCAATGCCGGTACGAGAGGTGTGTATTTAGCTAAAAATGGTTGGGCAGTACACACGGCGGACCACAGGAAATCAGCGCATTTCGAACTTACGGTTGTTGTCAGAAAGAATGCCGCCGAGCAGCTGTCAACTTTTGAATATATTGAAGAAGCGTTAAATTTAAAGTGATATTTTATGCCGAAACAATCAGCAATCGAACAGGAAGGGGTAATCGTCGAGACTTTGCCCAATGCGATGTTCAAGGTGGAATTGGAGAACGGGCACGTCATCATAGCCCATATTTCCGGAAAGATGAGGATGAACTACATCAAGATTCTCCCCGGAGACAGGGTGAAGGTGGAAATGTCACCTTACGATTTATCAAAGGGAAGAATTTCTTTCAGATACAAATAAAATCACAAGATAATGAAAGTAAAGGCATCCATCAAGAAACGCAGTGAGGATTGCAAGATCGTAAAGCGCAAAGGCCGTCTTTATGTGATCTGCAAAAAGAATCCTAAATTCAAAATGCGTCAGGGATAATTTAATTGTCTAACAAAATTAAGTAATAATAGATTATGGCACGAATAGCCGGTGTTGACTTACCTAACAATAAAAGAGGAGAGATAGGACTTACCTATATCTTCGGAATCGGTCGCAGCTCAGCCAGGAAGATCCTTTCAGGCCTGGGCATCGACTTCGACACTAAGGTCGGTGAATGGAACGACGAGCAGATTGCCGGAATCCGTAGCGTTATCGCTGAGGAGTACAAGATTGAGGGTGAGCTCCGTTCTATCATTCAGATGAACATCAAGCGTCTGATGGATATCGGCTGCTACAGGGGAATCCGTCATCGTAACGGTCTTCCTGTACGCGGTCAGAGCACCAAGAACAATGCCCGCACAAGAAAGGGTAAGAAGAAAACTGTTGCAAACAAGAAGAAAGCAACCAAATAAGGTAGATGAATTATGGCAAAGAAAACAGCAACAACAAGTAAGAAGAGAGTTGTCAAGGTTGACGCTTATGGCGAGGCTCATATTTCATCAACCTTCAACAATGTCATCATTACGCTTACTAACAGCGTAGGACAGGTTATCAGCTGGTCCTCAGCCGGAAAGAGCGGCTTCAGGGGCTCCAAGAAGAACACTCCGTACGCTGCCCAGGTGGCTGCGGGGGATGCAGCGAAGACTGCATACGATCTTGGACTTCGCAAGGTGAAAGCATATGTGAAAGGTCCTGGTGCCGGACGTGAGTCCGCAATCAGAACCATCCACGGTGCAGGGATTGAGGTTACTGAGATTATCGATGTGACTCCGATGCCTCACAACGGATGTAGACCAAAAGGCCGTCGTAAAGTTTAATTAGTTGAATTTTTAAAGGATAAATTACTATGGCAAGATATATTGGACCAAGCACAAAGATCGCGCGTAAGTTCGGCGAGCCTATTTTCGGAACGGACAAGGACTTTGAGAAAAGGAATTATCCTCCGGGACAGCACGGACTTGCAAGCAAGCGCAAGAAGAAGTCCGAGTATGGCGTTCAGCTGAAGGAGAAACAGAAAGTAAAATATACTTACGGTGTTCTTGAAAGGCAGTTCCGCAATCTCTACGAGAAGGCTTCCCGTATGAAGGGACAGAAAGGTGAGAACCTCATCATCCTTCTCGAGTCACGTCTTGACAACCTTGTTTACCGTCTTGGCATCGCTCCTACAAGGGCTGCCGCAAGACAGCTTGTGACTCACTGTCACATCACCAAGAACGGAGAGGTCTGCAACATCCCTTCAGTGATTGTAAAGCCTGGTGACGTGATTGCAGTCAGGGAAAGGTCAAAGAGCCTTGAGGTCATTGCAGCCAGCGTCGCTTCAGCAGCCAAATATTCATGGCTTGAGTTTGACGCTAAGAACCTCACCGGAAAGTATCTCAATGTTCCTGTAAGGGAGGAGATTCCTGAGACAATCAACGAGCAGCTTATCGTCGAGTTGTATTCTAAGTAATAATTAACACCTAACAAGAATCATTATGGCAATCTTAGCGTTTCAGAAGCCTGACAAGGTGATAATGCTTGAGGGAACGGATACTGTAGGCCGTTTTGAGTTCAGGCCGCTTGAGCCCGGCTATGCTCAGACAATCGGTAATGCACTTCGTCGTATCCTTCTGTCATCTCTGGAGGGTTTTGCTATCAATTCAGTCAGGATTTCGGGTGTTGACCAGGAATTTGCAGCCATCCCTGGAGTGATTGAGGGTATGCAGGACATCATCCTCAATCTCAAACAGGTCAGGTTCAAGAGAATGGTTGAGACCGTGGATTCCGAGACTGTCAACATCGTTGTCAGCGGCAAACAGGAGTTTACCGCAGAGGACATTTCAAAGGGATTGTCTTCTTTCCAGGTGTTGAATCCGGACTTGCACATCTGTTCGCTTGAGCCTTCCGTAAAACTTGAGGTTTCCCTCAACATCAACAAGGGCCGCGGTTTCGTTCCGGCTGACGAGAACAGGGATGAGAACACACCTATCGGAACAATTCCGGTGGATGCGATTTACACTCCTATCGTCAATGTGAACTGGACGATGGAAAACTGGCGTGTGGAGCAGAAGACCGACTACGAGAAACTCAATCTTGAAATCGTGACTGACGGATCAATCACTCCGAATGTTGCACTTCAGGAGGCAGCAAACATCCTCATCTATCATTTCAAACTGTTCACCGACGACAAGAAGCTCTCCCTTGAGAGTGCCGTTGAGTCTGACACAAAGGAACTTGACGAGGAGTCACTGCGTATGAGGCATCTTCTTCTGACCAAACTCTCGGATATGGGACTTTCAGTGCGTGCCTACAACTGCCTGAAAGCTGCCGACATCGACACATTCGCTGACCTGGTTTCCTACTCTAGGTCTGAACTTATGAAGTTCAGGAACTTCGGAAGGAAATCTCTCAACGAAATCGATTTGCTTGTCGAGAAGATGAAACTCTCATTCGGAATGGATGTCACCAAATTTAATATCGAACCCAAGAAAAAGACAGTATAAGTATGAGGCACAATAAAGCAATCAACCACCTTGGCCGCAAGAGCGGTCATCGCAAAGCCCTCCTTGCCAATATGGCTACTTCTCTGATTTTCCACAAGAGGATTCAGACAACCGTTGCCAAGGCAAAGGCTCTGCAGGCCTATGTGGAACCTCTCATCACAAAGTCTAAAGAGGACACCACACATTCACGCCGTATCGTCTTCAGCTACCTGAAGAACAAGGAGGCTGTCACAGAGCTCTTCCGCACAATTGCTCCGAAGATTTCAGAGCGTCCTGGCGGATACACCAGAGTTCTCAAGACAGGATTCCGTCTCGGTGACGGTGCTGACATGGCTCTTATCGAGCTTGTGGACTTCAATGAGGCAGCCCTTGCTTCAGGCAAGAAGGAAACCAAGAAGGCTTCAACGAGAAGAAGCCGCGCCAAGAAGGCCGCTGAGGCTCCTGCTGCTGAGACACCTGCCGCTGAGGCTCCTGCTGCTGAGGCTCCTGCAACAGAAGAGGCAAAGGCAGAATAATCACAGAAACAATTCAAATTTTTTCAGGCCCGGATTACGCGTTAATCCGGGCCTGATTGTTCTTATTGTCATGAGTTTTCAAACAATTTGTACAAACCGTCAGCGCAACTGGTCGGAAGAAGGCAAGACGGGCAGACTGCTGAAAATTACTTCTCCTATGTCGGTCAGATTGGCACGACTGCAAAAAATTGCACGTCGGAGAACATCAGATGGGAATAATTGCTGAAGTGCGGCAGTTAATTCTAAAATGTTTGCTAAATTTGAAAGATGTTTTAATGAACCCTGAAATGAAGAGATTTCTATTCCCTATTGTAATGATGTCGGCTCTTTTGCTGACATCCTGCTGCGGAACCGCTGAAAATGGAGACGGTTCCAGCCGTGCGGAGAGGATTGTCGCCGAGATTCACAATCCTGCATCGAAGAAAGTCATTGTCGCCGTCCACAGGGGTGACTGGAGGAACTATCCTGAGAACTCCATCCCGGCAATCGAGTCCATCATCAGGATGGGTGCAGACATAATGGAACTTGACCTGAAGATGACAAAGGACAGTGTGCTTGTGCTCAGCCACGACAAGACACTTGACAGGTGCACCACCGGCAAGGGCCTTGTGAGCGACTACACCTACGAGGAACTGCTCCGTTTCCGTCTCAAGAGGGCGCACGGGGTTGCCACCGATTCGATGAGAATCTGCACCCTCAGGGAGGCCCTTGAATGCTGCAAGGACAGGATTGTGGTCAATGTGGACCAGGGCTACCAGTACTACGACCAGGTACTTGCCGTCTCCGAGGAACTCGGCACCACCGACCAGCTTCTCATCAAAGGAAAGAGACCTCAGAAGGAGGTTGACGAAAAGATGGCTTCCCACGAGCACAATATGATGTATATGCCGATTATCGACATCCAGAAGGAGCAGGGGAAAGACCTTTTCAATCAGTACATTGAATCAGGCACAATGCCTCTCGCTTTCGAAGTCTGCTGGAAGAAGATGACTCCTGAAGTGGCTGATGCGATGAAGAAGATTGTTGACGGTGGCTCGAAACTCTGGGTGAACACCATCTGGGGATCCCTCTGCGGCTATCTTGATGACGATGCCGCCCTTGATTGCGGTGACCCTGCGCAGATATATGACCAGGTAATCGCCCTCGGAGCCACTATGATTCAGACCGACCGTCCTGAGCAGCTCCTGGGATACCTCCGCTCCAAAGGACTTCACGACTAATTATTTGCGGAATGAAAAAGACAGTAATATACATTCTTCTCTCCCTTGTCTGCCTTCCCTCTTTCGGCTGGGGGCGTGAAGGACACGAGACGATCGCCAAAATCGCCGAGAACAATCTCAAACCGGGTGCGAAGAAAAAGATTGAGAAATACCTCGGTGGCCATTCCATTGTCTATTACGCCAAATGGATGGATGATTACCGCAAGACTCCCGAGTACAAATTCACGGATTCCTGGCACGTCGCGCCTGTGGATTCCTCCCTCCATTACAGCGATGCCCTGCTGAACAGGAAGAAAGGGAATGCTGTCTATGGGCTGGAGCAGGCCATAGAAGTGCTGAAGAACTACAGGGAACACGATGATTCAACCGTTGCAGTTAACATCAAGTATGTCCTTCACCTGGTCGGTGACATGCACTGCCCGGCTCACATCAAGTACTCGAACCACAATATGAGTTACAATGTCTTTTTCTGCGACAAGGCAAACAAGTTGTACATTCATTCAGTCTGGGATTATGCCGTCATCCAGAAGACCAGGATATGGTGCCCGACCGAATGGGCGGCCGAACTCGACCGTGTTGACGCAAGGACCAGGAAGGAAATCTCTGCCGGTGGTCCGCGCGAGTGGATGCACGACAATGCCGTCCGCTGCGAAGTCCAGTTCGATCTGGCAAAGCCTGACCAGTACCTCGGGCAGGATTTCCTCAATGCCGCCGTCCCTCTGATTGAGACACAGATTCTTTACGGAGGCCTCAGGCTCGCCGCCATTCTGAACGACTTGTTTTAGGCGTCAGACCTGACTGCCCAAAACTACCGGGTGTTTCAAAAACAGAAAAACGGACCGTCTTTGCAGGGCGGTCCGTTTTTGTGTGTTCGCCCAGCACGAACGTGCTCTAACGGGTGCAAGTCCCCAAACCGCCCTGATAGTGGGAAGGTTACAGC
>CAMFBM010000021.1 GCA_945948555.1 uncultured Bacteroidales bacterium | reverse complement strand
GTTCGATTACCTATACACATGTGATCAGACCGGATGTGTCCGATATTTCCGTCAAGGGTTCTGTATCCAAGATATGGGGACACAGACCGTCATATTATTTCGTGGACGATGAAAAGACTAACTATTCCAACTCCGGGGGAAGTCCTTTCATTTCAGCATTACAGGCGGACTATAAACATAAATTCAAATCCGGGACCCTTTCTGCAGGAGCGAAGCTTACTTATAGAAGGAACGATATCTACCATGAGTTCTATAGTTTGAGTAATGGAGCCTGGGAATATTCTGAAGCCTTGAGCAACGATTTGATACACACGGAGATGGTTCCTGCACTTTATGCAATGTTTGGTTCGCGTATCGGAAAGAAATTCACGTATAAGGCAGGTCTGCGCGGAGAGATGAGCCGTGTTACATTGGACAGCCGACACGATAATATCTCGCAGACAGACTACACTTTTTTTCTCGCTCCAAGCCTTTCCGGAATATATGACGTCGCTGACGGACATGAACTTTCCCTTGCTGTTTCCCGTCGTATAGGACGTCCGACATATCCGCAGCTCAATCCATATATGAGCATGGTTGACGCGACAACATATGAGAAAGGAAACATGCGTCTGCAACCTGAGAAAGCAACCAAGCTTGACTTGGGATATAGTCTCAGCCGCGGATCATTCAACCTTTTCCTCAATGGATATGTGAATCATACCTCCGACTACATCTCGCAGATCACGGCTATCGATTCGCAAAGGCTGATCACGACGTATGTCAATGCTGCTTCCGACCTCAAATCAGGTGTAGATTTCACTCTTCGCGTCAATCCAGTGAAATGGATGAATGTATCGCTTGCCGCTAACACATATTATGTGTCTACATCAGGTGAGTATGAAGGAGCAGAGATATCCAACAAAGGTGTGACAAACAACAGCAATGTGCTCTTTGATTTTCTTCCATGGAAAGGTGGAGATATCCAGTGTCAATACTTTGTCTCTACCCCACAATATTTTCCGCAGCTGACCACTACCCTCACCCATCAGATGAATGTCGGCTTCAAGCAGAGGTTCCTGAAAGGTGCGATGACTGCATCGATCCTTCTGACTGACGTTTTCAAGACAGCAAAATGGGAGGTTTCATCGCACAATAACATCTTTGACCTTACTAATATCAGCCGCAACAAGAGCCGTATGCTCTGGTTTGGATTTTCATATAACTTCAATTCCTTCAAGCAGAAGGCAGTCCAGAAGACAGAGTCAGACAGATCACTTATCCGACTCGGACTCTGACAGGTAGTCGCTCAGATACTGACTATTAATGAAAAGACCGTCCTGCAGCTAATTGACAGATGCTGTAGAACGGTCTTGTTTTTCGACTGTTTCTGTTTTCTGTGTCCCCAGCTGTAAATTCGGAGATAGGTCGTTAAGATATCTGTTTTGCCAGATAGTCAAATACATACGGCATAACAACATCGTCTTTCTCACCGCCGACCATCGAGGCCATTCCCTTTAGATTTTCGTTGTTGAAGCCGTGGCTGGCTCCTTCGATTGGATAAAGGATAGCTGATGGGTATTTTTCGACTGCCTGCTCGGAGTATTTTATGTCAACCAGAAAATCCTTTGTTCCGTGAAGGATGATGATATCACCCGCATATTTTCCGATGTTGGCATAGACATCGAAGTCTTTGATGGTGTTCACAAAGGCATCGCTCATACCCATGTTTCCGCCGCTTCCTATTCCGCCGAGGATTCCGCCATCGTCTGACGTGAATTTCGCCACGAGTTCGGGCAGGTTGAATGCCGGATAGAAAAGAATCATTCCTTTGATGTCAGAGGGACGTTTTTCTGCGACAAGAGCCGTTACAAGACCTCCCTGGCTGGATCCCAGAACAAAGACATTATCAGGGTCTATGTAATCCAATGTCCTGATCTTGTCAAGTACAATCCCCAGGTCGTCAACCTCTGTGAAGACTGTCATTTCTTCTGTAGTCCTCCCTTTGCTCAGGCTTTCGTCACAAGCTCCACAGAAATCAAAGCAATAGGCAGCATACCCTTTTGAAACGAGGTATTCTGCGTAAGGAGCCATTGCAGCGTGGGTCAGTGACGAACTGTGAGACAGAACAACTACCGGCAACTTATCCTCCGTACCTTTGGGCGTGTACATTTTACCATAAATATCAATGTCGGAGGATTTGCAATGCAATTCTGTTATGACATATTCCTGCCCGGCAGGATTTTCAACATCAGAATTATTTTCAGAGCAGGATGGCATTGAAGTCATCACTGCAAGGCAACAAAATATTGTTGCCGTTGTCTTTACTGAAAAATTCATACTATAAACTGACCGAATAATATATTTATATAGATAACAAAAATGTTATTACTTTTAACAATAAAGTTTCAAGTATTAAATATCAACTATTTACTAAAGCCTTGTGACTTTATATACATATTTACCATTTGTGGCAGCATCAGACGCTGTGGTGAGCGAAATACGCCTCAATGTGTTGCCCCAAACAGCGGTAAGACGGGGGTCAGTGATGCTTATTTCCTCGAAGGAAGGAGTGAGAGTATGAGGGAAAGACAGCTTGACCGTCACATCCGAGTTGACAACAACGACACTCCCCTTTCCGACGACACTTCCGTCAGGACAGGTTTCACCGGGCAGATAAACATAGCCCTGCACAAGGAAATTGACAGTGTCCGGAAGAATCCTTTTCCTGAGGGAATAGACATCGGAGATTTCCAGGGAGCCTTCCTTAAGAGAATAGGATCTTTTCCAGGAATTACATTCGGCCGCCGGGGTGTAGGCCCCTGAGATGTCCGCCGAGAATGAGAGTTTCTTCAGGTCGCAGGAGACATCCTTTGCCTTGAACTCCTCGCCCGGGGCCTGTGAGGTGCCGTTGATTACCGGCAGGTTGTGGTAGTCGCTCTGCATCGTCCAGATTGTGTATCTTTCGGCACTGAATGTTTTCTTTGAGTATGTCTCCACTCCGGCATCCACGAAAACAGGTGTGTTGTCGATGTAGAGGATGAAACTCCCGATGTCATTGTGGTTGTGGCTCTCGTTGTTGTGGCCTCCCTTTGCACCCACAAACCAGCCGCTCTTGTTTCTCAAATAGAGGAACTGGGTCCGGTCGTACCATGTACATTGCGGAATGTCAGCAATGAGAGCATTGTAAACCTTTGAGAATGAAGACTTCCGCGACAAGGTATTCAAGGAATCTGCATCTCTGCGCATTTTGGCGGTTGACCTGATACTTTGAAGCGAACGGAAAGTGTCGTGCCAGATGACGGGCTTGCTTGAGATGAATTGTTCCGATTTCCTGTCCGCAAGATAATGCAATGAGAAATCCATCATTTCCCGGCTTCCTGTTCCACTTCCGAAAGAGTAAATCAAAGCCGGATTCATTTTAAGTTTTGCAGTGGCGTCTGCAAAGTTCACCACCCAGTTGTTTCCGATGTAGGAACGGACTATGTATTCACCCATTGCACGAAGCAGCTTATTGTCCATAAGGGAAAGCCCTCCTTTCGTTGCATCGTGGACAAGTTGCACGTAATCAAAGAGTTTCGCTCCGGCAGACTCCCAATATGACGGTCCTTCCTCGCAGGCTCCGTCACTTTGCACATAGTTGATGAACTGATCGACAGAATGAAGTGACAACTCGATTTCCTGCTGGTAACGCTGAGGGTCGGTTTCCATCAACAGACAGCAAATCAGCACATTGGAGTTGCACCAAGGGGTCCAGTTGTTAACAAGCTGGCCAGGTTTCCAATTTTCCATTATCCACCAGCTGCCCTTCCTTTTTTCCTTGATTACGAACGGGTCAAGGATTTTCTCCCGAACCGACGTTTGCAGAGTGTAGTTGATGGAAGGGTCAATCTTTTCGAACTCGTCCTTGAAGAAATGCCAGGCAATGGCTATCTCGGCTCCGACACCTGCTGAAACAAGGTCAATAATCTGATGACGCGGGTCAGGAAGGGAACGGTGAGTGACCTGACGTGGCAGATGGGCAGAAAGAACCCAGGAAGGCATCTGGCACATCAGCCAGGCACCGTTGACAATCTGGTCGATGAAACGCCCCTTTCCCTCGGCCAGCTCAGCCATCATCAAGGCATTGAGGGCTATTCTGTTGGCTTGAAATGGGCTTTCCATCACTCCCCTTTCTCCAGTGCGTTCGTACGCAAGGTAGGCAGACGCCGGGACTGTCTTCCATTCGTATTTGAGGTATTCCTCTCCTTTTGAGATTACGAAGGCTTTGTCCTCTCCCAACAGTTCATCCCAGCCTTTCCTGTCATTATAGGCAGGATAAGGCATCCAGTCCCCTCCCATAGTAAAGAGGGAGATTCCACCGTTGTTTTGATATTCGTTGACAAGGTAATCCCTGTGCTCGTATGCATGCAAAGATACGCAGACTGCAAAAAAAGCGAAAATCGCAACAAAGTGTTTCATATTCATTTTGTTATATTCATATTTCCGACATAGAATCCCCAGCATTGCGAGGTGACGACATTGATTTCCTTTCCCTCGGCGTCCTTGACCACAGTTGCCGCCGGGAGGTCGGTGTGGGAATGTCCGCCTATTATCAGGTCCACGTTCTTCAGAGTGGAAGCCAACCGGACATCCTCCTCGTAGCCGATGTGGGTCAGACAGATAATCAGGTCGCATTTCTTTTTGTCTCTCAGGATGCGGGCATACCTGTTAACAACTCCTGATGGCTCGCTGTAGGTCATTCTTTCGGCAATGTCCTTGTCAACTACCTCAGTGACATCCGTAAGAGCACCAATGACACCTATTTTCATCCCTCCCCTCCTCACAATTGTGTAGGGCTTGACGAGTTTCTCCAGAGGACTTCCCTTGAAATTGTAGTTCGCACAGACCACCTTGAAATCCGCCATCTTTATGCGTCGGGCCAGTTCATCCATTCCGTTGTCAAACTCGTGGTTTCCAAGACAGGTGATGTCATAGCCCATTGCATTCATCACCTTGATTTCCAGGTCTCCTCCAAGCAATGTAAAGTAGGATGTTCCCTGGCTGAAATCCCCGGCGTCAACCACAAGGAGGTTCTTTCTGCCGACTGCACTGCGGACACTGTCGATGTAGGCAGCACGCTCCAGCACACCTGCATGGCCGTTCATCGCTCCGCCTTTTACGGGGTCAATGTGGCTGTGGGTGTCGTTGGTGTGGAGAATTGTAAGATTCTGGGAATAGGCCGTCAACGAGATGACGGCGGATATTGCGATAATAAAGATTTTCTTCATAACAAGTTCAAGCATTACAGGATTTTCACCCGTGAATCAACTTTGCCTGCAATCGGGCGTCCTTCCGCCTGTGCCTTGCGCACTTGTGACATCATTGCGTCGAAAATGTCCGTGTCGGTCCAGATAATTTCCCCGCAGGCGTGGTCTTCCAGTTTGAGCCCGTCGCCTCCGGTGACAAGGAACGAGATTGATGCCATCCCGTAAACTTTCTCCGGGTCGATTGGCTTCCCGCCGATTTCCGCACTGACCAGTTTCTTTTCCCTGACCGCAATCCTCACACCTCCAAGAATCTCGATTTTCGATGCGGCCATTTCCTCCAGAATCCTGATCACTTCAGAGCCTTTTACAGGGATGTAAACGACCTGGTTCCTGAAAGGGAACATCGAACGTATGTCATCGTAAAGCACATCACCTGCAGCCAGGTTCACCCGGACTCCCCCGAAATTTCCCACAGCAAGATCAATGTGCTGCCCGGTAATTTCCTCAGCCGCGACCATGAAATTGTCAATGTACCAATTGGTAAGTGAACTTTCCGGAGCCTGTTTGACCATATCTTCCGGAGCATAGCCCACCACTTCTTTGACGATACTCATCGAAGGCTGGGCTGCAATGACAAGAGCTGCTACCTTCGGGGCGCTTCCCGAACGGAAGATTTTTCCTGAAGGTGAAGTCCAGACACCGCCAGACACTTCCCCGAGCGCTTCCTTGACATTGTCCTTTCCCGGCACAGTCACTCCGGTCCTTGAACCGTCCATCGCGTCACGCTTCCATTTGAAGTCGCGTGCCTGCGAAGGCGTGACGGCAAGGCATAGCGTACAGAGGATTATGCAAATATTTTTCATATACAGGTATTTATTTCTGTTTCAACCATTTCCACAAATCCTTGAATGTGGATTTCTTTCCCGACACGAGGATTCCCACCTTGTAGATTCTTGCGGAAATCCACGCAAACACAACGAATGTAATGAGCAGCAGTCCGATTGAAAGGGCAAGTTCCCAGGCGGGAACCCCGAACGGAATCCTGGCAAGCATTACCATAGGGGATGTGAAAGGAATCATCGAACCCCAGAATGCCAGCTGACTGTCCGGAGCTTTGAATGCGTAGAAGGCAATGAAGAATCCAATCAGAAGAGGAATCGTCACAGGCATCTGAAGCTGGTTGCTGTCGCCTTCGTTCTCCACGGCCGAGCCGATGGCTGCGAACAGTGAGGCATACAGAAGGTAACCCAGGATGAAATACACCACGAACGAGAAGATGATGCTTCCGTAGTCAAGGTCCCTTAGGGTTGAAATGATTGCAGATAGTTCAGGATTGTCTTCAGTTGCCTGCATCAGGGCGGCAGTCGGGTCTGCTACGGAGTCCATGCCCGGCACGGATGCCATCTGAGTCATCTGCTGTGCACCCTGGCTGAGCGAGTCGAAATCCACGAACATTCCAGCCACGCTGATGAGCACGATTGCGAGGACAATCCACAGGAAGAACTGTGTGAGAGCCACGCAGGCCACTCCGATGATCTTTCCGAACATCAATTCAATTGACTTGACAGATGAGACGAGCACCTCCACGACCTTGCTGGACTTCTCCTCGATGACGCTGGACATCACCATTCCGGAGAACATCGCTATGAACATATAGATTACCATCGTAAGTACAAGTGAGATAATCATATACACCTCAGAGGAAGTGATTTTCTCCTGTCCGTCCTCCCCGAGGGTGTAGGTCGCCACTGGGACATCAGCCTTGATTTCCTTCATTATGACATCAAGGTTCTCTATGTCGTAGCTCCTCATCCTGCATTCCTCCACGGCATCCTCAGCCTTAGAACTGATGTCCTCCTTGATGTCGATTCCGACAGGTTTCACCGAGTAAACCGTGGCCGTGACGTTCCTTGTCTGAGGATCGTAGGCAGAGATGTGGAGCACTGCGTCATTTCCATTCTCCGAACTGACACCTGCCTTAAGGCTGTCAAGGTCGATTCCCGTACAGTCCTTGTAAACGACTATGTCACTGTCTGTCAGGTACGGCAGCACGATTCCGGATTCGTCAAGCACTTCCACCGTCTTGCATTTGTCCTTGCTCATCAGCATAATGACAGAAGGCACGATGCAGAGCAGAGCCATCAGAACCGGAACGACGAATGTGATTACGAGGAAGGATTTCTTCCTCACCCTTGTCATGTATTCACGGGATATGATTACCCCTATATTCCTGAAATTCATAATTATTCCTCTGTAACAAGTTTAATGAATATGTCATTCATCCTCGGGACAAGTTCCCTGAAAGAATTGATTGTCACACCTTTGGCGAGAAGGTCTGAAAGGACTGCGGAAGTGTCTGCCCCTTCCCCGATGGAAAGGACCGCAGTGTGACGGCCCATCTGGTCTTCATCAGAGATTACCTTGAAAGGCGAGCCGGAGGCATCCAGGGCGTTACCGGTGTAAACCAGCTCCACATTGTTGTTTCCGTATTTGTGCCTGATCTCGTCCACTCCTCCAGTTATGACGAGCCTTGACTTGTTGATGAGCGCAATCTCGTCGCAGAGTTCCTCCACGGACTCCATATTGTGGGTGGAGAGCACAATGGTCGCCCCCTCGTCCTTCAGGCGCAGAATCTCGTCGCGGATCAGCTGGGCATTGACCGGGTCGAATCCCGAGAACGGCTCGTCCAAAATCAGAAGTTTCGGTTTGTGGACCACAGTGGTGATGAACTGGACCTTCTGTGCCATTCCTTTTGAGAGTTCCTCCACCTTCTTGTTCCACCACTGCTGAATGCCGAAATGAACGAACCATTTCTTGAGTTCCTGCTGGGCATCGTGGGCGGACATACCTTTCAGGCGGGCGAAGTACACAGCCTGCTCCCCTACCTTCATCTTGCGGTAAAGTCCCCTTTCCTCAGGCAGATAGCCGATTCTCTCGACATCGGTCTGGGTGATGGGATGACCGTTGAAGATGATTTCTCCGCTGTCCGGCATAGTGATTCTGTTGATTATCCTGATGAGCGTGGTCTTTCCGGCTCCGTTCGGTCCGAGAAGGCCGAAAATCTTCCCCTCGGGAATTTCTATGGAGACATTGTCAAGGGCCACCTTCTGTCCGAAGGTCTTCCTGACGTCTCTGCACGAAATAATTGACATATCAAGTAAAGTTTATATTACAAATTCAGGATTTTGGCAGTCAACTCCACAAGGAGTTCTGCAGGAGAAGCCTCACCTGCATTTCCGCCCTTGCCCTTGAAGTCATATTCATTCAGAAGGGCTATGACTGCCATACATTTCTTCACGGGAAAATTCACAACGGCTGTGTCATACTCGCTGAAAAAGTACGGTGCAACTCCGAGAGCCTTGACTTTCATGTCATTTGACGGTCTCGGGGTCTTCATCAGCAGGGCGTGGTACTTCAAAATCCTGTAGAAATGAGTGAACAATGCGCTGACTGCCATCGGCATGGCGAATTTTGGAGCGGCACCGATGTAGGCTGCGGTGCGCAAGGCCTGCGAGGAGTTTTTCAAGGAAAGTTCCCTGGTCAGTTCGAAAATACTGAACTGTCTGCTGACACCGACATTCTCTTCTATGTCCTTGATGGTCACCGAAGTGGCTCCCACCGGAAGATTCTTGACTATCTTGTCCGTTTCAAGGGCAATTCTGCTCAGGTCCGTTCCCGCATATTCTCCGAGCAGGGCCGCCGCATCAGGTGCAATCTTCAACCCTCGGGATGTGTAATAGGCGGCAATCCAACGGGTTATCTCATATTCCCTGACTGGAGCCGATTCCAGAACTACCCCGTTCTTCACGACGGATTTGTAGAAGGCCTTCCTCTTGTCTGCAGTCTTGCCCTTCATGCAGAGCACCAGCACTGTAGAATCCAGAGGTTTCTCGCAGTAGAGAGCCATTTCGTCGATGTTTTTCATCGCCTGCGCTTCCTTGACAACGACCAATTGCCTTTCGGCGAACATCGGGAAACGCCTTGCTGCAGTGATGACCGAAGGGACATCCGTGTCAGTTCCATAGCAGATTGTCTGGTTGAAATCGCGCTGGTCCTCTTCAAGAGCGTATTCGATGATTTCGTCACAAATTCTGTCAATGTAGAACGGTTCCTCCCCCATCAGGAGGTAAACCGGACTGAAAATGCCTTTTCTGACATTTTCCTCAATCTCGCGGCACTGCGCATCAATATCTGCAAATCCTTTCGCCATATCCCCGCAAAGATATGAAATTTTCCTTAACTTTGTGCGCTATGAACGGACAGACTATATGGGATTCCTTGCGGAAAAAGAATGTTAGTCTTACTCCTGAAGAGAGGGTAAGACAGTGGTTCATATCTTATTTGAATATGGAACTTAAAGTTCCTCTTCATTTGATGATGAGCGAAGTTGCTTTTTCTTTCGGAGACAAAAGGTATAGGGCTGACATTATAATATATGACAGAAAGGCTGCTCCTTTGGCCGTAGTTGAATGCAAGCGCCCGGAAGTAAGAATTGACCGTGAGGTCGCGCAACAGGTGATAAGGTATAATATGTCATTGAATATAAGATATATATTCATTACCAACGGCAAAACTTCCTTCGTCTTCGCGCGCAGCGCGGATTCCTCGGTCTTCACTCCCCTGACGGCTGCTCCTTCGTATGATGAAATGGTAGGTAAGATCTGATATATATTGATATATCTGATATATATTAATTCATGAATATGGTGACGATAGCAGAAAATTTTCTGGACAACAAAATATTTTCAATCATATCCGAGATTGCGCGGGAGAACGGCGTAAGAGCCTTTGTGATAGGCGGATATGTCCGTGACTGCTTTCTTGGAAGACCGAGCAAGGACATTGACATCGTGGTGGAAGGCAGCGGAATAGACCTTGCCACGAAGGTCGGGGAAGCCGTACACAGCAATGTCTCCTATTTCCCGAATTTCGGAACGGCGATGCTGAAATACAAAGGCATAGAGGTCGAATTTGTCGGGGCGCGCAGAGAATCCTACAGAAGAAATTCCAGAAAGCCGATTGTGGAGGACGGAACCCTTGAGGACGATCAGAAGCGCAGGGATTTCACCATCAATGCAATGGCCTTCAGTCTGCAGAAGGAAGATTTCGGCGCATTGGTCGATCCTTTCGGAGGAATCAGGGATCTTGCCGCCGGAATCATCCGCACACCTCTTGATCCGGACACGACCTACAGCGACGACCCTCTGAGAATGGTGAGGGCAATCCGCTTTGCAACTAAGCTGAGCACTGCGGAAAGGGAGTTTGCAATAGTTCATGAATCACTTGAGTCAATCAAGCGTAACAAAAACAGGATGACCATCTTGTCAAAGGAAAGAATCGTGGAGGAACTCAACAAGATGCTTGTCTGCGACAAGCCTTCGAGAGGCTTCCGGCTGATGGACGAAACAGGACTTCTGGACTATGTACTACCACAGCTTGTGCAACTGAAAGGCACCGAGACGATGGACGGGAAAGGCCACAAGGAGAACTTCTCCCACACTCTTGAAGTGCTTGACAATGTGGCTGTTCTTGAAAAAGAAGCGATAGCAGGGGGCGAACTGAAGGATTCCGTTTTCGAGGATGGTGTCGAGGTTTCGAAGGTCAGGACTGAACCGAATCTCTGGCTTCGCTGGGCCGCCCTTCTCCACGACATCGGTAAACCTGCTTCAAAACGTTTCGACCCGTCAGCCGGATGGACCTTTCACGGACACGAGATAATCGGTGCAAGAATGATTCCCAGGATGTTCAATGAGCTGAAGATGCCTTTGAACGAGAAGATGAAATATGTCCAGAAACTGGTCTCGCTTCATTTGAGGCCGATTGCCCTTGTGACGGAGGAGGTAACCGATTCCGCGGTCAGGAGGCTTCTGTTCGATGCAGGGAATGACATTGACGACCTGATGCTGCTCTGCAACGCGGACATCACCTCGAAGAACCCGCGCAAGGTGGAGAGACTGAAGCATAATTTTGTGATAGTCAAGGAGAAACTTGTGGAAGTCGAGAAGAAGGACGAAATCAGGAACTGGAAGAATCCGATTACAGGAGAGTATGTGATGCAGGTCTTCGGCATTGAACCTTGCCGTGAAATAGGGATTCTGAAGGAGGCTGTCAAGGAGGCAATTCTGGATGGTGTGATTCCGAACTCGTTCGAAGATGCCGACGCCTTTATGCGAAGCAAGGCGGCCCAAATCGGTCTTTTCCCTGTTGAAGGCAAGTGATTCTGCATGAAAGGTCTATGAGTCCCGCAATGGTCTATGAGTCCCGTTGATGAATACATATTATATATAGAGTCAGTCCGCAGGTATTCCCCACGGACAGTCACGATTTACAGGGATTCACTGGTACTGTTCCTTTCCTATCTGAGTGAATCAGAGGGAGAGGACATTGCTCTGGCTGATGGGGAAAGGCTGGACGGATTTCTGATACCTGTGATTGTAAGGTCCTATGAACTATGGCTTCTTGACAACAGGAAGATGTCGCCGGTGACAGTCTCCCAGCATCTTTCCATTCTCAGTGGTTTCTGCCGATTCAGGATGAAGGAAGGCAGGTTGCAAAGCAATCCGGTGAAGTCGGTTGCGCGTCCCAAAGCGGGAAAACGCCTTCCTGTCTTTTACAGGAAGGACGCCATGGATGAATATTTCGAAAAGACAAAATACTGTGCATCAGAGGAAATGCTCTATGTCGCGACATCGCAGAAACAGACGAAGGAGAATTACGAGGCTCGGCTGAGGCGGCTGATTGTTCTGACCCTCTACACCACCGGAATCCGTCGCGCCGAGCTTGTCGGTATGAAAAAAAAATCCGTCGATTTTGGAAGGAGGGTGCTAAGAATTGTCGGCAAGGGGGACAAAATGCGAGAAATACCTCTTGTTTCTTCGCTTTCTAAAGAAATATCCTTATATTTACAAGCGGTTGAAACGATGGTTGGGATTCATCCTGATGACAATACCCCGCTTTTCGTGACTTTTACCGGAAAACCGTTGTATCCGATGTATGTGGAACGGGCGATAAAAGCTGAATTGGGGGATGTTGCGGAAATTACCGGCAGAAAGTCCCCTCACGTCCTGAGGCACACGCTTGCGACGGAACTTCTTGACGGGGGTGCGGATTTGAACTCCATCAAGGAAATGCTCGGACATTCCTCACTGGCTGCCA
This sequence comes from uncultured Bacteroidales bacterium, assembly GCA_945948555.1. Taxonomy (GTDB): domain Bacteria; phylum Bacteroidota; class Bacteroidia; order Bacteroidales; family UBA932; genus Cryptobacteroides. Next base: position 30,059 of record CAMFBM010000021.1, on the reverse strand, counting down.
CTCAGGTATATACTCACAATTCCATCGCCAAACTGAAGAGAGTTTATGAATCCGCCCATCCAAGGGCAAACAAAAACGGAGGTAAAAATGGAGATTAGAGTACAGTCCATCAAGTTTGACGCAGATCAGAAACTGTTGGAATTCGTAGAGAAGAAGTTGTCTAAATTACCTAAGTTCAACGATGAAATCACGGATGTGGAAGTCGCTCTTTCACTTCTGCCGGACCACGAGAACAAGAATGTCAAAATCCGTGTGCACATTCCGGGGAATGACCTTGTGATTGAAAGGAATGCAAAGCGCTTCGAGGATGCTGTCGTGGATTGCGTGGACATCCTCAAAGACAAGATTGTCCGTGCAAAGGAGCGGAAATCTGAAAATTGAGAATGAAACAGGGAGACAGGGAACTTGAATTGGTGTACGAGGATGATTTCATCCTTGTGGTGAACAAGCCGAGCGGGATGCTGACGATCTCCACCGGCAGGAAAGAAGAGCAGACTGCCTACAGGATTCTGACCGATTATGTCAGAAGCAGGTCCGGAGGCCGCAGAGGCTCTCAACCGAGGGTTTTCATAGTCCACAGGCTTGACCGGGACACATCGGGGCTCCTTGTTTTCGCGAAAAATGAAGAAGTCAAGTATGCGCTTCAGGACAGCTGGAATGACAGCGTCCTGGAGCGTAAATATGTTGCCCTGGTGGAAGGCACTCCATCCGAGGCGCAGGGAACCGTGACATCCTGGCTGACGGAAGACCCATCCACGATGAAAGTCTTTTCCTCGCCGTTTGACAACGGTGGCAGGAAGGCAGTGACACATTACCGGGTCAGGTCCTCATCAGGGGCATATTCTTTGATTGAGTTTGAACTTGAGACCGGCAGGAAGAACCAGATCAGGGTACACGCCTGTGTTCTGGGTCACCCGGTAGCCGGAGACAGGAAATACGGTGCGCGCACCAATCCCGTCGGAAGGCTTGCCCTGCACGCGTCAACACTGGTTTTCAGGCATCCGGTGACGGGGAAGGTATTCAGTTTCAAATCCCCGGCTCCGAATTCCTTCAGAAAAGCCTTGCATAAGGTTCAGAAATAATTTTGATTTTGAAGATTCCCCAAGTTATGAAAATGGACATTGAGACAATCAAATCGGTTTCGGACGGCTTGACAATAAAAGTCCTGTCCGTCTTTCCGGAGGTACAGCAACCTAAAGCTGTTCTTCAGATAGTTCACGGAATGTGCGAACACAAGGAAAGATATGTTCCATTTATGGAATATATGGCCTCCAATGGATATGCTTGTGTCATCCACGACCACAGAGGACACGGTGAGACCGTACACGGTGCGGATGACCTGGGGTATTTCTACAAGGGAGGCTACAGGGCTGCCGTGGATGATGTACTGGAAGTGACCCTGTATGCAAAAAAGCGCTTTCCGGGCATCCCGTTCTTCCTCTTTGGGCACAGTATGGGTTCAATGATAGTTCGCTCATACGCAAAGAGATACGATTCCTATCTTTCAGGCCTGATTGTCTGCGGAAGTCCGAGCTACAATCCTGCGGCGGGACTTGGAAAGGCTCTTGCATCGCTTGTCGGATTCTTCTGCGGTGAAAGATTCCGTCCCGCCCTACTTCAGAAAATCGCCTTCGGTGCATTCAACAAGGGAATTGCAGATCCGCATTCCCCCAATGCATGGATATGCACCGATGAGGAAGTGGTCCGGACCTACGACAAAGACCCCCTCTGCAATTTCCGCTTCACGGCCAACGGTTTCCGCAATCTCTTCGCCCTGATGCAGGACTGCTATTCTTCCAGGGATTGGAAACCGGACTCTCCTTCAATGCCTGTGTTCTTCATCGCCGGTGAGAATGACCCTTGTATAGCCGGGCTGGAGAATTTCCGCAAGGCCGTCGATTTCATTGAAAAAGTCGGCTACACCAGCGTGTCCTCCAGAACCTACCCGGGGATGCGTCACGAAATCCTCAATGAAAAAAACAAGGCCATCGTCTGGCAGGATGTGCTGAGGTGGCTGGATTCCTGCACGTCATTCACTTCTTCTGCGGTTCCGAAAGACGGTACATCGTTCCTCCAAAAGCGGGAACGTTGATTCGGATTGGCGTTGTCGGGTTGAGTATCTTTGTCTGTGGGAGTTCCAGCCATTCGAATGCGTGAGGGGGAATGGCAAGTTCCATCGCGGCAGGTTCCGAAGAAAAATTCACTGCAAAAAGAAGGGTCTCGTCTTTGAAATCCCTCAGGAAGGCAAAATGCCTGCGCTTGTCGAATCCCGGAGAAGCAGCATTGCAGTAGCAAAGGTCATAGACCATTCCCCTTCTGATTGCATCGTCACTGCCGGCGAACCTGAGTGCCCTTGCATATTTGCAGAACACCTCTGTCTCCTGTGGCGTGAGACCGGCCTGAGAGAGTGCCACAGTGTCGAAATCCTTGTACAATCCATTGTGAATGACGGTGTTGAGTTTCCTTAATGATTCCACGCTCCACCAGTCGAAAATGGTGGTCCTGCCGTCCTTCCCGCTGAATCCCTCCTCGTCCATTCCCTTCTCTCCGAGTTCCTCTCCCATATAGAGCATAAAAGGTGCCCTGTTCAGGAACAGTGAAACGTACAGGGCTGCAAATGAAAAGCGTGCTGACCTTCCGAAGAAATCCGAGGCGAACCTCTGTTCATCGTGGTTTTCGAGAAAATTCAGCATATAGGGCTGGAGGTCACCCAGTGATTGCCAGTTGCGTGTGATTCTCTCGGCTGACTGCCAGAGTTCGACCGGAAGGCCGTTGTCCCCGACATTTTTCTCCACTATTGTCCTCAGGGTGTCATACAGTCCCGATTTGTCATAGAGATAGTCAAATCCGACATAGCGGATATATTTGCCGTACAAATCCTTCTGATACACCTCGGCGATGAAGATCACTGAAGGAAAATCTTCCTTAACCTTTTCTATCAGCCATTTGAAGAAGTCGCAGGGCACGAGTTCAACCATATCGCACCTGAATCCGTCCACTCCCCTGGAGGCCCAGAACCGCACTATGTCCAGCATCTTGTCCCAGGTCGGGCTGTGGGTGTCGCAGTAATTGATTTTGACGGTCTCATACCAGTCATTGATGCCGGGAGCCGGAGAATAACAGTTGTTTCCCGTTGCCATCGCAGGATTTTCGAAATATGGCTCCTCGCCAGCAGCTGGTGCGACAGGCAGTTTCAAGGTCTCCCCAGGGTAATAGAAGAAATCGTTCTCGTGCCTCCAATGCACGCGTTTGTCATCATTTTCTCCCAGCACGGGATGACCCGGGGTTCGGCAAACCTTCCCATAGTCTCGCGAAACGTGATTTGGAACGAAATCAATCAGAACCTTGAGCCCAGCCTTGTGAGTCCTTTCCACAAGAGCATCAAACTCCTCCATACGGTGCTCCGGATTTGTTGCCAGATAGGGATTTACATCATAGTAATCCACTATGGCGTATGGCGAACCGGCACGTCCTTTCACAAACTGCGATGAAGAAGGCACACATCCATGGGTAGTTGCAGTGGTGGCGTGCCTTATTACTCCCGTGTACCAGATGTGACTGCATCCGAGCCATTTGAAATACTCCAGACTCGCTGTGTCTATGTCAGCGAACTTGCCAGTGCCGTTCTCTTCAAGGGAACCGTTCTTCACGGGGTTTGCACAAGTGTTGCCCCAGAGACGGGGCAGAAGCTGGTATATGATTGGTTTGTCCATATTATTTTCTCTTGCGTTTCTTTCCAAAGCGATCCCTCCTGAATCCGGTCCTGCGCTTTTTAGGCTCAAAATCCTCCTGCGGTACTTCCTCGGAAGCAACTTCCACTGTTACCGGACGGCCATTCCAGGTCAGTCCTTCAAATGCCTTCAGCACTTTCTCGGTCTTGGTCTCGTCAACTTCGAAAAAGGAGAACTTCTTCATCAGGTCAACCTTCCCGACATCCACGCGGCTGCGGGTGTGGTCATTCAGCATATCCATCAATCCCTTGAGACCGAAATTGTCGATTTTCCCGAGATTTATGTACATGCGTACATATCCCGCTTCAGCCTTTCTGACATTCTTGGCGGCCTTTTCTTTCTTCCCGCCCTCGCTGACAACAGCGATTTCCTCACGGCCGTTGTAATATTCAAAAAACCGGTTGAACTCCCTTGAAACGACCCTCTTGATGAGGTCCTCCTTGCTGAGCCAGTCCAGTTTTCTGTATATTTCAGTCATAAACCCTTCAATCTCCTCCTCATTGACCTTGACTTTCTCAAGATCGTCAATCACCTTGAACAACTGCTTCTTGCAGATGTCCTTCGCCGAAGGAATCTCTCCCTTGGCGAACTGCTGGCCGATTGATTTCTCGATTGACCTGAGTTTGCCTTTCTCTTTCAGGTTTATTATTGCAATAGATATGCCTGTCTTCCCTGCCCTGCCCGTTCGGCCACTTCTGTGGGTGTAGCTTTCGATGTCATCCGGAAGGCCGTAATTGATGATGTGAGTGAGGTCGTCCACATCCAGTCCCCTTGCTGCGACATCCGTAGCAACCAGTATCTGAAGATTCCTGATGCGGAACTTCTGCATCACCAGGTCGCGCTGGACCTGGGAAAGATCACCGTGCAGGGAATCGGCGTTGTAGCCCTCCTGCATCAGCCTGTCTGCAATCTCTTGGGTCTCGATTTTTGTGCGGCAGAAGATTATTCCGTAAATCTGCGGATAGAAATCCACGATTCGCTTGAGAGTCTCATATTTGTCCTTTGCGTGCACGAGGTAGGCTACGTGTCTGACATTAGCTGTGCCCTCGTTCTTCTTTCCGATGACAATCTCCCTTGCATTGTGGAGATAATTTGCTGCAATCCTTTCAATCTCCCTGCTCATAGTCGCAGAGAAAAGCAGGGTATTCCTGTCCTTGGGAACATCTGCAAGTATTGCATTGAGGCTCTCGGAAAAGCCCATATTCAGCATCTCGTCCGCTTCATCCAGCACCACGTTCCTCACGGTGGCCAGTGAAACCGTTCCCCTTTCCATCAGGTCGATAAGACGGCCGGGAGTCGCCACAATGATGTGTACACCTTGCCTGAGGGCGCGGATTTGACTTTCAATTGACGAACCGCCATAGACAGGAAGCACCTTCAGACCATCCACATATTTCGAATAGTCATTAAGGTCTCCGGCAATCTGAAGACAAAGTTCCCTTGTGGGACATAGCACAAGGGATTGCGGATAATTCTTCTCAACTTCGATTTTCTGAATAAGCGGCAGTCCGAATGCTGCCGTCTTTCCCGTTCCGGTCTGGGCAAGTGCCACAACATCATTGTTTTCTCCAAGGAGATATGGAATAACTTCCTCCTGAACAGGCATAGGATAGGCATAGCCCATTTCTTCAATGGCTTGCCTGATTTCCGGGGAGACCCCGAGTTCTTCAAATGTTTTCAATACTTTGTCCTTTGTTTGAATTCGCCCGCAAAGATAGCAATATTAGGAATTTTCAGAAAATTCTCTGGCTTTTGTCTCCTCTGCGAATGCGGAAATCATTGCGAGATGAGTGCGCAGCAATGAAGACAGATGACGCAAAAGTATTTGTCGGATATTCTGGAATATATGACCTCACCACGGCAGCCATCACCACAAGGACAAAGGACGAGCAGAGAAAGGCATATTTCTTCAATCTCGACCCTTCCACCCTGGCAAAGGCCTCCCCTGCTCTGATGTTGAGCAAAAAGAAGAAAATCGATGCGCTGATTGTCTGCGGAACAGCCGACTTCATTGCGGCACATCTATAGTCAGCATTTTCAGGTTATTTTTTGAAGATTCCTCAGCGGAAGCCTGTCCGGGAACAGGCAAAGGATTATATTTTTTTCTGAAAGAGATATGTCACGTCTTCGAGGCATATCTCTTTCTTTTCTGCATCACGCCCAACCCTGTAGAACCTCTGGTTCGTGGTCGGAGAATCCAGTGGACCGCATTCCGGGATGAAAGGACCTGTTTTGATGTAATCCAGACAATCAAGATGAGAAATCTCTTCCGGGAGAGGCCTTCCGGAATACCAGCAGGTCTTCAGGCCCTTTTCACGGACGTGTGCGGCAAGTCGGAACACGGCATCCGGCTCCGCATCCCCTCCCATAAAGGAGACACAGCTGATTCCGGGATGCCTTGAAATCAACTCATCTACAGAGGCTTCATCAAGAACCTCTCCGAAGTCATTTGCAAGGTATTCCGAATGGCATCCCTTGCAATGACACGGGCAGTTGGTGATGTTGATTGCAAGTGCAATCTCGTCCGGAACTTCCCGGAAGACCACCTTTACATCAGCATATTTCAGCATAGACTATTTTACCTCTTTAGCGTAGTACCTCTGCTTTGCCTCTGCGTGGCGGAACTTGTCAAAATTCTCCACAGGACGCAGGAAGCCGATTACCCTTGTCCACTGGCGCATCGGAGCACCGCAGACCGGACAGGTGTCCATAGGTTTCTTCACGATGTGGTGGCATTGCTGGTTGGTACATTCGCTGTTCGGAACATTGAACGTGAAGTAGGAAGTTCCGTTTGCGATTGCGAAATCGACAAGCTTTGAATACTGTTCCTTTGAAAGATGCTCCTCAAGGTTGCAGTGCAGGCCCACTCCTCCGTCCAGAAGTTCAGTGAACTCGCGGCCGTGGAGCCTGAACTTGTCAAGAACGTCAGTTTCCGTGTCGTTGGCAAGGTAGAAATAGGAATTGTAGAGAATCCTGCCTTCCGGAATCCAGTAGCCATCCGCCTTGTCCCAGTTCAGGTTCTTCGAGGAAAGCCCCTCGGCAGGAACAAACTCCTGATTGAACAGGAACTGCGGCTTGCTGTGAATCTTGTTCTGTTCACTGATCGTACCTGTGATCAGACGGCAGAAATCCCTGTACTGAGGATTGTAGCTGCATTTCATTCCGAGGAACTCCGCAGCCTCGTTGATGCCATTCTCGCCAATGGTGCTGTAGAGCTTGTTCATCTTGATGTAGCCCGCATTGGATGCAGTCAGCATACCAGCCTGCTCAGTCTCGTAAAGCAGGGTCTTGTAGGCGGTGTGATAGGTGTAAACCCTTTCGAGGATTGCGATGAAATACTGTTTGAAACTGTCGGCATTCTCAAAGAAGTGCTCCTTGAGGTAACCTCGTGTAAATCCTTTCTCACGAGCCCAGTTCTGGGTAATCCTGTTCAGGTTGAGAGTAATCACGTTTGCGCTTCCGGTCTGCACTCCGGTCAGTCCGTTCGTGAAAGAGAAAGTGTTTTCCTGAATCTGGTTGCGGAGACGGCAGCAGCTTGCGAGCGCATTCGGATTGTCACTCAGGTAGGTGAAGAAAGAGTGTCCTTCGGCGTACATCTCGCAGGTAAGGGCCTTGTAGTCCTGGTCAAGTACATCCTTTCCGTCAGTCAACAGAGCCATTGTCTCCACAGGGAATGTCAGAAGGGTCTTGGTCCTCTCGTTGTTGAACCATTTGAGGAAGTACCTCTGGAGGAAGTCCACGCGCTCCCACACAGGTTTTGTGCCGTCAGGGAATGCGAAATCATCGAAAAGGGCGTGCCAGTAGTTTTTGTCGTAATAGGAAATATTTGTGAAAGGAGACTGGTAACTGCGGTTTCCTGCAGGCTGGTTGATTCCATAGACAATCTGCTGGAAGTACTGGAGAATCATCTGTCCGATGGTCTTGTTCGGGAAAATGGATCCCTTCTCGTCAAGACGATTGTGATAGTCAGGGCCGAAATCCTTTGCGCAGAAATAGTCGAAGACATTGAAGAACTCTCCGAAAGCCACGGCACCTTTGCACTGTGCTGAGAGCAGGAATACCAGGTTGGTGAACTGTCCGCAGAAACTGCTGAGATTCTGCGGTGCCTTTGCTTTCAGACCGTCCATTCCGGATGTTCCTTCCATCATAAAAGGATAGAGGGACACGGCCTCGCAATAATTCTTTACGGCAGGGCTGGAACTCTCGTCGTGAACATAGATGATGTGGCTCTCGAGATCCTTTACATACTGAGATGCAAGTTCCACTCCAGCAATGGCCTTCAACTTCTTCTGCATCCTGTAGCGCTGAATCTGGCGATTCAAGGTCTTGTAAACCTCACCGTCGAGGTTGGCGACATTCTTGATTGCAACGTTGGCGTTTGCATCTGTCTCCGAAGACGTTGCCGCGTTCTCAGCTGAAGCGGCATATTCATCCATGTAATCAATCCTCTCCTTGATGAAGCGCAGGTCCTTGTGCTTCTCCCTGTAAAGGATGTACTGCTTCGCCACCTCGAAGTAGCCCATCTTCATTATTCCCCTCTCGACAATGTCCTGGATTGTCTCGACTTTCAGAGCCTTTACTTCCTCCTCCTGAGCCACGCATCCCCAGATGTAGTTGAGAACCGTTTCTGGACATTTGTCGTATCCGCAGTCGATGAATGCGCTGTCGAGTGCATTCTGTATCTTACTGAAATTGAACGGCACAGTATTTCCGTTACGCTTAATGACTTCCATTATGCTATATCTCTAATTTGTTAATATTCAACCATTTGTAAAAGACTTAACCGTTTCTGGGGAAGACAACGGAGAACGCTTCCTTCTCGGGAAGTGCCTTGTTTCGCCTTGTTGTGTATGGATAGACAAAGGTATGTAATTCCATCCGAATTTTCCACAACAATGCAAATCAAGTTATCAACAATTTCAACACATAGCCATCAGAGCATCTCCAGAGGTCATTTGTAAACATAACCTACAACGTGCATCATCAGTCCTATCAGGACCAGAAAGATTGACAGAATCCATGTCAGCACAGACGGAACGAAGTAAAGCGTCACTCCCACAAACATCAGCAGGATCCCGAAAAAGTTCAGCAATCCTCCGTTTTCGCTCAGGAATTCATGCTCATGCTCAGCATAGGATTTAGCACGGTTCAGACCGTTTTCATTTTTTCTAGTCATACTATAATGTTTTATATGTTTATGACTGCAAAAATATATGTCGCTTGTGCCAAAGTATGACCCATTTGCTTTAATTTCTGTGCAATTTGTAGTCTGCTTCAGTGCTGCTGCCTTACCGGCAGTCCTGACATTGAGTACATACAATATTTCTACGGTTCGTGCATCAGGTATCTGAATCTGAAGTGAAGAACACGAAATCGTTCCATCTTCGAAGGTAATTTCTCCCTCTGTATGGAAATCTCCCTGAGAAGACGCCAGCAGGTCAATGGCACGCTTTGCAGATGCAGTCCAAACATCAATCAAATTACTACTCAAAAGCAAACGCGAACAGATCCATCAGAAGGAACAATTTCGTATAATATTTGCATTATTACCAAATATTGGTAACTTTGTAAAAATTGTAGTATGAAAACAACATCAGTAGCACTTGGTCCCTACTTCGAGGACTTCATTAAGGCTCAGATTGCGCAGGGCAGATACAACAATGCCAGCGAAGTGATTCGTGCCGGCCTGCGAATGCTCGAGGACAACAACATCAGAATTGCCGCACTCAAGAGCGAAATAGAAGAAGGGATCAACAGCGGAGAGGCTATCGACTTCGACCCTGCTGCACATCTGAAATCCCTCAAAGCAGCAAAACGCAATGCCTAAGGTCCGATACTCCAACAAAGCAGTAGAGGACCTCACGTCAATATGGGAATATGCATATTCAGAATGGTCCGAAAGCCAGGCCGACGAGTATTATGAAATGCTCATATCATCCTGCAACCGGCTTCTCCACCCATCCATCATCTCCAATCGCTCCTATGATGAGATAACAGACGGCCTTCTGGGAATCAGAGCCGGTCACCACGTCATATTCTACATGATCATGGACAATGAGGATGTCATGGTCATTCGTATCCTGCACGAAAGAATGGACATAAAAATGCACCTGCTAACAAAGTAACTTCAAGCCCCAATATTAGATATGCAGACAATAAAAATGCCTCCCTCCGGAAACCCGAAGGGAAGCATTAAGTAAATCAGGTAAATACCCTGTGTGTCAAAAAATTACCACTCCAGAATCTTCCTGAAGTCGTAAGCCTCAGGATTCTCAATGCCGAGGGCACGAACTGCGTCGTAATCCTCAGGGGTAACGTAGTGGGCGATGTATTTGTAGTAATTCTGGGCAGTTCCGGCATTGATGTCAACAACACGCGGAGGAATCTTTCCTGTCTCAGGGTCCTGAAGGTCAGCCAGATACAGAGGAGAAACATTTCCGTAGGCATCGACATAGACCATACATCCGGTCTTGCCCTCGCTGAAGAGCTGGTAAACGCCCATTGCAAGTTCGGTGCAGTAAGTGAGGTCGTAAGCCACAGGGTCCTGGCAACGGACATCGTAACCGATTTCCACCGGACGTGATTTCACCTTGAGGCCGAGTTTCTTGAACTCCTTCTCAAGAAGGTCGTTGAAGAGAACGGCTTTGGAGATCTTGCCGAGTTCAGGATGGCCGTGCTCGTCGTAGGTGAAGTGAACACCGGCGTCCACTGCCTCCTGTGCCACTCCCTCATTATGGAACAGGCCTTCAGCAGCAACGATTGTTCCGTAGTTGATGCCCATTGCTTTTCTTTTGAGAATGGCCGAGATGGACAGGCGGATGATCTTGTCAAGGGTCATAGGTGTCTTGTTGAACATCTCAGGGATGATGGTCATAGGACAGTGAGTCGCCTCTCCGATGCCGAGTGCCAGAGAACCGCAGGTACGTCCCATTGCACTGATGACGAGCCAGTTGCCTGATGTGCGGGCATCCTCATAGATTGTTCTTGCAAGATGCGCACCCTCGTTCTTGGCGGAGTTGTACCCAAAAGTAGGGGCATTTGCAGGAAGAGGAAGGTCGTTGTCGATAGTCTTCGGGCAGTGGATGTTTGCAATAGGATAGCCTTTTGCAGTGAGGAATTTGGAAATCCTGTTTGCAGTGGATGCAGTGTCGTCTCCACCGATTGTCACGAGAAGTTTGATGTTGTTGTCTTTGAAGAGATCAAGATTGAAATTCTCCTCGAAGTCCTTGTCGGTCGGTTTGAAACGGCTCATTTCAAGATATGAGCCTCCCCTGTTCCAGAAACGGTCTGCAATGAAGAAATCGAGATCCTCGGTGCGTGCGTTCTTGCTGAAGAGACCGGAATATCCCCCGTGGAGTCCAATGACCCTGTAACCTTTTGAGAGGAAAGTTTTTGCAACACTCATTGAAACTGAATTCATTCCAGGGGCAGGACCGCCGCCGCAAAGGATGATAACTGCGTCTTTCATATACTTTAATATGTTAAAAATTAAACTTCCGAATTTTTCGGGCGCAAATTTATCTATTTTTACTGAATAGACAAGACAAATCCGCACCGGATTTTCTGTTGCAGGAGTCGAAAGATTTGTGTAATTTTGTAAGTTATTTTGCACTCGAGCGTAAGATTTACTGACGAATGGAAAGAGAAACGGCTGAAAGACGCATAAATGAATTGACCGACCTGCTGAATGAGGCCAGCAGGAAATATTATGTCGAATCATCACCTGTGATGAGTGACTATGATTTCGACATTCTTCTCAAGGAGCTCGAAGCTCTTGAGGCTCAATTCCCTGAATTTGCGCGGGCGGACTCCCCCACAATCAATGTCGGAAGCGATCTCTCTGCCGATGATGCCCCCAGAAAGGAGTTTGCACAGTTCGCCCACAAGAACCCTATGCTTTCGCTCGGGAACACCTACGACATCACCGAGGTTGAAGCCTTTGCCGACAGGGTTGTCAAAAGCGTCGGAGACAGGCCCTTCACATTCTCCTGCGAGTTGAAATTCGACGGGACGGCAATCTGCCTCACCTACCGCAACGGCCATCTGTTCAGAGCATTGACAAGGGGCGACGGCAGCATAGGTGACGACGTGACCGCAAATGTCAGACACATCCGAAACATCCCCCACACGCTTTCACTTCCCAAAGGATGGTCTGCCGAAGGGAGTCCCTGGCCGGAGGAATTTGAAATCAGAGGTGAAATCTATATGCCCTACGAGGCGTTTGACAGGCTGAATGCCGAAAGGTTGCGGGACGAGGACCAGCCGTTTGCAAACCCACGAAATGCCGCCTCTGGTTCACTGAAACTGCTTGACCCGGTGGAATCCGGCCACAGGGGGCTTGAATGTACCCTCTACCATTTCATTGCAGAAGACAATCCTTTCAAGACTCACGAGCAGGCATTGAATGCAGCACAGTCCTGGGGGCTGCCGGTCTCCGACAAGAGACGCATCTGCCACAACATCGGAGAGATTGAGGAATATATAAAATATTGGGACACGGAAAGGAAACTCCTTCCATTCGCCACCGACGGCATCGTACTCAAGGTGAACGAACTCGAATTGCAGGACGAACTCGGCTACACAGCCAAGTTCCCGCGCTGGGCCGTCGCCTACAAGTTCAAGGCAGAGCAGGCTCTCACCAAGCTTCTTTCCATTGACTATCAGGTTGGCCGCACGGGAGCAGTGACCCCGGTTGCAAACCTCTCCCCCGTTCCCCTTTCCGGAACGACGGTAAAGAGGGCGAGCCTTCACAACCTCGACCAGATCAGGCTTCTGGACATCCGCATAGGGGATATGGTCTATGTCGAGAAAGGCGGGGAAATCATCCCTAAAATCACCGGCATCGAAATCACGGAACGCCCTGAAGGGGCTCTTCCTGTGGAATTTCCGACAGTCTGTCCCGACTGCGGGACCACGCTTGTCAGGGATGAGGGTGAAGCGAAATTCTTCTGCCCGAACACCGACGGATGTCCAACCCAGATAATGGGCAAGCTGATTCATTTCATCAGCCGAAAGGCAATGAACATACTGGCGGGAGACGCGACCATCGAGCAGCTCTACAACAAGGCTCTGGTCAGGACTCCCGCTGATTTATATACCCTTGACAAAGAGGACCTTCTGACCCTTGAAGGATGGAAGGACAGATCTGCGGAACGTTTCCTCGAAAGCATAGCACAGTCCAGAAAGACCCCGTTTGAGAATGTACTTTTCGCATTGGGAATCAGGTATGTAGGAGAGACGACCGCCAAATCGGTCGCAAGGCATTTCGGGAATATTGACGCCCTGGCAGGTGCCACGAAAGAGCAGCTGCTCGAAGTTTCCGACGTGGGGGAAGTCATTGCCCAAAGCATACTCGACTACTTCTCAAAGCCGGAAAATCTCAGCCAGATTGCCCGTCTGAAAGAAGCCGGATTGAATTTTGAGATGGCCGGGAAGACTGAAAATACGGGCTCCAATGCCCTTGCCGGCAAAATCATTGTCATCAGCGGTAATTTCTCCGTGTCGCGCGACAGGATGAAGGCCATCATTGAGGAGAACGGGGGAAAGAACAGCGGTTCTGTCAGCGGAAAGACAACCTGGCTGCTTGCCGGTGAGAAACCGGGACCGGAAAAAATCAGGAAAGCGCAGGAACTTGGAGTGAAGATTATCAGTGAGAATGAGTTCCTTTCGTTTTTGGGCAACTCTCCCGAGGAAGCAGGAATGGCAAAGGATGACACCGCAGGGAGAAAGGATGAATTGAAGGGACAGCTGAGCCTGTTTGATTAGCAGATGATGAAGAGCATAAAATATCATAAGGAAAGAATCAGGAATTTTCTCTCAGATGAAATCTGGCAGACTGACATCGAGGAACTGTCAAAGGCCAAAGCCAGATTTGTCAAGTATGCAAAAGTCCTGATAATCACCATAAAGACTTTCTCTGCGGAGAAAATCGGATTTCAAGCCGTAGCCCTCAGTTTCTTCGGAACGATGGCAGTGGTGCCTTTCCTTGCGGTGGCGTTCGTGGTCACGGACGGATTCGGTCTTGCCGAAATTCTGAAGAACCTGCTCTACACCAACTTCTCCGGACACCAGGAGATTATCGACACCCTCCTGGTGTTCGCCAACAACATTATAAACACGGCCCAGAGCAGCACCATGGGAATGATAAGCGCTCTGGTGTTCGTCTGGCTCGTCATCTGGATGATGATTTGCGTGGAAAGGGTGTTCAACAATGTCTGGCGGGTGAGGAAATCGAGGAACTTCTGGAAGAGACTCGGATTCTATCTCGCCATTCTGTTCATATCTCCTTTCATAATGATGCTTTTCTTCTCAGGTTCCATAATGTACGCCAATGTCTTCAAGAATGTTGGTCTTGACTTCGCCGCAGTGCAATGGATTTCCTCCCTGCTGACCTGGGGCATCTTCTACGCAATTGCTGCCCTGACCTTTTCCGCGATGTACAAATTCATTCCGAACTACAAGGTGCGGTATTCCCACGCCCTGCGTGCCGCCCTGATTTCAGGTTTCGCCTTCACGATTCTCCAATATCTCTACCTTGAGACACAGATTTTCGTAACACGACTGAACACGGTGTATGGAGCCGTTGCAGCAATCCCGCTTTTCATGTTCTGGATGAATTTCGGATGGTTCATCATTCTTTTCGGAGCTGAACTGTCATACGCGTTTCAGAATGTTGACAAATATAATATAGACGGATAAACCTGCACAACCCGAAGATATATGAGCAAGAGTGTATTCACACAACAGGACCACGAGGTCATTGCAAGGGATTATGCCGATCTCAAGGAGGCGGCAAAGAAAAGGTGTGCCGACCAGAGCGAGATGGACATCATCCAGAAGGCTTTCGATTTCGCCAACGAGGCACACAAGGGGGTGCGCAGACGCTCGGGAGAACCATATATCCTTCACCCCATCGCAGTTGCGAAAATCGTCGTCAGCAACATAGGTCTCGGATGCAAGTCCATCGCGGCGGCACTGCTTCACGACGTTGTGGAGGACACTGACTACACCGTCGATGACATCAGGAATCTTTTCGGGGAGAGGATAGCCATCCTTGTCGACGGACTCACCAAGATCAAGACCGTCCTTGACAACGAGGACAAGAAATCCAGGGGGGCAAGCCTTCAGGCAGAAAACCTGAAGCGCATACTGCTGACCCTCAATGACGATGTCCGGGTCGTGCTCATCAAGCTCGCTGACCGTCTGCACAACTGCCGTACAATCGAGTTTATGCCGGAGCACAAGAGGGACAAGATTCTCAGTGAGACAATGTTCATCTTCATTCCCCTTGCCCACAGGCTCGGTCTGTACGAGGTGAAGTCCGAGATGGAGGACATCTGGCTAAGGTACAAGGAGCCGGAGGCATTCAATGAAATCACGGAAAAGATCAACAGGAACATCACCGACAAGGAAAAGGAGATAGATGCATTCATCGAACCGATTAGGAAAGCCCTTGAAAAGGCCGGATTCGAGTTCGAAGTGAAGAAAAGGGTCAAGACTCCTTACTCAATCTGGCACAAGATGGTGACCAAGGGTGTCACTTTTGACGAAGTCTATGACCTCTATGCCGTGCGAATAATCTTCAATCCTGAGAAGTCGCCCAATGAGAGCGAGAGGGACCAGTGCTACCACGTGTTTTCCATCATCACCGACATCTACCGCTACAAGCCCGACAGGGTGCGCGACTGGGTGAAACACCCGAAGAACAACGGGTACGAAGCCCTGCACTGCACACTGATGAGCAACACCGGCATCTGGGTGGAGGTCCAGATCAGGACAATCAGGATGAACGACATCGCTGAAAAGGGTATTGCTGCGCACTGGGCCTACAAAAAGGACGGATTCGTGGGCGAGGACCAGAGCGAGATGGACAGATGGATTACAAAGGTCAAGGAAATTCTGGTCAATCCGGACGTCAATGCCCTCGACCTGCTGGACATCATCCACAAGGACCTCAATTCGACGGATATCTTCGTTTTCACTCCGAAAGGCGACCAGAAGAGAATCCAGAAAGGGGCGACTGCCCTGGATTTCGCCTACATGATTCACACTGAAATAGGCAACAAGGCAATCGCAGCCAAGGTAAACATGAAGCTCGAGCCCTTGTCATACGTTCTCAAGGGAGGTGACCAGGTAGAGATCATCACGGCAGAGACCGAATCCCCGAAAAGGGAATGGCTCGGGTTCCTTCAAAGCAACAAGGCCAGGAACATCGTGATGGACTACCTCCGGGGCGAGAGGCAGGAAAGCATCAAACTCGGAAAGAAACTTCTTGAGGAACAGCTGGAGGCCCTTGGCTACAAGTCCAATGAAAAAACCCTGCGCACCCTGATGGGTTTTTACGACATCAATGAGGCAAAACCGGATGAATTGTACTTCAGAATCGGCGTGGGGATACTCAAACTGCACAACCTTGACGAGGCGCTGAGAAGGTCGGAAGGAGAAAAAAACAAACAGTGGTTTTCCTGGTTCAAATCAAAGGAGAAAAAGGATGAAGACAAGGGTTACACCATCCTTGACTCGAAGGGGAACAGCCACAAATATGTAATTGCACCGTGCTGCAATCCCATTCCTGGTGACAGCGTGGTTGGATTTATCTCCGACAACGGGGTCGTGACCGTCCACAAGAAAAGCTGCCCGGAGGCGAACGACTTCGCTGCAAAGCACGGCGACAGGATTATCCTTCTGCATTGGGACGCAAACGACTCCGGCTCATTCATAGTCCAGGTCTCCATCAAGGGGCTCGACAGAATAGGAATCATCAATGACATAACGAGATATATTTCCCTTGTGATGAGCGTGAACATACGCCGCATCAACATTGAAACCGAGGCTGGGGTTTTTGAAGGCTCAATCGACCTCTATGTGCATAACAGGAACGACCTTGAGAAACTCATCAGAAAATTGCAGAAGATCGAGGGAATACAAAGTGTTGTCAGGAATTATTTATAAATATGTCCAGATTCAGAATATCAAATCTCTTTCCGGCAATTCCTATTGCCCTGGTGCTTGCCGGATCGATGTTCTCGCACTCCTGCGCGAACACAACCACCCCTCCGAGCGGAGGTCCCAAGGATACCATCCCGCCTGTAATCAGGAAAATCATTCCGGAGGACGGGACCGTCTTTGTTCCTGCACACAGGACAAAACTGGAATTCGGGTTCAATGAATATGTGGTCGTGAAGGATGCCCAGAGCATCTACCTCTCCCCTCCCCAGGAGAAGGCTCCGAAGTACAGAATCAAGGGAAAATCCGTCATAGTGTACTTTGAAAATGATCTTGACAGCAATAAGACATATACCCTTGACCTGACCAACGCCATTGCGGACAACAACGAGGGTAATATGTTTCCCGGCTACACCCTGACATTTTCGACTGGTAGCCGGATTGACTCGATGATGATGACCGGAACGGTGCTGGACTGCAACACTCTGATGCCGGTCAAAGGAGCAACCGTAATGCTCTACGCCTATCAGGGAGACTCGACCTTCGTCAATGACACCCTGAAGGTTCCGACGGACTCTCTCCCGTACCTGCGTCGTCCGGATGCAGCGGTCAAGACTGACGACTGGGGATATTTCTGTCTCAGGAATATCAGGGACACCCTGTACAGGCTCTATGCCCTGATGGACGAGAACAGGAACAACAAGTACGACCCTGACAATGACAAGGTTGCATTCCTTGACACTGTTATCCGCCCGATGGTCAAAGTGAACGATTCCCTGCCGGAGCTTCAGAAATACCTGATGACCGACACCCTGGCCTGCCTTGCACGAAAGTCTGAGCACGAACTCCATCTGTTCAAGGAGACCCCGTCAAAACAGATGATAGTCAACAAGGAACGTCTGGGTGAAAGGACGGCCTACATCACTTTCATGGCACCTTACGCTGAAGTGGACTCCCTCTGGTTCAAGGGAATACCATCCCGGAAGGTAATCACCCAGTTCAACATCAAGCGGGACAGTCTGGAAATCTGGATAAACGACCCCAAACCGCAGCCGGACACCCTTTTTCTGAATGTCTCCTACCTCAAGACCGACTCGCTCTGGAAACTGAGTCCGACCGTCGAGGAGATTAAACTTAGCAAACCGAGGAAGAGCATTGCGGCAAAGAGCAGCAGCAGGGACCTCAAGCACGAGGATACGATTGCGGTCTTCACCACGACGGCCCAGGGAGAGACTGTCGAGCAGTACGGAATAGAAATCGAGTTCAAATACCCGGTTGTCAAAGGGGCATTCGACTCGCTTGAGTTCCGCTACCTGAATCCGAGGCAGCAGGAAAGCAAAGGAAAATATACCGTCACCCGCGACAGTCTGAACCTCAGGAAATATGTGGTCCGTCCGGAAGTGAAGTTTATGCCGGGTTATGAGTATTTCCTGAAAATCCCTCACCGCAAATTCCAGGATATCAATGGCTTCTGGAACGACAGCACTGAAGTCAAGGTCAGCCTTCCAAATGACGACAAGCTCAGCAATGTCAACCTGATTCTTAGCGGAGTGCACAATTTCTACATTGTGGACCTGCTCAACGAGAAGAGGGATAAGGTACTCAGGTCCTACAGGATTGACAAGGACTGTACCCTGCCGTTCCCTTACCTGAAGGCAGGAAAATACTCCATCCGAATCATTGAGGATGTCAACGGCAACGGAATCGTGGACACCGGTAACCTCCTCGCGCACAAACAGCCTGAGAAAGTCCGTTTCTACAAACTGGCAGACGGGACATTCCTGATTGACATCCCGGAAATGACCGAACTTGACCAGGAAATCAACATCGAAGAACTCTTCCGCTGATATGAAAAGATATATAGAATTGTTCATATTCCTTCTGCTTCTTTGTTCCGGCGCAGCCGCACGGGACAAGAAACCGCGTGAAAAGATCGTCGCCCAGGCACTTGACACTATGTCCTACAGCGATGAGTTTCTTGACACCGTGAATGTCAAGAAAGCATTGACTATCAATGACTACACCTTACTGGGAGTGCACTACGGAGTGGGGCTGAACGAGATATCTTGGACCCCTTCGATGGAGCAGAAGATGCTTTTCACACCGGTGAATGTCGGTGTGAGCTGGACAAGGTACGGGAAGATGTTCGGATATATGCCATATTTCGGAATACAGATCGGGGCGTTGTACACGAAGGAAGGATACAGACTGGAAGAGGGATACAAGGTCCAGGGGGCAAGCACCGCCATAATGCAGATCATCGAGATGCCCGTGCTGGCCCACATGCATTACGATTTCTGGAAGATGAAGCTGATGGTGAACATAGGTTTTTACGGAGCATATCGGCTCTCTATCCAGAGAATCGGAGATGCCGTCAGGGATGAGTACGAGTACAATTTCACGGACACCGACTACAGATGGGACTATGGAATCAAGGGGGGAGCTGGTTTCGGCTTCATCTTTGACCCTGTTGAAATACATTTCAACGCCTGGTACAAATACGGCTTCGGATCGCTCTACAAACCCAACTACTACAGCGAGTATTACTACAGGTATGCCACGGCTTCGAATTTTGTCTTCACCATCGGTCTGCATTTCCAGATTACGAAACGCATCGGGAAGACAAATCACGAGCTCAAGAAAGAAGCAAAGGCATTGTTCGATTCAAAGCAGTTTTAGGAATCTTCAAAAAAAATAACCAGCATCATCTATGGACACAATTGCAGTAAAGGTTGGAAATATGACAATAGGTGGCGGGAATCCCGTTGTTGTGCAGACTATGTGCAACACACACACTTCAGACATTGAGGCAAGTCTTGATCAATGCCGCAGAATGACTGAGGCGGGAGCTGCTATGATAAGACTCACGGTCCCTACTCTCAGGGATGTAGAGGCCCTGGGAGAAATCAGAAGAAGACTCAGGGAAGGCGGAATTGGCACTCCACTGGTTGCTGACGTTCATTTCTCGGCAGAAATCGCCATTGCTGCGGCAAAGGTTGTGGAAAAGGTCAGGATCAATCCTGGGAATTTCCACAGGGACCACGAAAAAGCCAAGGCACTGTTTTCAGAACTTGTCTCTGTCTGCAAGGAAAGGGGTACTGCACTGAGGATTGGTCTGAATCACGGTTCCCTTGGAGAGAGAATCACAACTTTGTACGGCAACACTCCCCTTGCAATGAAAGAGGCTGCGATGGAATGGCTTGGGATGTGCAAGGAGAATGATTTTTTCAATGTTGTGGTGTCACTCAAGGCAAGTAACACGGTTGTTATGACCGAAGCCTACCGGCTTCTGGCCAAAGCGATGCAGGAGGACGGCACTGTTTTCCCGCTTCATCTGGGCGTGACCGAAGCAGGAGGCGGAGACAGCGGAAGAATCAAGTCCATTGCAGGAATCTATTCCCTGTTGTCGGAGGATATAGGTGACACCGTCAGAGTCTCCCTTACAGAGGATCCCGTGAACGAGATACCAGTGGCACAGTATCTTTCCGACAGGCACGCACGGAAGATTCATTCGTCAATGACATCCCTCAGACTTGAAGGAAAGGAAGCAGTTGCAGTCTATGAAGCACCGTCAAGGGAAAGACTTCTGGAAGATGTCACTGCGGATTTCGCAAAGATGCTGTTTGAAAAGAAAATCGACAGGTTGGTGGTTGAAGGGGAATATGTTGACCCAGAGGGCAACAGGGTAGGTCTGACCGGGACTCCATTTGCCGAATATCTTGTGGATGAGCTGATGCAGGCAACAAGGAGGAAGTTCTACAGACCTGAGTACATCGCCTGTCCGGGATGCGGGAGGACAATGTACGACCTGGAAAGCACTTTCAACAAGGTTGTGGAGAGGACATCTCACCTGAAGGGTCTTGTGATTGCAGTGATGGGCTGCATAGTGAACGGTCCCGGTGAAATGGCAGATGCGGACTGGGGATATGTCGGAGAGGGACACGGTATGGTGTCAATTTACAAAGGAAAGAACCCTGTCCTGAGACACATTCCTCAAGAAGAGGCGATTGACAGACTCTTGGAACTGATTGGTCAGGCTTCCTTGGATTGAGGAAGCTTTTTGACAATCACCTTGTCGATGCGAACTCCGTCCATATCGACGACTTCAAGCGAAAATCCGTTCCATTCAAGTTTCTCCCCTGCATCCGGGATATGGTCCAGTTCATTGAGAATCAGTCCTGCAACGGTGGTGTACTCTGAATCAGCAAACTCATCATCCTCCACATCGAAATGACGGAGGAAATCTATTATCGGGCATTGTCCGTCAACAAGCCAGCCCTGATTGTCCGCCCTGGCCACGATGTCAGGCTCATCATTGTCGTCATTGACAGTACCGACAATGCCCTCGATGATGTCCTTCAAGGTCACGATGCCGGAGCAGAGCCCGAACTCGTCACAAATCAATGCCCGGCTGACGTGCTTCTTTTTCATTTCCTCAAGTACGGCATAGACTGTCATATTCTCATGGAAATAGACTGGTTCGCTCACCATCTTCTCAAGGTCGAAACTTGACTTGCCTACATTAAGGACAAAATCCTTGAGTGTGAGGATTCCTATGACGTGGTCAAGATCGCCGTCAGCAACCGGATACTCCTCGAAAAGATTTTCCTCGATTGTCTTCCTGACCTGTGCCTCATCCATCCCTCGCTCAAGCCAGACTATGTCACTCCTGTGAGTCATAATCGAGCTGACCTTGTAATCTCCGAGGGTGAAGACATTCTCCACGATGTCCTGCTCAAGTGGCAGAACCTCGCCTTCATCGGCTCCTTCCTGGATGATGGAGCGGATTTCATCCTCGGTTACCTTCGCTTCCTGTGTCTTTATTCCGAGAATCTTCACAACAAGGGCAGTAGTCTTTGAAAGCAGCCACACAAGAGGTGATGCAACAAGTCCGATGACCCTCATCGGGCCGGCTACTATCTTTGAAACCTTCTCGGCCGCACTCATTCCGATTCTTTTCGGGACAAGCTCACCGAAAATCAAGGTCAGGAACATCACAATGATCACGATGATTCCTTTAGAGAGGGATAGGGAGACTGATTCAGAAACCCCGATCTGCCGGAATGACTCGGCAAGTGATGATGCCAGCCTGTCTCCGGAGAAAATACCCGTAAGAATCCCTATCAAAGTGATTCCCACCTGGATGGCCGAGAGGAATTTGTCCGGGTCGGATGCCAGTTTCAAAGCAGTTCTGGCTCCGGGGAGACCCTTTTCTGCCTCAGTCTGGAGATTGGATTTGCGGGCGGAAATCAGGGCAATCTCCGACATTGCAAAAAAACCGTTCAGAAGGATAAGGAAAAGAATAATGAAAATCTCACTCATGGCAAATCATTTCCTCAATTCGGCTATCACAGTTTCACACGCCCTCACATCGTCACCCACCTTGACCTTTATCTCACTGTCAAGAGGAAGATACATATCTATTCTTGAGCCGAATTTAATGATTCCGCACTGGTCGGCCTTCGTGCAGGTCTCCCCGACTTTGGCGTAGCAGACTATCCTGCGGGCGAAGGTTCCGGCAAGTTGCTTGAAGAAAACGTCCCCGAACCGGTTCCTCACGGCAACCGATGTGTGCTCATTGAGTTCAGATGCTTTTGGAAGGAATGCGAGGAGATATTTCCCGGGATGGTATTTGTAATAGGTAATTTCTCCTGAAACCGGCCAGAAATTCACATGGACATTGAAGAAATCCATATAGACGGAAACCTGGATGCACTCCCCTTTCACATATTCGTCCTCATAGACCCTGTCAATGATGACAACCTCTCCGTCGGCAACTGAAGTGACCACATTGTCACCTTCTACAGTCTCCCTTTCGGGAACCCTGAAAAAGAAGAAAACGAAAACCATGAAGAAAAGCAGCAGGGCCGCTATCGGAAAAGAGACTCCTGCCCATGGGATGAAGAACAATGCCAGGAACATCAGCCCTGCGCAAACAACCCAAATAGCGGCAATAGTGCCTAAACCGTCTCTGTGTATCTTCATAAAAATTTTCTTACAACCGACAAAAGTAATTAAAAACTTTGACAATCAAAAACAATGTAAGGAATATGACTAAAGAACATTGATCAGTTCCAAATAGATAATCCCCATCGGGATTGCAGTCAGCGCACTGTCGAAGCGGTCGAGATAACCACCGTGTCCCGGAATACCCTTCCCGGAGTCCTTGATGTCATAATATCTCTTCCACTGCGATTCTATCAGATCTCCGTAAACACCAGCCACATCCATCAGTACAGCAAGGATAATGCAGTGATACAAAGGAATGTCCAGCACCCCGAGATAATGCAGGGCCACGGCAATGATGACTGCCGTCAGAAGACCGCCCCAGAATCCTATCCAGGATTTTTTCGGCGAGATTGCCGGGAACAGTTTCCTGCCGTATTTCTGCCCGAGGGTTATTCCGAAGCAGTAGGCACCGACATCTGATCCCCAGATTATAGCGAAGAAACAGACCATCGTCAGACCGTTGTAAGTCCCGTCCGGAGAAATTACGGCAAGGTTGGTCAAAGTCATCGGTATGCCGATGTAAAGCATTGCAGTGTAGAGGTTCGCGAATTTGCCGAACTCGGTCTTGTCCTTGACATACAGCGAGTCAATCATAACGATGAAAACCGGGATGACTGACAGGATGACCATCTTGCCCGGGAAGCACTCGTAACTTCTGGACAGGAATGTCAGAAGGAACAGGATACAGGCTGACAGAATGGTAAGCAGCCTTGAGAACCAGTATGACTTTCCCATGGTCATCCTGAAAAATTCGTACATCATTGCCGAGGTGATCCAGAGAATCAGGGCGGCAAAAGAGAACCTGCACCAAAGAAGGGAACCGAGCACTATGGCAATGAATCCGATACCTGAGATGGTTCTGATAATGACATTTTTCATAGGCAATTGAATTTTACTCTTCCGAAGACACGGGTGTCTCCTTTTCGGCAGCAGCATCCTCCCGGGCTTTCTCCTCCGTTTCAGCGCCTTTTCGTGGACCGAATATGCGTTCCAAATCGTCAGCAAAGATGACTTCCTTCTCAAGGAGCAGGGAGGCAAGTTCAAGGAATCCTTCCATGTTGTCCTTCAGGATTTTTTCTGACCTGTCGTGGATTTTCTGAATCAGGTCCTTGACTTCCTTGTCGATGATTTCCGCGGTCTTCTCGCTGTACGGCTTGCCGAGTTCAAACCCACGGCTCCCTGTCGAGTCGTAGTAGGAAATGTTTCCCAGTTTGTCACTCATTCCGTAATAGGTCACCATTGAATAGGCCATCTTTGTCAGCCTCTCAAGATCATTCAAGGCACCTGTCGAAGGCTCTCCGTTGACAATCTCCTCAGCAACCCTTCCGGCAATCAGCGAGCACATCTCATCGTACATCTGCTCCCTGGTTACCAGCTGACGTTCCTCAGGAAGGTACCACGCGGCTCCGAGGGACTGTCCACGAGGAACTATAGTCACCTTGAACAGAGGATTCGCATTCGGCAGCAGCCAGCTGACGGTTGCGTGACCTGCCTCGTGATGTGCGATGGACTTCTTCTCCTTAGGAGTGATGATCTTGCCCTTGCGCTCCAGACCTCCGATGATTCTGTCAACGGCATCCAGGAAGTCCTGGCGGTCGATTTCCTTGTGGTTGTGCCTTGCTGCAGTCAGGGCCGCTTCATTGCAGACATTTGCAATGTCTGCTCCGGAGAATCCCGGGGTGTGCTTTGAAAGGAATTCCACATCGAAGTCAGAAGCAAGTTTCAGCCCCCTGATGTGAACCTTGAAAATCTCCTCCCTCTCCTTCAAATCCGGGAGATCTACATGAATCTGCCTGTCGAAACGGCCTGCACGAAGAAGGGCCTTGTCGAGGATATCGGCGCGGTTTGTGGCCGCAAGAATGATCACACCTGAATTGGAATCAAAGCCATCCATCTCGGTAAGAAGCTGGTTCAGAGTATTTTCCCGTTCATCATTAGAAGAGAAACCGCCGTTCTTGCTTCTGGCACGTCCCACAGCATCAATCTCATCGATGAACACTATGCACGGTGCCTTCTCCTTGGCCTGACGGAACAAATCCCTGACGCGGGATGCACCCACTCCGACAAACATCTCAACGAAATCAGATCCGGAAATCGAGAAGAAAGGCACGTTTGCCTCTCCAGCGACAGCCTTGGCAAGAAGGGTCTTTCCCGTTCCCGGAGGACCGACAAGCAGGGCCCCTTTGGGGATTTTTCCACCAAGTGCAGTGTATTTCCTTGGATTCTTGAGGAAATCCACAATCTCAACCACTTCCTCCTTGGCTCCATAAAGACCCGCAACATCCTTGAAGGTGACCTTCTGGTCGTTCTTCTCTGCAAGCTTTCCTGTGGATTTTCCTACGTTGAAAATTCCTCCCGGACCGGCTCCGCCTCCCATATTGCGGCTCAATCCCCTGAACATCAGGAAGTACATAAGAACGAGTATCACAGGGAAAATCAGCCATTCAAGCACTGTTCCCCAGACCTTGCTGTTGTTTTCGATGATAACCTTGAACTTTTCGTCCTCCGGAAGGGCATTGTTCAATTCACCGAACATCTCCTCTGCATTGAAGCTTCCGGAAACCAGGAAGATGAAATGCGGGGATTTCTTTGGAACCGTCCCTCCGAATTTGTCAACATATTTTTCTACCCTGTCAGGACGAATCGTCACCCTGCCTTCAAAGTCATTGCGGACAAAGACAACCTCCTTCACGTCTCCGGAAGAGGCCATCGTCTTGAACTCGTCCCATTCAATCTTCTGAGGATTGGCACCTCCCTGATTGAAAAACATCCAGATTATGCCGAGAACCAGAAGCATATATATCCAGGACATGTTGAAAACAATCCTGATGGGCTTCCTACCGTCTTTTCCTTTTTTGCCTTCAGCCATTTCTAAAAATTTAAGAGCCTGTCAATCAACATATTCAGTCTTGTCTGCATCAGCCCACAAGTCCTCAAGACGGTAGAAATCCCGATACTGGTTCTGGAAGATGTGGACCACGATGTCACCGTAGTCGAGAATAATCCAGAAAGCATTCTCCCTGCCCTGGCTGCGTACAACCTTGCGGGATGCCATCTCAATCATTCTGTCCTCCACATTGTCCGCGATTGCAAGTACATTGGTGGTTGATTCGGCGCTGCACACAATGAAATAATCTGAAATTGCCGTACCTATTTTCTTCAGATCAAGCGACACGACATTCTGTCCCTTCTTTTCAAGCATCGCGTCGGCGATGATCTTCACTTCGTTGTTTTCCATTAAGTGTATATTTACAAATTTAACTAATTTTGCGGCCACAAATATAAACAAAAACTGCACCAATGGCAATAATATGGCTTGATACTGTCGATTCAACCAACAATGAAGCACTCGGAAAGGCTGACATTCTTGACAATTTGTCAGTCATAGCAGCCGAGACACAGACTGCAGGCAAGGGACAGAGGGGGAACAGATGGTTCAGCGAAAGGGGATGCAACCTGACATTCAGCATAGTGTTGAAAGATGAAACCCTTGCCATCCTCGATGCCTCGGACCAGTTTCTCATCACCGAAGCCGTGACCCTCGCCCTTACTGACTATCTGGCCGGAAAAGGAATCCCGGCGAAGGTCAAATGGCCCAATGACATCTATGTGCGTGACAGGAAGATCTGCGGAGTGCTGATAGAGAACACCCTGTACGGAAACAGGCTCAGAAGGAGTGTTGTCGGGGTGGGTCTGAATGTCAACCAGAGGGTATTCCCCAAAGACCTTCCCAATCCAACATCAATGTCTCTAGAAAGCGGAAGGCATTATGACACAAAGGATGAACTAAAGGAGTTTATGGTTCTCTTCAGGCAATATGCGGACTGCATCACAGACATCCGTGCCAGGGAAGGGATGCGCAGCAGATATCTGGAGAGGATGTACCGCAAGGATGAGCCACACCTTTACCACTATGTCATTCAGGACAGTAATTTCACGGGAATAATCCGGGGAATCAATGCGACAGGGGAACTTGTAGTGCAGATGCCGGACGGTTGCGAAAGGGCTTTCGGGTTCAAGGAAATATCATATATAATATAGTTGCCCCGGCGTCTGGTCAGGAGTCACATTACTTAAGTCTCATCGAGGCGATTGCAACTGCCGGATCGGCTGCACGGAAAACCGAGCTGCCGGCCACAAGGATGTCCGCACCTGCATTCACGACTGCCGAGGCATTGTCCGGGGAAATTCCACCGTCAACCTCCACAAGGCAATCCGCCCCGGTTCGCCTGATTTCTGCCTTGACTGCTGCAAGCCTGTCAAGAGTCTGCGGGATGAATTTCTGACCTCCGAATCCTGCAAAGACCGACATTATCAGCACAAAACCGCAATCCTTGATGTAAGGGAAAAGACTTTCAACAGGTATGTCCGGATTAATTGCAATCCCCGGAGTCATCCCCAATTCCCGGATTCTTTTGACAAGCGATGCGGGCTCCTTTGCTGCATTCAGGTGGAAACTCAGCATTGAGACCCCTGCCTTGGCAAACCTCTCCACATAATTTTCCGGATTCACAATCATCAGATGCGCATCAAGCGGCTTGTCTGCCTTTGGGGCAATTGCTTCAACCACAGGAAAACCGTAGGAGATGTTCGGGACGAAAACACCGTCCATTATGTCAAGATGGAAGATGTCAGCATTGCGATTGACCATCTCGACATCAGACTCAAGATGGAGAAAATCCGCAGAAAGCATTGATGGAGCAATCTTAACCATTGTCATGCAAGGACAAGCATTTTCTCGATGTCTGTGACATACTGTTTGAACGAGCGGTCGGTTGACATCAGGTCAGCCACGGTTGTACAGGCATGGAGCACCGTCGCATGGTCTTTCCCGCCGATTTCCGAGCCGATGGTCGAAAGGGAACAATTGATGAGATTCCTTGAAATGTACATCGCAATCTGACGAGCCTGGACAATCTGCCTCTTGCGCGACGGCGAGAGCATCATTTCCCTGGAAATGTTGAAGTATTCACAGACGGCGGACTGAATCCTGTCAATCGTGAGTTCATTCTTCTGCTCACCGACAATCTTCTCGGTGATTTTCTCAGCAAGTTCGATTGTGGCTTCCCTGTGCGTGAGGGTCGCATTTGCGATTAGGGAGATGAGTGCACCCTCAAGTTCACGGAAATTAGTCTTGATTCTCCCGGCAAGGAAGACCAGCACTTCATCGTCAATCTTCACACCCTCCCTGAAAGCCCTTGCCTTCAGCATCTCCAGCCTTGTCGCAAAATCAGGTTTCTGGAGTTCCACAGACAGACCCCATTTCAATCTTGTCAGAAGCCTTTCCTCAAACTTCTGAAGATCGGCAGGTGCACGGTCTGAAGTGAAAATCAACTGTTTACCACTCTGATGCAGGTGATTGAAGACATGGAAGAAAGCATTCTGTGCCCCGGGGGAATGAAGTTCCTGGATGTCATCCACTATCAGCACGTCCATCTTGGTGTAGAATGCGAGGAAGTCAGTAAGCTTGTTGTTTACGTTGACTGCATCCATATACTGGGTCTTGAACCTGTTCGCTGAGACATAGAGCACGACCAGCTCAGGATACTTTTCCTTGATTGCAATACCGATTGCCTGTGCGATGTGGGTTTTTCCGAGCCCGGATCCTCCAAAGAGGAAAAGCGGGTTGAAAGCAGTCTTTCCCGGAGCCTTTGAGATACTTTCGCCAGCAACGACTCCCATCCTGTTGCACTCCCCTTTCACGAGGTTCTCGAAACAGTAGGTCGGATTGAGCTGCGGATTGACCTGCACCCTCTGAATACCCGGATAGACGAATGGTCCCGGATTTGACGCAGGAGAGAAGGTCGAGACAGAGATGGTCTTGTTCACAGGCGCTGTACCGTGAGCGGCAGGGTAAGTCATAGCCGGCTGCTTCGAGACAGGACGGACCGTGTAGTTCAACTTTGCGTCTGCACCTATCTCCCTCCTGAGGGTCTTCTTGATCATATCAAGGAAATAGTCCTCAAGATACTCTCTGAAAAACTCTGAAGGCACTGCCACGGTCAAAGTCGAGTCCTGCATCGCAACGGGCTTGATCGGCTTGAACCAGGTATTGAACTGCTGCGGCTCAAGAATCTGTTCAAAAATCCTGAGGCAGTTGTTCCATACGGCTATGTGTCTTTCCTGGGTCATTTCAGATAGGTGGTACAGTTAAGTTTATTATTTCCTGAAAGGGAGTACAAAGGTGAGGAAAAATTTTTTATAAAAAAATCAAATTACTATTGCATATTAAAATTTATTTTACATATCCCAAAAAAGGAAATCAGCCAGTTTTAGATATTTATAAATATTTAATATTCAATAACTTACCTGCCATATATTCAATTAAATACAGTCAATCTCAGATGATTGTGTATTTTTAATAATTAAAAATTAGAATATTACAACCAAACTGAATCCCAGAGCATCAGGCGCCTAAAAAATCGTAATCTTAATGTATTTTTTAGGATTGTTTTTGATTTCATTGACCAGTTTGTCTATATCGGCAAGGAGTGATTCGACATTAGTGTAAACTCCGTCATCGGACAAAAGTTTTCCAAGCGTTCCATCCGGATCCTGCATAGTCTCCAGAAGTGAACGGAAAGATCCGACCAGACCTTCAATGTCGCTACGGTCAAGTTTCCCAGCAACTGAAGAGATTTCGCCAAGTGCACTGTCCGCTTTGTCGGCAATCCCGCCCAGCTTTCCGGAGAATGACTCAAGATTGTCGATGAAAGTCTCCAGTTCGGAAGACTTCCTGCCGATTCCGGAAGCAATTCTTTCGGCATTGGCGAGAGTCCTCTCCAAATGAGCAAGCGACCTGTCAATACTTTGGGAATCAATGCCGGAGACAAGTCCGTTGACCGACGAGAGTGTGACGGTCAAAGTGTCTGCCACCGTCTGTAGTTTCGCAAGGAGAGGTCCGAGACTTGAGGAAAGCGATGAGACAAGGTCAGGCTCGCTTCCAGATTCAAGAACCTGGGCAGTCCGTGCCGCGACATCGGACTCTCCGAAATCAATGCGCACGCCCTTTCCTCCCATTATGTCCACGCTGTATATAGTCATTTTCGAATCCTCCGGCACACGGAAACTCTTCAGTACACTGCAAGTCACCTTGAAATTCCTCTGCTGTGCATCGTATTCGATGTCGGAGACGGAACCGGCCTTATATCCTTTAATATATACGGGACAGGAAGGCAGGAGACCCTCCACGTCATCGTAATATGCAACAAGATCCATCTCCCTGCCGAAGACATCCTTTCCCCGGAGGTAGTTTATTACAAAAAAAGAGACGACAAGAACAAGGACGGCAAAAAGTCCGATTTTATATTCCTTACCTATTTTCATTCGTAAAGTTATTATATGTAAACCCCCATTTGAGGCGGTTCAGTTAAA
>CAMFBM010000020.1 GCA_945948555.1 uncultured Bacteroidales bacterium | reverse complement strand
TAGCCGGCTTCAAATGTTTAACTTTTAGCGCGGTAAATTTTTACCGAAGTATTGTTTACGTGAAATCTTATAATAATTCCATTCAGCCATCATATCATGTTATGAACAACAATATTATACTCGAACCGAAACTCGTCGGTGACATTAGCGGGCAGTATTTCGTCCCTTCTTATCAGCGCGGATACCGCTGGGGAAGGGAAGAGGTAGAACGCCTTCTCGATGATATATACACCAATGGTGACAAGAATTATTGTCTACAGCCTATCGTTGTACGCCGGCGAAATGACGGCAGCTACGAACTCATCGATGGCCAACAGCGCCTGACATCCCTATTCATTATTCTCAAGTACATGAAGAGAAGGCATCCGGATCTTGTTGAGACGATTGACTTCTCTTTGGAGTATGAGACCAGAACGCATTCCGGGTCGTTCCTTAACGACATCGAGCTGTCGCAGAAGAATAAGAACATTGACTACTTTTTCATTTGTCAAGCGTATGAGACGGTAGAAAACTGGTTCATCGCGAAGGTGAAATCCGGTCTGAAACATCCGGTGGTCGCCAACCATCTCTACACGTACTTCTGTGAGAACGTCAAAGTCATCTAGTATGAGGTGGGTGACGATGTGGACCCTATCGCTCTTTTCACACGCTTGAATATCAGCAAGATTCCGCTTACGAGTGCTGAACTTGTCAAGGCAATGTTCCTTAGTACGGATAACAACAAGGGGATGACCGAAGAGCGACAGAACGAGATTTCAATGCAGTGGGACGGCATCGAAAGGCAGTTGAATGATAATTCGTTATGGGGCTTCCTGACCAACCATGATGCAAAATCTTACGAACTATGTCTATCTGAATCCGATTTTCACGCTGATATCTTCAATGATTTTCCTCGGCGAGAAAATGACGCCCATCGCGGCCATCGGCTCTGCCGCAATTCTTTTGGGTGTTATCCGGGCTGGGAAATCTTAAGACTCCGTATCTCATAACATGGCGTAATCTTGTTAAAAAGTTGAGATTGCGCCGCATTATAGATTTATTATTTGGCGTAATCCGAGAATTTTTCTTACTTTGCGCCATGTTATAAGCAATTATCGGTATGGAAAAAGCTATTATTGGTCGCGAGAATGAGAAAAGAGAACTTAATAAGTATATTTCTTCTGAGCAGTCGGAGTTTGTTGCCATTTATGGCAGACGGCGTGTTGGAAAGACTTTTCTTGTAAAGGAACTGCTAGAAGGCCGGTTCTCCTTCAGAATGACGGGTAAGGAGAAAGCAACTCTCTCCGACCAGTTGCTTAATTTTTCATACGCGCTGGAAGATTTCTTCCAAGATGACCAACGCCCTAAAAGTTGGACAGAGGCCTTCCGAATGCTCTCAAAGAACATTGAGAAAATGGGAGATGGCACTAAAATTATCTTCATCGACGAACTTCCATGGCTTGACACGCCAAAATCTCGTTTCCTTGGAGCACTGGAGCACTTTTGGAATAACTGGGCTTATTATCGGAATGACATCAAGCTGATTGTCTGCGGGTCAGCCACGTCATGGATGCTAAATAAACTGATAAACGCCAGAGGAGGGCTTCACAACCGCGTGACCCACAAGATGTTGGTTTCGCCTTTTTGCCTCGAAGAAACAGAGCAATACTTTTTGAGCAGAGGTTTTAATTATGAGCGACCGGAGATTATTGACTGCTATATGGCAGTCGGTGGAATTGCCTACTACCTGTCGCTGTTTGATAGGGACAAGAGTGTCGCAGAGAATATTAATGACCTCTGTTTTACCAAAGGCGGAGACTTGACGGATGAATTCAACAAGCTCTACGACTCGCTTTTCAAAAAAGCAGAGAGACATATTGCCGTAATCAACGCACTGAGTGGCAGCCGGAAGGGTATGACGCGACTTGAATTGATTAACAAGACGAAACTGTCGAATAACGGCAACCTTACAACGTTGCTCAAAGAGTTGGAAACATGTGAGTTTATTCGTTCTTATCGACCCTTCGGCAAAGAAAAGAAGAATAAAATGTTCCAGCTTACGGATCAGTTTTCACTTTTCCATATCCATTTTATGAATACTGGCGGAGACTATGGCAGGAACTATTGGATGCAGATGATTGGTAAGCAGGAATACATCGCATGGTCGGGCTATGCTTTTGAGACCGTATGTCTGCATCATATTGAACAAATTGTAAATGCTCTGGGTATCAACGGGACCTATTACTCGCCTTGTTCCTGGTCTTACCGACCGTCCGAGGCTGTAAAGAATGACGAAGAGGCTGATGAGGATCTGAAGAGAGGTGGACAGATTGATTTGCTGATAGATAGAAAAGACAAAACTATAAGTGTTTGCGAAATGAAATATGCCGGCGAAGAATATGAGATAACAAAAGCTTACTCCGGCTATGTGGAAGACCGACTCCGTACATTCAGAAAAGTGACAAATACAAAAAAGTCTTTTTCAATTGTTTATATCACACCCTTTGGCTTAAGCAATAATATGTATGCCCGTAAAGTCAACCGGCAGGTAACAGCGGACGACTTGTTCAAGAAATTATAGAAGTGTATTCTGCAGCTGATATAATTGCATTTAGGTGAGTAGCGCGACAGAAACAACTTAACATAATCAAATTGTGTAACAAAAGGGAATTGTGGCAGGGGAGTGCCTCGATAAGCGTTCTCAGGGCTTCCATCGGCTTGAATACCCGCTGAAATCATCATACACAAAGTGCCATCCGTCGGCCATTTCGACATGCACGGTGCATCCTTGCCAATAGGCCCTGACAACACCGATATCATGCTGTTTATCACACTCTACGAGAGGAAACTCTTCCTTCAAGGCTGTGAACAAGGCTGTGAACACTTCTGGGCACATATGGTTTATTTCTTTCCGTGAGCATAGTCCATTATGTCCGAGCGGCGTTTTTCCATCCACTCCGGCATCGTCAGTTCCGACAGGTTCGAGCAGCCTTCAAACAACGTAACACTATAATTGCTGATCCCGTCCGGTAGGTTGACCTTAGTCAAAGCCTTGCAATTGTGGAAAGCATGCTTCTTTATCCGCTTGAGACCAGTCCCAAACACCACCGTATCGAGTTTTTCGCAATCCTCGAAAGCGCCCTCGTCTATCTCCTCCACACCGTTTCCAATGACAAATGTCTGTAGGTTCTTACACTGGGAGAAACTCTCGTAACCTATATCCCATACGCTGTCGGGAATGACAAATTTCGTAATACGGGAACAGGAAAAAAGGCGCGACTTGAAGTATATTCCACGCCATCAGGTACCTTGAACTCTCCTTCATAGCTCATCGGGCACATCTGAAGCGATTTCATATCCTTGGAGTAGAGTACGCCATCAATTGAGCAGAACTTTGGCTTCGAGAAACAGCGGATTGCCCTTCGAGAAAACTGCTGGTTTGGCTTCGAGAAATTCATCGGGCACAAGGCATTATTGATTATCAGGTAGTTAGCTGTAAAAATTGTGGCAGGTGAGCTCAATTTGGTGCCATCGGGCACAGGGATGTGCCCTGCAGGTATCTAGAATGGTGATTCGTGTGTCAGGTGATTTTCACGAAACTGTAATCTTGATTCCATTCGCACAGCACTTGCGATGCCATTGTTCGCAATCTTTTTTAAAAATTTCTTCAGATAAGCTCCGCAATGATGTCATCCGAGACAAAGAAACGGTTTTCGGGGATTCTCAGGCGGGGAGCATCCTGGGCGGGCCTGCCAGGTCTGCCGGGAAGGTTGCCCCGGGAGGAGTCTTCCTTGCAGATTTCGCTCACAGGGACGAGGGAACCGCAGGCAATCAGGCGGCGGACCCTGGCGGCTGAGGCGGGGGTGGATTCCAGGATGTGGCGGGGAATGCCGCGGGAGGTACGCAGACAGAGCATTATCTGTTCGGTGTGTATTTGTTCTGCGGTCAGGATTTCTTCGCCTGTCATTGGCGGGGTGTTGCCGTCTGTGTTGTCGTCTGTGTTGTCGTCTGTGTTGTCGTCTGTGTTGTCGTCTGTGTTGTCAGGGGTTTCCCGGGAAAGTGGGGCTGGAGAATTTCTGTAGGCACTTATATATCTTCTGACGTCATCGATGTTCCATTGCCTTGCAACAAGCCTTTTTTTCGCGTCATCTCCTTGTCCGAATTTCTCCGCGGCGGTTTCTTCCGCCTGGTGTACTTTGACGAAATCATCCGGTCTTCCTTGCCCGAGTGTTTTCCCTGCAGGACCGGGACTGTATGCCTGGTCAGGCTCCCTGAAAACAAGACTGTGTGCCCCCGGGCCAAGCCCGACATAGGGAGTGTGATTCCAGTAGGCGCTGTTGTGGACGGCTTCCTTGCCGGGTCGGGCGAAATTGGAGATTTCATAGTGGTTGTAGCCTGCTGCAGAAAGGGTTGAACAGAGCAGGTCGTATTGTGCTGAGCAGAGTTCATCGGAAAGCGGGGTGAATCTTCCGTCGGCAACCATTTTCTCAAGGGCACTGCCCTTTTCGATTGACAATTGGTAGGCGGATATGTGCTCGGGGGGTCTTCCGTCACCGCCAATCTCCAGAGCTCTGCGCAGAGTGTCTCTCCAATAGTCAAGAGGTTCACTCATCTTTTCCGCGCATCCATCGCCTTCATCGCCTCCAGTCCTGCCTTCATCGCCATCGGTTCTGCCTCCTCTCCCGTCAGTCCCATATTCTTCCTGCATCTCAGGAACGCCATTCCCGAGGTCTTTGCCCGATGGAGAACCATTCCCGAAGTCCGGTGGGAATCCGAAAATCAAATCAATGCTGATGTTCTCCACACCGCATTCCCGCAGAATCCTGTAGGCCTTGACGGCATCTGCTGCACTGTGCCTGCGGTTCATCCGGTGCAGAACCCTGTCGTCAAAGGACTGTACTCCCATACTCACCCGGTTCACTCCCAGGCGCATCAGTCCTTTGACATACTCCGGCCCTTTTCTGACGATGTCATCCGGATTGACTTCCACGGTAAATTCCCGGAAAGGGCTCCCGCTCCCGCCTAGACTACTGATGGTGCCAGGACTCCTGCTCCCGTCTGTGCTCCTGCTCCCGTCTGTGCTCCCGCTTCCGTCTGTATTCCCGCATCCGTCTGTATTCCCGCTTCCGTCTGGACTCCCGCTGCCGGCTTGTCTCTCGCTTCCGTCTTGTCTCCTGATGGTGGCTTGTCTCCCGCTCCCGGAAACATCCGCCCCTTCATCCCCCAGAGCCTTCCGCACCGCCAGTACAATCCTTTCCAACTGCTCCATAGACAAAATCGACGGGGTCCCCCCGCCGATATACAAAGTTTCGGTCCCATGGCAGGACCTTATTTCATCTGCCCTCAGGGCTGCTTCCCGGCAGAGCGCCTCCACGAAATCCCCGACCGTCACTCTCTCCTGCCTGTCTTCCCTCTCTGCTTCGCGAGTGAGATTCCCGGTCAATCCGGGGATGACGTTCGTCCCTTCTTTCTCGTCCTTGCCAATCTGTTCTGCTTCACGGATGAAATCCCCAGTCAAGCCGGGAATCTCCGAATAGAACCCGCAATAACTGCAGAAACTGCGGCAGAAAGGTATGTGGACATACACCATCCGGAAGCCCCCGAAAGCTATCTCAGCATCAGTTCTGCAGTCCCGAGACTTGCCTGCTCGGTGAATGCCTCGACGGTGTATATACCCTTGACATAGTCAGGAATGTCGTTAAGATAGATGCTCATCTCCACTTCCGCACCCTGGTAATCGACCTCTCTTGAGGCAGAGGCAATCATCGGTTCTCCGCCTGCCACCGTGAACTCCCTGCTGGAAGCATTTGTCAGCAGATTCCCGTCCGGATCCTTAACTCTGATGTAAACCCTGACAGGACCCTTCTCTGCAAGTTCATTCTCAACCAGACTCAAGGTGGTCAGCAGTCTGACAACCCTGCTGCTCCTGTCCGTAACCTTCCCTGAAGCATTGTAGGCATCAATCCTGATGGCCCTGCCTTTGAGAATCGCCCCCGTAGCGACGCTGGCTGAAAGACTCTCGACAGTCTGCTTGAGTTCCGCATTTTTCTTCCTGCTCTCCGCAGCCTCCTTCCTTGCCGCCGCTGCGTCAGCCGTCAGTTTCTTGTTCAGGGTGTTGAGCGAGTCAATCTGCACGATATAGCTCCTCATAATCGTCCTGAGGGTCCCCAGTTCCTTCTCGTACTGGCGCATCTTCGCCCTGTTGGTCGCGTCGGTCTTCTTAATGCGCTCAATCAGTTGCGAAACCTCCTCCCTCGATGAATCCAACTGACTGTTAATTGTCTCATAATCAGATGACAACGAAGCGTAATCGTTCTGAAGTTCTATCATCCTCTGAGTCAAATCCTGTTTTTCATCGTTGAGGTCATTCACCAAAGAAGTTCTCTCAAACCAGACAAAAGCGAGTGCCGCCGCAAGCACGATTGCCACGGCAACGAGCGTATACATGATTTTTTTCATCTTTGAATCCTGCGGATTCCCCTTTACCTCTTCCATAGTTTCTTTCAATTTTATATGATACAAAAGACAAACTTACAAAAAATATATATATTTGTTCAATATTCCGGATATGAAATATCTTAGTTCTGGATATGAAATATATTAGTTTTTGAAATATGAAATATATCGCGATGTTATGAAATATTTTGTCAGATCAGTAAAGTATTTTGTTTATTTGGTGGTGATAATATCCCTCATCCTTGCAGTTCTTGTTCTCATCGGCGCCGCCGAGGCTGACATATCGACAATGTTCCGCAACGGTTACGATGCCCTCTGGCAAATCGCCATCCTCTTTGCCGTCATCGCCGGTCTGTACCCGAAATTCGGCTTTATCAAACGCGATGCCACAATGACAGGAAGTCTTCAGGAGAAGACCGACAGAGTCCGCAACTATATGGCCTCAAGGGAGTATGTCTTAGAATCCGAGAACGGCAATATTCTGACCTACAGGCACAGGGGCTTCATCAGCCGCCTTTCCAGAATGTTCGAGGACAGGATCACGGTCACCATAAAGGAGGAGGGAGCAACGGTTGAGGGTCTGCGCAAGGATGCATTCAGAATCGCAGCCGGAATCGAGAGCCGTCCTCTTGAGGAGAGCTCACAGGAGTAATCACTTTCCCAATTCCTTTGCTGCGGCACAAAGAGCCTCGTAGAAATCCTCTCCGAAATATGCACAAATCGGCTCTTTCAGGAACTGGTACACCTTTATGCCTTCCCTCTTTCCCTTGGCGAAGGCATCCTTGCAGATGTCCCAGCGGTGAAGGTTGAGGGCTTTCATCCCGTTGCTCAGCACCGACACCCTGATGGGGTAGAGCCAGCAGGAAATCGGTTTGCGGAAATCCCCCTCGCCCTGGAACCATTTCCGCTCGATTGAGCAGAAACAGTTGCCGTCGCAGTCGAAGCAGGTGTAGGCACATTCTTCGGAATCCCTGACCAGGGGAGTGACCATATCCCCGTCTGAATCGATTTCGAAGAAGCCGTTCTCTTCCACGGCCTTCCGGCCCTTTGGAGACATCAGAGGGGAGAATATTCCGTAATTCTTTTCAATGGCCTCAGGCTCAGTCTCGTCCAGAGGCGCCCCGCTGTCACCGATTATGCAGCAGCATCCCTTGCATTTCCCGTAGTCACAGGCAAAGCATTCGGTCAGGATTTCCGATGAAATCAGACAGTCGTCAATCTGTATGATTGCGTTATATTCCATATATATTATCTTACATTATTACATATTCGACCTTGCTGCCTCCGTCGAGCCCCTTCAGAATTTCGGAGACCTTCCTGACGGTGACGGAGTTGATTTTGTCCTGATACTTGGTGTTCAAATCCTTCCCGGCAACATTCCTTGTGTAGACGGTGAACAGCCAGTAGCGCGGGTCATTCTGCCTGGAGGCGATTTCATTGGAAAGCATCTTCTTGTAGATTGCAAGAGAGGAATCCGTCAGGGTTGAGGAGGCCTCGGAGATTGCTTTCCGCAGAATGTCAAGTATCCTGAGATGGTCGGTGCTCCCCTCATCGAGAGAGAAGGTTTCAATGTCGGCATCTTCCACTGAAATCATCACATTGAATCTCTCCTGCGGGAACATCAGATGGCTGGAAGACATCGTCAGGCTTGTCCCGGTGCCGCAAAGGGCCTTCTGGAGCGCGTCCCTGAGGGCAAGGTCGGCAATCATGGTCGCCATAAAATTCTCGGCACTCAATGGCAGTGGAGTTGACATCACGATGTCAGTGCTCGGCTTCGGACCTTCTTCCGTCACGGTGACACATCCTGAAACCGGCTGGTACGGAAGTCTGATTCTGGCCGATGCTTCAGGTCTTGTCCGGAACCCTCCCACATTTGCCTGCAGGAATCTGAGCATCCTGCTCTCTTCCATGTCCCCCACAATGATGAAAATTCCGTCGTTGACCCTTGAGAACTGGTCGTCGAAGAACGCCTGCGCCCTTGTCTGGAGGTCGTCGCTCAGGGCATACAGTTCCTTGTAGGAGGAATAGTTGTAATTCGGGCACAGCAGACTGTCGATGCGGGCCATCCTGCCCTGACGGTCTTTTCCCTCTGCAATGAGTTCTGTTTCAAGACATCTTCTGAGGTAGTCGAAAGAGGTGGGTGATATTGTCCTTCTGTTTGCGACGGACATCAGGCTTTTCATCAGAAGGCTTAGCCCGGGTCCGGGAGTCCTCCCGTAGATTCTTGTGTCGGCAAGTCCCACGTCGCTCGACATCGTTATGCCCTTTGACTGAAGCAGCCTGTTGAAATCTTCGGATTTGAGCCCTCCGATGTCGTAGGTCTCCAGCATGTCGGAGAGGAAAGCCCCTTCGCCTTTCCGTATGTCCTTCATCGAGGCATACCCGCCCCGGATGACCATCGAATAGTAGAACATCCCTCCGGTGGTCATCTTTTTGTACAACACCTTCATTCCGTTCTCGAAAATCCAGAGCGTGCCCCCGCTGACGGGATCCTTCCTGGTCGTCTTGACCTTCATCTTTCCTTCCGGGGCTGTGGCAAGGGAGAGGGTGTCGCTACGGTTCACGGCGTATGAGGTGACTGTCTCTTCTGCAATTCCCTGCCTCCATCCTTTCCTGAATGCCGAAGTCATTCTGTCAGCAGTGACGCAGGCATTTGACGCATTTACATTCAGTGTCAGGTTGGCCGTGCTGTCAAGCAGCCTGGAGGCAAAGGTGTTGAAGTTTCCGCTGAAGGTGGTGTCTGCCACATCCGCCTTCGCAAAGAACTTGAAACGTTCGGAGGGGGAGGCCAGGTCGGTCCCGTAGATGAATGACGAGACGCATCTTTCCGTGTAATAGGAGTTTCTTGTTACCGGCAGGGCTGAGTTCACCTGGACTTTGATGAAGTATTCGTTGTGGGCGTCCATGTACTCATTCGTCCTGACTCCCTTGTTGTCAATGTCCGAGAGTGTCCTTCCGAGGATTTCCGTGGCACGGACAAGATGCAGGGAATCGGTCCTGATGGTGAAGGTATACTTTTCGTCAGAGGACTGTGAGGTGCTGCCCGTGTAGCTGCATTCCACGGAAGCCACCGGGACATCCGCTTTCTTGAGTTCCCGGTAAAGCCTTTTCTTAACGATGGCTCCCATAATGTCCCCGAGTCTTTCCGAAACGGTTGGAAGGACGGTCCCGATGAAATTCCCGGGAATCCTTGCGGCGTTGTAAATCGCTGACACTGAGTATCTTTTTCCTGTAGAATCCCTGTGGACAATGCAGAGGCTCTCTTCCCTCGGGCACCAGGCGTAGGGCAGGACCCCATCCGGTTTCGCAAGGGTGGAATCCGCCCGGACTTCCGCCCTGGACGGGCTTGAGGGCACCATCAGGGAGAAGAGTTTCAGTTTGTTGACCATCTTGTCCTTGTCAATGTCTCCGCATAGTATGATTGCGTTTGAACTTGTCGGATAGTTTCTCTTCCAGTAGTCCGTCTTCGGCTGCCCGCCCCCTGCAATCACGTCGAAGATCATCAGCAGGGTCGAGTCAACGGCAGTCTCGCCTCTTGCGGTGGAGATGCTCCCGAAGCGGTAAACCGTGGCGTCATCCCTCAGGTCAATTATGCCCTTGCAGACTGCCGGAGCCCCTTCCTCTGCTCTCAGCCCGTTCCTGGAAATGAACTGCGATGCGTTTTCCCCGCAGATGTGCGGAAGGGATGTCAGTGAGCCCCTGGCGATGTCAGATGCCCTGTGGAGGCTGTCCCCGGTCTGTTTGCCTGCCTTCTGGACGAGGGTGAAATCCGCCATCCCCCCTTCCGATTTGTTGACCGCGATGTAGTAATTCACCCCGTTGGGGAGGACTCCCTGTGTGATGGAAGGGTCCTTCGGCAGTTTGGGGAGGTTCTGTGCGTCTGCTCCGTATGGGCGGAGCAGGGTTAGAAACAATGCGGGAAGCAACAATTTTACAAATATTTTCATCTTATAGGCAGTTCGTTCGAATCCGGTGGCAAAAATAAAATATTTTTTCCTATTTTTGCATTTCGTGCGTTTACGAGATATATATGTCATATTGCGGAATTTAATATATGTTTAATTATAAATAGTTATCTAATGAAAAGAATCATTCTTATCGCAATGACCGTCCTTTTTGCCGCAGCAGCTGCTTCGGCTCAGGATATGGCGCAGGCAACGGAGACCTACAACAATGGTGCTATGGCTCTTCAGATGGGTGACAATGCTGCTGCACTGACGGCTTTCCAGTCAGCTCTCGAGCAGGCTACAGCCTGTGGTGAGGAAGGGGCAGACATCGTCAGCAACTGTAAGGAAATCATCCCGAAGATTGTCTTTGCAATCGGAAAGGACTATGCTCAGGCAAAGGATTTCATCAATGCCATCCCGCAGATCAGGAAGGCAATCGAGGTTGCGAAAGAATATGGGAATGAGGAAGTTGCAAAAGAGGCAGCCGAGCTTGTACCTCAGCTTCTGATGCAGAAGGCAAACGGACTGCTCCGCACGAAGGATTTCGCCGGTGCCGCCGAGGCCTACAAGGAGGTTATTGCCGGTGATGCAGAAAATGGAAGGGCATATCTGATGCTCGGACAGGCTCTTGAAGGAACAGGAGCTGCCGCCGATGCAGAGGCTGCATACCTCAAGGCTGCTGAATTCGGTGAGAAGGAGGATGCCGACCAGAAGCTTTCGAAGATGTATGTGAAGGTGGCTGCAGCGAACCTCAAGGCAAAGAAATATCAGGATGCTGTCGATGCCGCTCTCAAGTCGAACGGGTATGTTGAGAATGCAACTGCCTACAAGGTCGCAGGTACCGCCTCTTCACAGCTCAAGAAGAACGCCGAGGCTGTTTCATATCTTGAGAAATATCTTTCACTTTCTCCAAATGCAAAGGATGCCAACCAGATGTGCTACACTATCGCGGCTCTTTCACAGCAGCTTGGAGACAAGGCAAAGGCAAAGGAGTACTACCAGAAGATTGTCACCGACCCTAAGCTCGGCGAGACTGCAAAGCAGCAGCTCCAGGTTCTTTAGGAAACTTTCCGGAGGCTTTGAACTGGTCCCGCGGACCACTGGAACAACTTGTGAAAGATGCGTGAGTTGGAACTCCTTGCTCCGGCAAGAAATGCTGACATCGGCATCGCGGCAATTGACTGCGGTGCCGATGCGGTCTATATTGCCGGACCGAAATTCGGTGCAAGGCAGGCTGCGGGGAATGAAATCGGGGAGATTGCAAGGCTTTGTTCTTACGCCCACCGTTTCGGGGCAAGAATCTTCGTGACCCTGAACACGATTCTCTACGAGGATGAGCTGGAACAGGCCGGGCGGATGC
The DNA here is from genome assembly GCA_945948555.1 of uncultured Bacteroidales bacterium. Taxonomy (GTDB): domain Bacteria; phylum Bacteroidota; class Bacteroidia; order Bacteroidales; family UBA932; genus Cryptobacteroides. The sequence continues at coordinate 33,711 of CAMFBM010000020.1, read as the reverse complement.
TGGAAGAGGTTGTGCGGGCCGGGGTTGATGCCGTCATCGTGCAGGACCTGGCGATGCTGTCCCTGGCCCGGGGGCTCGGAGTACCTTTGCATGCTTCCACCCAGTGTGCCGTCAGAACGCCCGAGAAGGCTCTCTGGCTGGAAAGTCTCGGCTTTTCCCGACTGATACTCGAGAGGGAACTCCCTCTGGGGATGATCCGGAGGATTGCCTCTGCAGTCTCCTGTGAGGTGGAGTGCTTCGTGCATGGTGCACTTTGTGTATGCTACAGCGGGCAATGCTATCTGTCAGAGCACATTGCCGGGCGAAGTGCAAACCGGGGAGCCTGCATTCAGGCCTGCCGCTCGCGCTATGACCTTGTGGATGCATCGGGACGGGTTCTGGTGCGTGACAAGGCCCTGCTGTCGCTGAAGGACCTGAATCTCCTGGGGCGAATACCCGAGATGGCCCGCTCCGGTGTGACTTCATTCAAAATCGAGGGAAGGCTGAAAAACGAGTCCTATGTGAGGAACATTGTGGCAGCCTATTCGGATGCCCTTGACAGTTTCATCGCGGGGGCGGCCCCCGGGACCTGGCGCAGGGCTTCTTTCGGGAGGGTCACCAGGAATTTCACCCCGTCTCCACAGAAGACTTTCAACAGGGGTTACACCGAGTTGTTCTTTGATGGCCGCAGGTCTCAGTGGTCTTCGATGGATGTTGCAAAGTCGATGGGAGAGGAAATAGGGACCGTGATTTCTCTCAGCCGGAGGAAGGATTCCTTCAGGGTGCGTCCTGTGTCGGGCCGCGAGAAACCTGTCCTGAGCAATGGCGACGGATTGTCCTTTGTCAGCCGTGGCGGGGATGTGCTCGGGGTGCGTGCCGATGTGTGCTCCTCAGATGAGGTCAGGTGCAAACCCACCCCGGAACTCTTCGAGGGGGCCCGTCTTTACAGGAATTATGACAGGGCGTTCGAGAAGTCCCTCGAGTCCAATCCGTCTGTCAGGCTTCTGCCCGTGGAGGTCAGTGTGGAACTCTCCGGGGATGTCCTGCGGGTGAAGGCTGTAAGTGAGGACGGCAGGGAGGCTGTCAGGGAAATACCTGCCGGAGTGCCGGCAGAGAATGTCTCAAGGATGAGAAGCCTTTTCGAGGCACAACTTTCAAAGGTCACCGGAATCTATGCTTTCCGCTGCTCCAATCTGCCGGAGCACGGTCTGCCTTTCCTTCCGGTTTCCGCAATCAATGAAATAAGGCGTAACCTCGGGGCGGATCTGGACGGGATGCCTTTCCGTGTTTTGGGGATGTATGTTGCTCCGTCATCTTCGACCCTGCCATCTCAGAAACCCCTTCGGACTGCAGATTACAAGGACAACATCTCCAATTCCCTTGCACGGAAAGTGTATGCCGCAGCCGGGGTGAATCCCGTGGAGTCGGCCTACGAACTGACCCACCGCAAAGGTGCGGAACTGATGCGCACAAGGTACTGTGTCAGAAATGAACTTGGGCTCTGCCCGAGACAGAATGCAGAAGATCTCTACCTGCTGAACAACGGCCGCCGTCTCACCCTCCATTTTGACTGCCATTCCTGCGAGATGATCGTCACTGCCGACTAATAACTCCACATCACCGCCTCCTTCCGTCCCATATTTGTTCCGGGCGCGGATTTCCTTCACTCCTGATTTCCGGCTTGGGAGGATATCTCACAACGGGATTTGCACAAGCTGGCGCTTTTCGAAATGCGCAAGGTAGCGGAAGCCGAGGGATTTGACAAGGGAGGCGTACTCTGTGAACCTGCAGGCGGGACGCGACGGGTCGTGCGAGTCGGAGCCGAGACTGATGATTTCACCGCCGAGCTCTTTGTAGCGCAGCAGGATGTTCTTGTCCAGGACCGGGGTGCGCCCGTTGTAATCCTGATAGCTTTTTGTGTTGATTTCCAAGGCTTTGCCTTCCTGGGAGAGGTAGGTCAGCATTGCATCGAGGATGTCGCTGAAGTCTTTGTACAGGATGCTTGCCTGGGGGTAGGGGGCATATCGGGCCACATAATCGTAGTGTCCCATCACGTCGAAATCACCCAGCCATGTCATCTCCTCCCAGATGGTCTCAAGGTAATGTCCGTAGGCCTGCTTCCAGGTCTTTCCCTGATAATATCCTCCCCAGAAAGGGTCAGTGCCGTCCAGATAGTGCACCGAAGCGATGACCTGGTCGAAACTGTTTTCTGACAGAACCTTGCGGATCTTCTCGTGGCAGGAGCAGTACATTCCCACCTCGATTCCCTTCAGGATTTTCAGACCCGGGAGTTCTCCGGCAACCCTGTCGATTTCCGCCTGCTGGGCTTTGATGTCAAATTCCTCGGGAACCCTGTCCTCGTGGTCAGCCTTCATCTCCGGAACGTAAAAATCGCAGTGGTCGGTGAAGCAAATCCCCTCCAGACCGGCCTCCAGGGCCGCCTTTGAAGATGCCTCCACCGATGTTCTGTGCCCGTCAAAAGAGAACTGGCTGTGGTTGTGATTGTCGTAAAGTCTCATCGTTCCTGGAACCTGTTAAGAAAAGTGCCGCGAAAATACTAAAATTTCACTATTTTTGCAGTTTATGCGTTAAGGAATATAAGCAAGTAATATTTAATTAAGGAAAGAGATGATTACATTCGGTTTTAAGAATAAGTTCAGCGGACTTCTGAGGGCCGTTGCGGCCATTGCTCTGGGAACGGTGATGGTGATCAATCCGCACGCCTCTATGGTGCTGGTGGTCAAGATTGTGGCTGCATTCCTGATTGCTTCGGGAGTGGTTTCCGCTGTCTATGGAATAATCAACAGACTCAGGGGAGCTATGAGCCTGATGCTGACCAATGCCTTTGTGGACATCATCCTGGGCGTGGTTCTCTTCATTTTCCCGACCCAGGTTGCAAGCATAATCCTTGTCATTCTGGGCATCGGCCTTCTCGCCCTGGGAATCTTCCAGATTGTCGTGCTCGGAAGCACAGCCGGTGTGCTCGGCACTGCCTTCGGCTTCTTTGTGATGCCGATTCTCTGCGTTCTGGGAGGCACCTTGATTCTTTTCAATCCTTTCGGCTCCCAGATGATGCTTACCCTTGTGGGAGGAATAGCCCTGATAGTTTACGGAGTTTCCGAACTTGTGGCATCCTGGAGAATGAACAAGGCGCAGAAAGTCTATGAGGCGAAGTTCATGGAACATCAGAAGGAGACCCAGGCCAAGTCAGACTCCATTCCGGGAGTCAAGGATGTGGATTACAAGAAGGTTGACGAGCAGTAATTCCGCCCTATGATTCCAAAGGAGACGGTTGACAGGATAATCGACACGGCGCGCATTGAGGAAGTGGTCGGTGACTTTGTCGCTTTGAAGCGGCGGGGTGCCAACTACATTGCCTGTTGTCCGTTCCACAACGAGAAGACCCCGTCGTTTTCGGTCTCTCCGGCCAAGGGAATATACAAATGTTTCGGGTGCGGCAAATCGGGCACTGCCGTGGGTTTCGTGATGGAACACGAGAATATGTCCTACGTCGAAGCTCTGAAATATCTCGGTGCGAAGTACCACATTGAGGTAATCGAGAAGGAGGAGAGTGCGGAGGACCTTGCGAAAAGGCAGCACGGGGAGAGTCTTATGCTTGTCTCGGATTTTGCCTGGAAATTCTTCGTGGGCCAGCTGGACACCCCTCAAGGCCGGGCGGTGGGCTACCAGTATTTCAAGTCGAGGGGACTTGAGGATGCCACCATAGAAAGGTTCGGTCTCGGCTGGGCACCTTTAGGGAAGGACCAGCTTGTGAAGAAAGCCCGTGAGGCAGGCTTCAAGGAGGAGTTCCTGACAGAAACCGGATTGGCTGTCAAACGTGATGACGGTTCTCTCGCGGACAGGTTCTACGACAGGGTGGTATTTCCGATTCATTCGGTGAGCGGCCGTGTGGTGGCTTTCGGCTGCCGGACCCTGCGCAGCGACAAGACGGTCGCGAAATATGTGAACTCTCCAGAGAGTGAAATATACATCAAGAGCAGGACCCTCTACGCCCTTCACCTGGCTAAGAATGAGATTGCCCGTCAGGACAGATGTATCCTCGTCGAGGGCTACCTCGATGTCATCTCGATGCATCAGCTGGGGATTACCAATGTGGTGGCTTCCTGCGGAACTTCCCTGACCGTGGAGCAGGTGAGGCTGCTCCACAAGTTCACTGACAATATTGACATCATATATGACGGTGATTCAGCAGGCATCCACGCCTCTCTCAGGGCCATCAAACTGGTCCTGGAGGACGGGATGAATCCTCGCATAGTCCTGCTTCCCGATGACGATGACCCGGATTCATATTCCAGGAAACACACTCTGGACGAGGTCAGGGACTTCATTTCCACCCACGAGCAGGATTTCGTGGATTTCATGGAGGCCAACATCCTCGCGGATTCCAGGGACCCGCTGAAGATGGCAGGCTTCATCAATGAACTTGCTGACACAATCGCCCTTATTCCGGACCCGGTCAAGAGGTCCGTCTATGTGGAGTCCTGTGCAGAGCGGTTCAATGTCGCCTCGTCCATCCTTTTCGGGAGAATCAGGCAGAAGCGCCAGGAGAGGCTGGAGACTGAGAGAAAGCGTCTGGAGAGGGAGCAGAGCCGTCAGGAGGATGCTTTGGAGCTCGCTGCCCGGAGTGCGGAAGGGATTCCCGGTGTGCAGCCACAGGAGCAGCAGAAGGTCCCGGCGGTGGGAGGGGTTGTACTCAATGACCCGTATCTCGCTCCTTGTGAGAAGGACCTTCTGGACTTTGTGCTGAACAGCGGCAGTGACCTTCTTGAGTTCGACGCGGATTCGGACATGTACTCCGCCGAACCCGTCACCGTCGCCGATTTCATCGACTCCGCGCTTGCCGCTGATGACGAAAATTTCAGCAATGAGATATATTATAAAATATATGAGGAATATTTCACCCTCGTGGACGAGGGTCTTGACCAGATGCACATACAGCAGAGACTGATGAACAGTCCGGACAGAGATGTGGCGAAGGTTTCGTCGGAACTGATCATACCGAAGTACACCCTGACTGTCAGCAACTACCGGAATTCGATGACTTCGCGTCAGACGGTTCTGGTGAATTTCGTGCCCCGTGCCATCCTCGCCTACAAGGCGAAACGCGTTGAGAAGCAGATGAGGGAATGTTCCCTTGAATTGAAGAATGCCGACTCTGAGGGTGTCACGGCTATTCTTGAGAGATTGAAGCGGCTTCAGGTGATGAACAATGCCCTGAACAAAAGGCTCGGCAGAGGATTTGAGAAAAAATAAAATATCTAATATATGGAGAAACAATTCAAAAGGACTTTGGTTACCTGCGCCCTTCCATACGCGAACGGGCCGGTGCATATCGGACACCTTGCAGGTGTGTATATCCCGGGAGACATATATGTCAGATACCTTCGTATGAAAGGTGAGGATGTGCTTTACGTTTGTGGATCGGACGAGCACGGAGTGCCGATTACCATCAAGGCACGCAAGGAGGGATGCACCCCGCAGGATGTGGTGGACAGGTACCACAAGATCATAAAGGATTCATTTACAGGACTTGGAATCAATTTCGACATCTATTCGAGGACTTCCTCACAGGTGCACGCGAAAAATGCATCGGCTTTCTTCCGCAAACTCTACGATGAAGGGAAGTTCATCGAGAAGGAGAGCGAGCAGTACTTCGACGAGCAGGCCGGGACTTTCCTTGCCGACCGTTACATCACGGGAACCTGTCCGCGTTGCGGCTCGGAGGGTGCCTACGGTGACCAGTGCGAGAAATGCGGTGCGACCCTCAGTCCTGACGAGCTGATCAATCCGAAGTCTTCCCTGAGTGGAAGTCCGCTGGTGAAGAAACCGACCAAGCACTGGTACCTTCCTCTGGACAAGTACGAGGGATGGCTTTCCGACTGGATTCTGAACGGGCACAAGGAGTGGCGCACAAATGTTTACGGCCAGTGCAAGAGCTGGATAGACGGTGGTTTGCAGCCGCGTGCGGTGAGCCGCGACCTTGAATGGGGAGTGCCTGTCCCGGTCGAGGGAGCGGAAGGGAAGGTCCTCTATGTTTGGTTTGATGCCCCTATAGGGTATATTTCAAATTCTCAGGAACTCCTTCCGCAGACCTGGGAGAAATGGTGGAAGTCACAGGATACCAGGCTCGTGCATTTCATCGGCAAGGACAACATCGTCTTCCACTGCATCGTCTTCCCGTCAATGCTGAAGGCGGAGGGCTCTTACATCCTTCCGGACAATGTTCCCGCAAATGAATTCCTGAATCTCGAAGGCAACAAGATTTCCACATCGAAAGGCTGGGCAGTCTGGCTTCACGAGTACCTGGAGCAGTTCCCGGGACAGGAGGACGTGCTGCGTTATGTCCTCTGTGCCAATGCCCCGGAGACCAAGGACAACGATTTCTCCTGGAAGGACTTCCAGGCACGCAACAACAGCGAGCTCGTGGCGATTTTCGGAAACTTCGTGAATAGGGCCGTGGTGCTGACACACAAGTATTTCGGAGGGAAAGTCCCTGCGAATCTGAAGCCTGAAGCCATTGATGAACAGACACTTGACCAGATCAGACCTCTGCGCGAGGCAATGGAGAGGTACCTCGATGCATTCAAGTTCCGCGAGGCTCAGAAAGAGGCAATGAACATCGCCCGTCTTGGCAACAAATACCTCACTGACACCGAGCCGTGGAAGGTGGCAAAGACCGACCTGGACAGGACTGCTTCAATCCTGAATGTCTCCCTCCAGATCTGTGCATCCCTTGCCATTGCCTTCGAACCTTTCCTGCCGTTCTCCGCTGAGAGACTCCGCGGGATTCTCAATGTGGGCATCGATGCCGGATGTGATCACCGTGCCGGTGAAGAGGGCAGTGTGAAGGTGAACATGTATGCTGAGGGCGAGGGCCGTGCCCTTCACACCCACAGTTCCGGAAATGCTTCGGACGGGGTGGAGAAAACTCTCCTCCACTGGGATCTCCTCGGATCCCGCACTCTCCTTCCTGAAGGCCACCAGCTCAACGAGCCTGTCCTCCTCTTCAGCAAAATCGAAGACGAGGTCATCAATGCCCAGATTGAGAGGCTGAACGCCATCCGTGCCGAACTTGAAGCCGCTGCAAAGGCTGCCGAGGCCAGGACAGTGACTCCTCAGAAGGAGGAATGCACCTTTGAGGATTTCGAGAAAATGGACATCCGCACTGCCACCGTCCTTGAGGCCGAGAGGGTTCCGAAGACTGACAAACTCCTGAAACTCACCATCGACACAGGTATTGACAAAAGGGTAATTGTCTCAGGCATAGCGGAATACTACTCTCCTGAAGATATGCTCGGCAAACAGATCTGCATCCTTGCCAACCTTGCTCCGCGCAAGATTCGCGGCATCGAGTCCAAGGGAATGATTCTGATGGCACGCCAGAATGACGGCAAGATGCGTTTCGTCACTCCTGCCGAAACCCTTGTAAACGGTGCTGAAATAGGATAGAGGTCCCGGATATGCTGAAAACCGAATACCACAAGGACCTGACAAGGCTCAATACCTTCGGAATGAGGGTGGAGGCGAAGGCTTTCATCGAGTATGACTCGGTGGCTGACCTGGTGGAATTGGACCTGGAAGGCTATCCGAGGCCGGTTCTGCACATTGGAGGCGGCAGCAACCTGCTCTTTACCGGAGATTTCAAGGGAACCGTTCTTCATTCGAAAATTCAGTTCATCGAGCCTCTTGAATCCGACCCCCTGAAAATATCCGTGGGTGCAGGAGTAGTCTTTGACGACTTCTGTAAATGGACTTGTGACAGGCAGTTGTGGGGACTTGAAAACCTCAGTGGCATCCCCGGAGAGGTCGGTGCGGCGGCAGTCCAGAACATTGGAGCCTATGGCGTTGAGGTCAAGGATGTCATCAGCAGGGTCTTCTGCTACGATTTCCAGGAGGAAGAATTTGTCTCTTTCGGAGTTGAGGACTGTGCCTACGGCTATCGTGACTCGATTTTCAAACATCCCGGAACAAAGGGCCGCCACATAGTCACCCACGTGGTGTTCCAACTTAATAACAACTCTGTTCCAAGGCTTGATTACGGGCATCTTAAGGATGCTGTTGATGCTGCTGCGCAGGGTAGGGAACTGACTCCTCATCTTGTCAGAAAGACCGTTCTGGACATCCGAAACCAGAAACTTCCGGATCCTGCAAAAATCGGAAGCGCGGGCAGTTTCTTTAAAAACCCTATTGTTTCTCGCGTTGAGTATGAGAAGATTGCATCTGAATATGAAAATATTCCCCATTTTGACCTCGGGGATGCCGGCATGAAGATTCCTGCCGCCTGGATGATAGAGCAATGCGGGTGGAAAGGCCGCCGCCAGGGTGGAGCCGCCGTCTGGGAGAAACAGCCTTTGGTGATAGTCAACCATTCGGGCAATGCTTTTCCGGAAGAGATCACAGGTCTGGAACGGAGGATAATCGAGTCTGTGAAGGCAAGGTTCGGAGTTGAACTGTCTCCGGAAGTAGAACATATTTAATTTGTAAATATTTAATATTCAAGAATATATGGGTTCATTCGTAGTTGAGGGAGGACACCGTCTGAGCGGAGTTATCAGGCCGCAGGGAGCAAAGAACGAGGCTCTTGAGGTCATCTGTGCAGTGCTGCTGACAAAGGATGAGGTAACAATATCCAATATTCCGGAAATACTTGACATCAAGAATCTGATTCTGCTTCTCGAGGCCCTCGGGGTCAAGGTGAGGAGAATCGAAAAAGGCGTCTTTTCCTTCAAGGCGGATGAAATTGATGAGGAATATGCATCAAGCGAGGATTTCGTGGCCAAATGCGCCAAGCTGCGCGGTTCAGTGATGGTTGTCGGCCCTCTTCTTGCGCGTTTCGGGAAGGCTTACTTCCCTAAACCGGGAGGGGACAAGATCGGACGCCGTAGGGTTGACACCCACATTCTCGGAATGATGAACCTCGGGGCGCAGCAGGAATATGACTCGAAAAGGAAGGCTTTCTTTTTACATATACCGGAAAATCAACGACTTACAGGAAGATATATGCTTCTGGACGAGGCGTCGGTCACCGGAACGGCAAACATCGTGATGGCCGCCTGTTTCGCCGAGGGGGTGACCACCATCTACAATGCTGCCTGCGAACCATACGTCCAGCAGCTCTGCCGCCTTCTGGTAAAGATGGGCGCAAAAATAGAGGGCATCGGGTCCAACCTGTTGACAATCACCGGAGTGGAGAAACTCCACGGGGCAGAGCACAGGATCCTTCCGGATATGATTGAGGTGGGGTCTTTCATCGCGATGGCTGCTCTGAACCGCAGCTCGATAACCATCAAGGATGTGGCCTACAATGAGTTGGGAATCATCCCGGATTGCTTCCGCAAACTCGGGGTGAATCTTGAGCAGCGCGGGGACGACATTCTCATCCCTGAGCAGGAGAGTTACGTCATCGAATCCTTCCTGGATGGCTCAATAATGCACATCGCGGATGCCCCCTGGCCGGGTCTTTCTCCTGACCTGCTGAGTGTTATGCTTGTGGTGGCTACCCAGTGCAAGGGCAGTGTCCTGATTCACCAGAAGATGTTCGAGAGCAGGCTTTTCTTTGTGGACAAACTCATCGATATGGGCGCCCAGATCATCCTCTGCGACCCTCACAGGGCAGTTGTCATCGGTCACGACCACAAGTATCAGCTCCGCGCCGGGAATATGGTCTCCCCTGACATCCGCGCCGGAATCGCCCTTCTGATTGCCGCAATGTCAGCCAAAGGCACCAGCATCATCAGCAACATCGACCAGATCGACCGCGGCTACGAGGACATCGACATCCGCCTGAATGCCCTCGGAGCGCGGATTACACGGCAGTAAGATTATTCCATAGTCTTGGCTATGGCGTGTTCGATGCCGCGCAACTCTGCAAGAGAGCGCAGGCGGCCGTAGCAGCTGTAGCCGGGATTGGATTTGCGGTTCAAATCGTCGCACATCTGATGTCCGTGGTCAGGGCGCAGATATATGCTGCATCCCCTGCGCTGCTCAACCTCCAGAAGTGCCTTCATCATCTCGTAAACAGGGACGTCTCCTTCCAGGAGATTAGCCTCGTAGAAATTGCCCTCCGAATCGCGTTTGGTGCTGCGAAGGTGTACGAAATCCACTCTGTCCCCAAATTCCCGCATCATTGAGACGCAGTCGTTGTCGGCGCGTACACCGAGTGAACCTGTACAAAGATTCAGCCCGTTCGATGCATTCGGAACGGCTTCAATCAGTGCCCTGAAATCATCGGCGGTGCTCATTATCCGTGGGAGTCCGAGAATAGGGTATGGCGGGTCGTCCGGGTGGATTACCATCCTGCTGCCAACTTCATCGCAGACAGGACATACCTGTTTGAGGAAGAAAATCAGATTGTTCCTGAGGGTCTTCGCATCAATGTCCTTATAGCGGTCAAGGGCGGCCTGGAACTGGTCGAGGGTGAAACTTTCCTCGGAGCCCGGCAGTCCGGCAATCATATTCTTTGTTATGAGTTGCTTCTCGGCTTCGTCCATTGCATTGTATCGTTCACGCGCCTTTTCGATATCCCCGGCGGAATATTCTTTCTCTGCACCGGGACGTTTCAGGATGAACAGGTCAAATGCCAGAAATGCTGCCCTCTCGAACCTTAAGGCGCGGCTGCCGTCCGGCATCTCGTAGAAAAGGTTCGTCCTTGTCCAGTCGAGGACAGGCATAAAATTATAGGTAATGACCTTTATCCCGCATTCGGCCAGATTACGGATGGTCTGCTTGTAATTTTCGATATAATCGAGATATTTACCCTCCTGTGTCTTGATGTGTTCGTGTACCGGAACCGATTCCACTACGCTCCAGACAAGTCCTTTTTCCGCGCATTGCTGCTGGCGTTTGCGGATTTCCTCCACTGTCCACACCTCTCCGTTAGGAATATGGTGCAGGGCGGAAACTATGTCGGTAACGCCTGCCTGGCGTATGTTGTCAAGGGTGACAGGGTCATTGGGACCGTACCATCTCCAGGATTGTTTCATCAGATACATAATATGGTCCTCCTATATGCTGAATGAATTAAAACCGCCGTCAATGGCCATAACCGTACCTGTGACTCCCTTGGATGCATCCGAAGCGAGATAGTGCAGACCTCCGAGAAGTTCCTCCGGCTCAAGGAAACGTCCGAAAGGAGTGTGGCCGATGATTTTGTGTGAACGCTCAGTAAGACTTCCGTCAGGATTGGTCAACAGGGAACGGTTCTGGTTGGTCAGGAGAAATCCCGGGGCGATTCCGTTCACTCGCAGTCCTTCTCCGAATTTGATGGCCAACTCTCCTGCCAGCCATTGTGTCCAGCTGTAAAGGGCGGACTTGGCCATGCCGTAGCCGCAGACGCGTGTCAAAGGACGGAATGAGGACATACTGCAGAAATTCACGATGCTGCCCTTGCCCTTCTCCACCATAGATTTGGCAAAGACCTTTGTAGGAATTATGGTCCCTATGATATTCAGTTCAAACACTTTGCGTGTTGCGTCGAGGTCCATATCGAATATTGTCTGTTCGGGAGTTACATTCGCCGGACCCATATTCCCTCCGGCTCCGTTGAGTAGGATGTCGATGCCGCCGTAAGCCTCGATGATGTCCTGGCGGTTCTGCTCCACTACCTCAGGATCAAGCACGTTGGTGGCAAGGAACATAGCTTCCCCACCTTCAGCCTTTATTTCAGACACGATGTTCTCTCCAGTCTGCCTGGCTCGCTCAAGGTCGAGAAGGACGACCTTGCAGCCCTGTGCGGCGAAATATTTCACGATGCTGGCTCCCAGCACACCGCAGGCGCCTGTCATCACGGCCACCCGCCCTTTGATGTCAAACAAATTCTCCATTGATGATTGTTTTATATGGTTCATATTTATTGTGTGTACGTACACACTCAAGGTGCAAAGATAGTATTTCTTTTTGAAAAGGAAAGTGTTACAACATTTCTTTTGTCAGAATTTCCACTCCGACCGGTCCTGTATCCCCGGAATTTGCCGGAGAACGGTAAAGCAGATATGCTATGAGTCTTTGAAGAGATTCGAATCCCTGCTGCTCCGGATGCTGGCAGAGGAGGAAGGAGATGGTCCCTTCGTGCAGGCATCTGATATTTTCGTCCGTGGCATCGAAACCCACGATGTGCCTGTCACTGATTCCGTTGCTTCTGAGCAGGTCCGCCACGGAATGTCCTTTGGAATTGAGAACAGCCAAGGTACTGATGTCTCTGTTTCCCCTCAGCCACTCTATGAATTGTTCCTTGTTGTTTTCCTGTGAGGAGAGATTCAGTGTGAATTCTTCCGGAAATTTTCTCCCGGCACAGGAAGAAAAATAGTCCTGCAGACCCTTGAGTCTCTCTCCTGTGTTGAAGGAATGGGACGAGCCTGTCCTTGCAAGGCGGATTACGCAGATTCTTTCTTCCGCAAGGGCGAGCAAATCGAGAAGCTTCCCCATTACTTTCCCGCATTTGTACTGGTCTGCCGTGAAATGGCCGACTTGATGACAACCGTCGAATCTGGTGTCGATGAAAACGTATGGAGTGCTCTTCTTGTCAAGGGAGGAACAAAGGCTAACAGTCTCCTCCTCGAATGTACCTCCGATGATCACGGCACTGCAACTTGAATCAAGAAGCTGGTTGAATGCCCTTTTGCAGGATTCCGTGTCATATTGGTCATATTCAAAATATTGTACGGAAAGTTCAATGTCGGAATATTCCTCCTGTGCCTTGTCTATCCCAGCCCTGATACTGTGCCAGTAGTCTCCTTTTATTATAGTAGGGCAGACTACCGCTATACTGAAGGATTTACGCAGGGAAAGGGCGGAAGTGTGGATATTGCATCTGTAGTCGGCTTTTGCCAGAACAGCCTCCACTTTGGCCCTTGCTTCTTTTGAAACCTTGTCCCTGTTGTGCAGGATACGATCCACCGTTCCGGGCGAGACACCGGAAAGTTCGGAGATTTGTTTAATTGTCATCTGCTTTGCCATAGTGCAAAGGTAGCCAATTTTTTTTTGGATTTTTCCGCAATCTTTGATACCTTGCGCCGCTTTTTTGAAAATTCTGTGACGAAAAAGACAAACAAACCAATAACATTATGAAAAAATTCAATCTCTTTGCTGCTGCAGTGGCAGTATCTGTTATGGGGGGGGCAGCAGTAAGCTGCAATAAGCCAGAGACTCCCTCTCCGGAACCTCAACCGCAACCGGTAGAAAAAAATCTTCCTGAATTGCAGGATGTCTCAGTTGACCCGGGAAAATCCAAGGAAATCACTTTCTATGCCTACGGTGCCTGGACTGTCGAGGTTGACAAGACCTGGTGCACCCCGGACAAGACTTCCGGAGAAAAGGGCGACAATAAAGTCGTATTCAGTGTTGCCGATGCATTCGAGGCAGCCGAGACTGCAAAGGTTACTCTCACCATCGGAGAGGACAAGGATGTGGTGACATTCAACATCACCCGTAATGCCAAGGAGCGTGAATTCGCAGTTACCAGCAGTACTGACGGCAGTGCAGTGGCAGAACTCGTTTTCGGCGAGGATGCTAAATCAGTGGAAATCAAGGTCAAGGCCAATTTCTGGTGGCAGCTTGATGCAGCTGATGACTGCAACGCACAGTGGCCTCTCTGGCTGTCAAAGCCGTCTCCTCGTTTTGAGGGCAAGGCCAGTGACATCGTGACAGTTACCCTTACCGTGGATGAGGAGCAGCTTCCGAATTTCTATGACAGCAAGGAAGGCGTGATCTGGTTCAACGACGTTGAGAATCCGGATGTGAAGTACAGCATCAATGTAAAGCATACTTTCGAGAAACCTGTGTTCCTTGCAAGTGACAGGGGGACATCGCTGAAAGTTTCCAAGGATCTGTGCTTCTACGGAGCGGACGGGAATGTCTCTACTGACAAGTCTGTCTCTTTCAAACTTACTCCGGAGGATGGTAAAGTTGGCTATACTCCATTTTTATACTACTACAAATATATGTTGGGTTCAACTGATCCAAAGTTTGGATGGGTGGCTAGTCAAAATGGAGTCCAGCCGCTTCCGACCAAGAATTCAGCATCATGGATGACATTTGATAAAGGTGAAAGTGAGAGGGAATGGACTTTGAATATAAACGCTGGTCTCGAGCCTCTGCATAGTGGAAGTGGACCATTTGCGTATGTTACAACAAAAGTATATATATTCATAGTTCCAAACGATGTTTATCTGACTCAGCAACCTGATATGTCAGGATTGCAGATTATGCAATCTAAGTTCTTCTCCAACAATAATACCCCGGTAATAGTTGAGGGTATGGAAGAATATATGATAGAAGTTGAAGTTGAGAACTAATATATATCACCAAGAATATCGTGGTATACAACAAATTACTGACAATCGTCCTCGTGCTCGCAATGAGTATGGGGACGATTTTTGCCCAGCAGGGGCGCATAATCACGGGTAAGGTTCAGGACTCCAACGGAGAACCCATCCCCGGTGCTTCCGTGTTCATCAAGGGCACGGGCATCGGTCTGAATGCCGACATCAACGGTAAATATGAACTGCACATTCCCGCGAATGCAAAATTGCCCGAGAAGCCTGTAATCGTTTTCAGCTTCATCGGAATGAAACAGGAGGAAGTCGCCCTCCGCGAACAGAAAACGATCAATGTCGTGCTCCAGCAGGATGCATCTCTGGACGAGGTGGTTGTGACCGGTTACCAGACTGTCAGCAAGAGGGATATGGCAGGTTCCTTCCAGCAGATCAAGGCGGAGGAAATCCTGATGCCGTCCTACACGTCCATTGACCAGATGCTTCAGGGAAGGGTGGCAGGTATGGTCGTGACCCAGACAAGTTCCAGGGTGGGAACTTCTCCTGACATCAAAATCAGGGGAACATCCACGATTCTTGGCAACACCGCTCCTCTTTGGGTTGTGGACGGGGTCATCCAGCCAGACCCTCTGGAACTCGACCCGAGCGCATTGATGACGGAGGATTTGAGCAACATCATCGGAAACCAGATATCCTGGCTGAACCCTTCCGACATCGACAACATAACGGTGCTCAGAGATGCCTCTGCGACAGCCATTTACGGTTCGAAGGCATCCAACGGTGTGATTGTCATCACTACCAAGCAGGGTCAGTCCGGAAAGACCCGTGTGAAATACTCCGGAAACGTATCGGTCAGGGCCCGGCCGAACTACGGGATGTTCAATCTGATGAACTCCCAGGAGAGGGTCCGTTTCAGCAACGAGGCTTTCCAGTCCGGTAGTTCCTACTCGGGGTCCTTTGCCCCGATCAAGCAGTTAAACACCTACGAGGGCCTCTACAGGATGTACCTTGACAAAGACATCACCTACGAGGAATACTGTGCGGGCTACAACCGTCTCGAGACCGTGAACACTGACTGGTTCGAGATTCTCACCCGCACGGCAGTCAGTCACAACCACAACCTCAGCCTTTCGGGAGGTTCTGAGAAGGTGGTTTACAATGCGTCCATATCCTACGGCGACAACAGGGGCGTGGAAATAGGGAACGATGCCTCGAAGATGAGCGCCAGAATCAGGGTCGGGGCGAAACTGCGCCGCAACATCCGTCTGGATGTCTCGATTATCGGCTCGCTTGACAAGACAAAGGGCTATGGACCGGGTGTGAGCCCTATGGGCTACGCCACTTCTACCAGCCGCGCCATCCCGGCCTTCGATGAGAACGGGGAAAGGCTGTTCTACCGTTATCCTGCGAATTACACCTACGGGGTGCTGGGCCTGGATCTGGGCTACAACATCCTGAATGAAATCGAAAACAGTCATGCAAAATCCCAGAGCACAAGGGTGAATGCCACTCTTGACTTCAACTGGGACATCGTGCCGTGGCTCACCTACCAGTTCACCGGAGGCTACTCCCTGAACAACAGCCGCAACGAATCCTACGCAGGTGAGCAGTCCTATTACATAGCCAACAATTACAGGGGCTATGACTACGGAACAAAGATGGACGGCGACCCGGAATTTGCCGCAGCCGTGATTCCTTTCGGAGGTGAACTCCAGAGTTACGACAAATCCGAGTCCAACTACAATTTCCAGAACAAGTTCCTCTTTCACAAGACTTTCAAGGATGCCCACCGCATCAATGCGATGCTTGGAATGGAAATCCGTTCGACAAGGTACGATGCAATGCGCAACACTGTCTGGGGCTATATGCCGGACAGGGGCAAGAAACTCTCTCCGACAGTCGATCCCGAGAAATTTGCCTCGATGAGTTCGGCATCGTTGCCTACATACGGAATATTCAGCCAGCTGTACCGGGGAGCCTGGAACAACCAGGGAGCGGAGAACAACTATGTCTCGGTTTTTGCGACTGTTTCATATTCCTTCAAGAACCGTTATGTCTTCAACGCAAGCATAAGGAATGATATGTCGAACCGCTTCGGACAGGATGTGAACAGGAGGTTTGACCCGATGTACTCTTTCGCTCTTTCCTGGGATGCTGCGGAGGAGCCTTTCCTGAAGAATGCCAAATGGCTTGACCAGCTGCGCATCAGGGCATCCTATGGTATTCAGGGAAACACGGTCCAGTCAATCAGTCCGGATCTCATCCTGGCCTATCAGGGAGTGGTGAATCATTTCAACCAGTATGGAAATTCCATTCGTTCCCTTCCTAATCCGGAACTCACCTGGGAGAGCACAAAAAGCTGGAACGTGGGCTTCGACCTTCAGCTCCTCAAGTGGATAACGATGACGGCCGAGTATTATCACCGTGCTTCGGATTCAATTGTGTACCAGGAAGTTGCAAAGGAATATGGTCTGACTACCCTGGCCCTGAACGGCGGAAGGGTGAAGAATGAGGGAGTCGAGCTGACACTGAACATTACCCCGATTCAGACCAAGGACTGGAGTTGGACGGTGGGTTTCAATACTTCCCAGAACTGGAACACCGCAAGCAATGTGGATTCCGGTCTGAACCAGGTCTATGACTTTCTCCACGGAGCTTCCGGAAGAATCCTCAAACAGGGTTATCCGATTTCAGGCTTTTGGTCCTATTCCTTCAAGGGACTGGACGATGCCACCGGCTATCCTCAGTTCAACCTTCCCGGAGGCGACACTGACGACCCTTCGGACTTTCTGGTGTACAGCGGACAGAGGGACGCCTCCTTTACCGGCGGTTTCAACACCCGCCTGAGATGGCGCAGTTTCACCTTCTCGGCCGACTTCACGGCCCTGCTGGGAGCAAAGAAAAGATTGCCTAATCCGTTCTCAAGCCTTGAACGCCTGCCGGATCCCTACACCAACCTCGACAGGGAACTTCTGAACAGGTGGAAGCAGCCGGGTGACCAGACCGACATTCCTGCCTTCTACCACGGAGGCCAGCTCCCGACCATACTTCTTCCGAACGGGGATGCCCAGTCGATGTACGATATGTGGGGAAATTCCGACATCAGGGTGGTGGATGCCTCCTTCTTCAGGTGCACACAGATGTCCCTGACCTGGAATGCCAGCCAGAAAATATGCAAGAAAATCAAATTGTCCGATCTGATGGTCAGCGCTACCGTCAACAACATCTTTGTCATCTGTGACAAGAGGTTCAACGGTTTCGACCCTGAACTGGGCAATAGCGTTATGCCGAGAATATTCTCCTTTGGACTCAACATAGGTTTCTGACAATGAAAAGATTGAATATATATTCCCTTTGTCTTTCCGCCCTGATGCTCTGCTCGTGCGGGAAGTTTCTTGAGCCGAAGTCGGAAAACGAATTTGTGGCCGGAAGCGTACAGGATCTTGACGAGTTGCTGATGTACGAGACCTACTATGGCGGCAAGAACAAGTGCATCAATCCGTTCTTTGACCTGTTCACGGACGATGCCGCAGTGGTCCGCTTCAAGAGCGATGAAAGCAATCTGATGACTCCGGTCCATCTGGCTTCCATCAAGGCCCTTTACACCTGGCAGCCCGATGCCTTCAGAACCCTGGATGACGACCATCTTTCCGAGGACACCTACGACATCTACTCGGGCTGCTATTCCTGCATCCTGGGCTGCAATGCCGTTTTGGACTACATCGACAAGGTGAGCGGCACTGCCCAGGAGAAGGCCAGGGTGACAGCTGAGGCCCTTTCGCTCAGGGCATTCTACTATTTCCACCTCGTCAACTGCTTCGGCAAACCTTACAACAGTGACAAGACCTCCCTCGGGGTACCTCTTCATCTGGTGAGCAAGGTCTCGAGCGCAACCATAGCGAGGAACACTGTGGAGGAGGTGTACAATCAGGTGGTAAAGGATCTCATACGGGCAGAGGAACTCTATTCCGAGGTCCCGGTGACCTGGTCGGCGAATATGCGCGTGAGCCTTCCTTTCGTCCAGCTCCTGCTTTCTCGTGTATATCTCTATATGGAAGACTGGGAAAAAGCTTCGGAATATGCAACAAAGGTGTTGGTAGACAGTCGTTTCCGTCTGATGGAATATACCGAATTCCCGACCATCCCGTCTTCCCCGACCTACACTTCGTATATGTACTTCCATTCCTACACCAATCCGGAGGTCATCTGGACCTACGGCGGCGTTTCGGGGATGGTAAATTTCATAAACCCTTATATGATGGATAGTTCCAAAGGAGGAAAGGTTTCTTTCGTGGTGGCTTCCGATGAGTTGAGAAATACCTACAAATCCCCGACTGACATCCGTCTGACCAACTATTTCGTGAAGGATCCCAATTCGGCAAGTTACAAGGCCTACGGGAAGCTCGCCGTGACTGGCAACACCCTCGACCCTGACAACAACAACCGTTTCAGCCGCAGTTTCCGTCTTGCTGAGGCCTACCTGAACAAGGCTGAGGCGGAGATTATGCTTTACTATGAGGGAAAGGGGGACAACCACAAGGCTGTTGCCCTTGAACTGCTGAGTGCATTGCGCTCCAGGAGGATTCTGACACCGAACCCGGATGAGATTGATGACAGGACACCTGACCGTCTGGTCAATTCCGTGCGCAACGAGCGCCGCAGGGAACTCTGCTTTGAGGACCACAGGTGGTTTGACTTGCGCAGATGGGGTATGCCGGAAATAAAGCATCTTTGGAAGGGTGACAATTCGGATGCGACTGTGACTACCTACACTCTCAGGAAAAACGACCCGATGTACACACTCCAGATACCTGCCTGCGTGATGCTAAAGAATGACAAACTCATTCAGAATGAGGCTGGAGGACCAAGAAATGACTGACAAGATGAGAAGAAAAGGAATATTCGTAGCAGCGGTGACAGCCGCATCGGTTCTTCTTTCCTGCAGCAGGGAGGAGAGCCTGACTCCGACGCGTTTCAGGGACGACCTGCTTTTCGAGTTCCCTCAGGGGAATACCGAAATAGACCGCCGCATCCAGACGATACAGGAGAATTTCAACTGCTATGTCATCTACAAGGACATAGAGCAGAACCATCTGAACCGGGCCTGGATAAACCTCTACCCGGGAATGGTCTTCGTTGCCAATCCGGTTCCGCAGAACCAGCTGAACACATTTCTGTCTTTCCTGGAGGACAATGTCTTCAGGTATTTCAATCCGCAACTGCATTCGTCGTTGTTCCCGCGCTACTTCTTTCTGGTGGACGGACTTCACAGGGAAGACAACGGAGTGGCCAAGGCACACATCCCCTGCCGAACGGACGGGGTGGATTTCTGGTCCCTCAGTTTTCAGAGCGACCAGGACGGCTACATCCTCCAGTATGATGAAAAGAAGATGAGAATCACCTTTGCCTACAAGGCCATCACATTGGCATTCAACAACGGCCTGATCAAGATTCCTTCGACTTTCAACGAAGGCATTGACTACAAGAACCCGGTCTATGGCGACCCTTCCAATGAATGGCATTATCAGACAAGGGGTTTCGTGAAATATGTCCAGCCGGACTTCGAGTACGAGTCCCCTGCGACCGATATCACCGTCATTGCAATGGCCGGCGAGGATTTCCTGATGTATGTCAGGAAGATTCTCTTCTCCACTCCCGAGACCTTTGCTGCCGAGAATGGTCAGTATGACCTGGTGATGCGCCGGTACAATATCGTACTGGATGTTTTCTCCGAATTCGGCATCGACCTGAACGCAATCGCCACAGGCGAATAGTAAATATGTAAATATTTGATTATGAAATATTCAATATTCCCGATTTCCCTCCTGCTTCTGCTTTGCTCCCTCGCAACCCTCCCTGCCGAGGCTGCATCCGCCCGCGGGTCAAAAAAGAAGAAAAACGAGGTGACGGCTCCCTCCCCGAAACCGCTTTCGGACTACGAGAAACTCTTTTCCGGCAAGAAGTGCACGAGCCGTGAGGGTTTGCTTACCCTTCACGATGTCGAAGGAAAGCTTTTCGTGGAGATGCCGCTGTCGCTGATGGACCGAGACGTGATGATCGGATCGACTATCAGTGCGGTGACGGACAACAGAATAGTCTCTGTCGGAGAAAAGCCGAAGGCCCCGATGGTGGTGACTTTCTGTCTGGACGGGAAAAAGGTGAATATGTGCAGGAAGCGTTTCGATTTGCTGGCCAGGGGTGATGAATTTGAAAGGAGCCTGGTGAGGAACACCCTGCTGGGAATCATATCGTCCTTCGACATCAAGGCCTATAGTCCTGACAGTACGGCAGTTGTCCTGGATATGACTGATATGTTCCTCGGCAACAATATTGCGGAACTCAATCCGATGCCGGCGTCCAATCCCGCCTCGAACACCCAGATTAACACCCAGTTCAAACGTGACCTGTCGCTTCTGGGTGACATCAAGGCTTTTGAGGACAATGTCAGCGTCCGTTCAAGGCTCTCTTTCACCGTGACAATGCGTGACAATGCAAAACGCTCTGTCATTATGGCTGACTCTCCGTTCACTGTTGAGGTGACCAGGAGCATTGTCCTTCTTCCGGAGAAACCCGTGATGCCCCGTCTTGCCGACCCCCGCATAGGCGTGTTCTTCACAAAAAAATCTGTGTTCGGTGATTCGAGTGAGGGAGTGAAGTCTGTCTTTTACGCACAGCGCTGGAGACTGGAGCCTTCCGACAGCGCGGCCTACGCGGCAGGAGAGGTTGTCGAGCCGGTCAAACCCATTGTCTTCTATATCGACGACACCTTCCCCGAGTTCTGGAAACCGTATGTTGCTGAGGGAGTGGAGAGATGGAATGAAGCCTTCGAGAAAATAGGCTTCCGCAATGCCGTAAGAGCCCTTCCTTACCCCTCCGACGATGAGTCATTTGACCCTGACAACATCAAATACAACTGCGTCAGGTACTCTCCTTCAGAGGTTGCCAACTCGATGGGACCTTCCTGGACTGACCCGAGGACGGGGGAAATCATCAGTGCATCAGTTTACATCTATCACAACATTGTCAAACTCCTCTCTTCCTGGCTTTTCATCCAGACCGCACCTGCGGATCCTTCTGTCAGGACGGTGAATATTCCCCGGGAGATTCTAGGAGAGGGCATTGCCTATGTCGTGGCGCACGAAGTGGGACATTGCCTGGGGCTGATGCACAATATGGCCGGTTCCTCCTCAATCCCTGTGGATTCCCTGCGCAGTGCAAGTTTCACGGCAAAGTACGGAACTACCTACTCCATAATGGATTACGCTCGATTCAACTACGTCGCCCGCGAGTCTGACAAGGGAGTGCGGCTGATGCCTCCTTCCATTGGTGAATATGACTTCTACGCCATTGACTGGCTCTACAGGCCTGTGGCGGGAGCCTCGACTCCGGAGGAGGAGACCCCTGTTCTGCGCCGTTTCATTTCCGAACGCTCAGGCAATCCGGTCTATCGCTACGGAAAGCAGCAGGTCGTCGCGAAAATAGACCCGAGTTCCTTTGAGGAGGACCTTGGAGACGACCCTGTCAAGAGTGCCCTTTACGGCATTGAGAATCTGAAATACATTGCTGCAAACATTGACAGCTGGGTTGGCGGGGAAGACCCCGACTACAGTTTCCGTCTCCGGATGAAGAATGAACTTGTGACCCAGTACCAGAGATATGTGACCAGAGCCCTTTACAACATCGGGGGAATCTACCTCAATGAAAGATTCGAGGGGGATGAGCGTGAGAGCTACGCTCCTGTCAGCGGAGCGGACCAGCGCAGGACGGTGAACTTCCTGCTGGAACAGACCAAATCCCTTGACTGGATTGACCGGATGGCCGGAGCAGGATGGCCCCTGACCTCTCCAGTTGCCCCGACGATGGGTACGGCCCTGTTCAAGACCATAGTCCAGAGATGCGGAAGCCTGTGGTACTGCACCCCTCTGATGGGTGAGGATGCCTACGGCCAGAAGGATTTCCTGAAGGACATCTCTACCTTTGTCTGGAAACCTTCCCGGGAGGGGAAAAGATTGTCGGAAATCGAGATGGAACTCCAGAGCCAGTTCATTTCCTACCTGATGACCAACTCCTACACTCCTGCGAACACTCCGCAGCAAATGCCGCCGCAGAAGCGTTTTGCCGATGAGTCTGAGGTCTGGGGATTCGGCCAGTTCGCCGGAATGCAGGGAGCCCTGCCTGCCACAAGGCACATCTGTTTCTCCTTCCTTCAGGATTCCCTGAATCTTTTGAAACGCTTTGCACAGTCATCGTCCGATGCCGACAGCAGGGCACACTACAGGATGCTCGCCGCAAGGATTGAGCAGCATCTCAAATAGTGTTCAAGTGAGGATGAGACCTTTCCTGTCATATCTTCTTTTTTTGTTCGGGTTGTTTTTCTTCCCGTCCGGTCTCTGCCGTGCGCAGGACGGAGAGTTCATTTCCCTGAGCCTTTCCAATGGGAAAGTCAATGCCAGAATCCCGCTGGATTTGATGGGAAAGCGGATTTACCTGGCATCCGTCATCGAACAGACCTCCGATGCGGGAGAAGGTGTTTCGGGCCAGATGTCCGACAACTGCCTTCCTCTGGAATTTGCTTTCGACGGGTCGGATCTGACTGTCCGCTATCTTGTGAAGCCGTCTCTTGTGGACATCTCCGGGGAGATTCCTTCTGCCATTGGGAAAAGCAGCCTTGTGCCGGACTGGAAAAAATTCAAGGCAAATCTGAGTTCTGACAAATCGGCCGTTGACGCCGATTTGACGGAATTGTTCGCGGACCATTTCAACATTCTTCACGTCTTTCCCGTCTCCGCCTACAACTCCCAGGGAGGAATGGTGATGCGCAAGCACACCGTTGTCAGGGAGAAATCATCCGTGCTGGCAGTGGAAAACAGGGAAAACAGTGCCGAGGTAGTCAGTGATATGTTTTTCAAGATGGACGGCTATGTCTATGGAATGATGAAGGTTGCAGGAGATTTCAGTGTCCGGGCCATCGTCCGCAAAATGCTCTTCGCGGCAACGGAGGAATCCTGCGGAGAAATGCTTGAGAGCGTTCCCGAGATTGAAGACCTGACCCTTTCCTCCAATGTCCTTCAGGATTCTTTTTCCCCTGTCCTGGAAAAGAGATTTGCCTGCAGGCACAGTCTTGACAGCACTGGCCATCTGGTCTTCCACATCGACGTCCCTTCAGTGTGGAAACCTTACGTCCGGGAAGGGGTCCTTGCCTGGAACACCGCTTTCGAGAAAGCGGGCAGGGGAGATGTTCTTCAGGTCCGTGATGCAGGGGAGGCTGAAAATCTTTCTCCTTACGATTCCAGAATCATCTATGCACCGACCGGAATGCAGGAGGTTGAGACCAATTCCCTCCGTGACCCTTTCAGCGGGGAGATGTTCTCCACGACAATCTGTCTCCACGAGAATGCCCTTCAGAAATATGTGTCGCAACTCCGTTTCCAGACTGCTGCCACAAATCCTGCCGTCAGGGTGCCGCAGGTGGCGGACTCGGTGGCTGGGAGTGTGCTGAAACTGCTTGTGATGCAGGCTGTCGGAAAATCCCTCGGTCTTGTCCGCAATCCCGCAGCATCCTCCTCCTATCCCGTGGATTCCCTTTGCAGTGTGTCATTCACAAGGAATTACGGCATTGTGTCTTCCGTGATGGAGAATCCTGTGTTCAATTGTGTGGCTTCCTCTGAGGATGTCGTCCGTGGGGTTCTCCTGGTTCAGAATCGTCCCGGCCCTCTTGACGAGGTCTCAATCGCCTGGCTTTACGGAGACGAATCTGTCAGAAAGAAAGCTCTTGAGAGGCTGCGGAATGATGAATATTTACGCCCTAAAGCCCCTTCTTTGAAGTCCGGTGCATTACCTGACGGCCTGAGCAGTCCATATTCCGCAAACCGCGACCTCGGCGACGACGCATTTCTTTCTTTTGAGAAATATTCAGTAAATCAGAAGGCATTTTTTCCTCAGGCAGTGGACCTTTTTTCCGGCAATGACCCGGACCTGAGCCTGACTGCAGAGACTCTCAAGGGAATAGCTGATGAATATGCAACAAAGGTCGTTCATCTCTGCTCATTTGCCGGTGGGTGTCAGACAGTTGACGGAACTGTCCTTTCTCTGCCGGCCTCCCTGCAGAGAAAGGGAGTGAGAAAGACGATAGAGGCTCTCAGGGATATGGAATGGTTCAGATTCCCGAAGGAGCGCCTCCTCCCGTACGGAACCGTAGAGTTCATCGCTGACGTTTACCGGACAAATATCTTCAACACCCTGCTCGGACGCTATGAAAAAGTTCAGCTCTGCGCAAGCCTGGATTGTCAGTCTCAGGATTCTCCCGTAAGCGGAAATCTTTTCCCCACGGGCTACTCCACAAAGGATTTTGTCACGGACATCTACCTCGGAATTTTCCCGGAACGACTGCCACCGGGGGGCCTTGAATCCTACCAGATGAACTGGCAGCTTGCTTTTGTGGAATTTCTTGCCGGGAAATCAGCATCTGATTCCTGCTGTCGCGAAACCCTGTTGCGGATCAGGAACAATGCCATTGCGATGAAATGCCGTCCGGGGACTGATTCCGCGAATCATTATGCCTATCTGAGATTCATCACAGACAAGGCGTTGAATATAGAAAACAATTGACTATGAAAAGAATATATACATTTTTAGCATTCGTTCCCGTTTTCCTGACCCTGGCTCTGTCCTGCGCGAAAACGGAAGGCCTGAAGGAAGGCAGTGTCGAACTTTCCGCAGATGTTGTCACCATCGGTGCGGATGCCGGTCTCGGAATCCTTGAAGTGGATTCATCCGCAGACTGGTACATCGAGAATATTCCTGACTGGTGCGGCACCGTCCGCCCGAGCGGGGGAGAAGCGGGAAAGACGACAGTTCGCATCCGAGGCAGATTCTACTACGAAACCCGGGACCGTTCGGCCGTTGTTTCTGTGGTCTGCGGAGGTGTCTCAAAGCAGTTCACCCTCATCCAGACCGGTATGCGTTCCATCACGATTACCCCTCTGTTTGATGAAAGCATATCCTCTGAGGGAGGCCCCTGTGCACTGAAAATCGAGTCAAGTTTCCCGTACGAAGTGTCATTCGAGCAGCAACAGGACTGGCTTGAGATTTCAAGTTCCGACCGGCCTGTTGACGGCATCCTGAGGCTGAATGCATCGGTGAATCCTGAGGCTGACAGAAGTGCGGTTCTGATGTTCTCGGATCCGCAGTCATCATATATTCAGAAATTCAAAATCACCCAGGCGGGAGATGCCGCCTACCAGGATCGTGCGTCCCTGATTGAATTCTACAATTCCACCGGAGGAACTTCCTGGACCCGTTCTGACGGATGGTGCACTGATGCTCCGGTGGACACCTGGTGGGGAGTGACCGCCCGCACCGTGAACGGAAAGACCAGGGTTGTCTCCCTTTCTCTCGAAGACAACAACATCAAAGGTACCGTTCCGGAGTCCTTCGGAAGACTGTCCTGTCTGGAAAGTCTCGTGCTGAAGGACAACTGTATGTCCGGGTCAATCCCTCTTGCAGTCCGCCAGATGGCCTCCTGGTCCTCATTCGATGCAGCCACAAATATCTACCCTCAGCAGCCGGGCTACGGCTTCAGCTACTTTGACGGTGAAACCTTCATCTGGAACCGGTCCACCAAGTCCAATCCGATCAATGTTGTCATTCTCGGAGACGGATTCGACCTTGAGGGTCTCAGGTACGGAGGACGCTTCGACCAATTGGTGCAGGAAGCGATGGACGGTCTTTTCGGAACAGAGCCGATGGCCTCCTTCAAGGATTACTTCACTGTCACTTCTGTTGCCGCTCTCTCTGAGGAGACCGGGACCGGAGTTCTTGCGGCAAGGAATACTGCTTTTGGTACCTATTTTGTTGACAATGTGTCAGTTACGATGAATGCGAATGACAGTGAAGTTTACAGGTATGTTGCCAAGGCTGGAGTCACCGATTACCCTGCAACGCTGGTCATTGTCCTTATTGACTGGCCGGAGCGGCTCGGTGGAGTCACCCTCTCCTACAAGGACGGCCGCACGATGTCAATATGCACGAACGGAACGACTGGAAATATGTACGGTCTGAAAGGCCTGATGCGTCACGAAGTCGTGGGCCACACCCTGGCAAAACTCGACGAGGAATACTGGCCGGGAACCCGCGTCCTCCAGACCTATCTCAATTCCCTTCCGGTGGAGCAGGCTCAGGGCAAGGCTCTGAATGTCTCCTCCTCAAGCGACCTTTCCCAGGTTCCGTGGAAACATTTCATCGGTGTAAAGGGCTATGAATCAGTGGGAGCCTACCTCATCTACGATGACAGGAATGACCCGAGCAAAGGTCTCTGGAAACCGGAGCCCCTGAGCGTTATGGTCAACAACAATGACCATTTCAATGCTCCCAGCCGTGAGCTCATCGTAAAAAAAATCAAGGAACTCTGCGGTGAAACCTACAGTTTCGAGGAATTCATCGCAAATGACCGCCTCCGGGGCTCCCACTGACCCCCGGGAGGTGGTCTTAATTGCCGAGAACCACAAGTTCGATGACCCTGGCGAATATTCCTGCCTCATCGGGATAGCGGCTGGATGAAAGGTTGGACAACTGCACCTGCCCGTTTTTGTAGATGACGCCGTAATTGTGCATAGGAATGTTCCCCCCGGCGGGGCCTGTGTTCGAATCCGTTATCCAGATTTCCCTGATGCTGCCGTCGGAGTTCTTCGTGTATCCCCAGACATTGACGGCGTGCTGTCCGGATTTGTTTGTGTATGAATATTCTATGCCTATCGAATCTCCGGCCCTGGCCGCTTCGGTAATCATTTTTTCGAAAGATTCCTTGTCAGGAACCTGCGTTGAGAGAATGATGTCATTATTGCCGTTGAACATCTTGTCGAACAGTGCAAGGGCTTTGACTCCCGGCAGGTCCTTGTCAAACATATACCAGTTCAGAGCATTGCGGATGGCCCCTGCGGAATTGCGGATTCTGCTCTTGAAAACACTGAATATTCCGCTTTTGGGGTCGCTTGTGATGCTCTGATTCCCGTTCTGGACGGAATTCATATCATAATCGTAGATATACGAATGGTCGTACAGGGAAATCTCCTTTGTGGTCGTTTTGAGATATTCCTGAATCCTTCCCTCGTTCATCCGGTACCAGTGGTGCAGCATCCCCGAGGCAGTCGCCACCCAGCAGAATTCGCTGTCCCCGCCCCTCTTTTTGATGTCAAACCATTTTGTTTCAGCGGTCTCGTACCAGAGATACTGGTCATTTGCCGAGTTCTCCAAATCACCTTTCTTCGGTCCCGGGACACCTTTAATGAAAACAATGTTAGGATAGTCCCGGTTCGGTTCCGGTTCCGGATTTGGTTCTGGTTCGGGTTCTGGATTTGGTTCCGGTTCCGGATTCGGCTCAGGTTCCGGATTTGGTTCTGGTTCCGGTTCTGGATTTGGTTCCGGTTCCGGATTTGGTTCAGGTTCTGGTTCGGGTTCCGGTTCAGGTTCTGGATTTGGCTCCGGTTCGGGTGCAGGCTCCGGCTCTTCTTTGTCGCTGTCACCGTCAGGAACAGGAGTCTGTTGCTGTGCAACGTCATTCCCGGGCAGGGAAGGTCGTGTGCATCCCTGTCCTCCCGTAATCAGAATGACAATCAGACAAATAATAAAGGTGTATTTCCGTATTTTCATAATTTTTATTTCTTGAAAAGGTCTTCCGGACCTATTGCTACATTGACTGCTCTGTTGTGCGTTGATTCACCAGGTTTTCAAAAGTCAGATTCTGCGGATGATTGAAAGGCCGTCGCGAAGCGGAAGGATGACATTCTCCACGCGGGGATCTTCTTTGACGATGTCGTTGAAACGGGCAATGGATATGGTCTGCTTGTCCTGCGGAAGCGGGTTCTGGCAGACCTTCCCGTCCCAGAGGACATTGTCTGCGAGGATGAGACCGCCCGGGCGCACCAGGTTGAAGACCAGGTCGTAATATTCGCAATATTCCCTTTTGTTTGCATCCATATACACAAGGTCATATTCCTTCCCCTCCTGAGAGAACCTCCTGATGGTCTCCTTGCAGTCACCGATGTGAAGGGTGATTCTGTCGGTCAAACCTGCCTTCTCGAAACCTTCGGTGATCAAATCCTCCAGCTCGTCATTCACCTCGAGGGTGTCAAGATGGCCGTCCTCCCCGAGGGCCGAGGCAAGACAGATTGCCGAATAGCCCGTGAATGTTCCCAGTTCAAGAATCCGTGATGCGCCGCTGACCTGCACCAGCAACCGCATAAACTCGCCCTGGACGGTTCCGGAGAGCATTCTCGCGTGGTTGGTTCTGATGTGAGTCTGCTTCTCTACCCATCTGAGTGCTTCGTGGGGAAAGGAGGAATGTTCCTTTATATATTTATATATTTCTTCTTCCATATCAATATTTCTTACATCATTTCAATCCTCTCTTCCATCAAAGCCAGACCATCCTGCATATTTTCTCAGGTGCAAAAATGTCCCGGGCCGCCTCCCTCAGTTGTTCTGCCGTAACTTCCATCACTAGCTCCCTGCTCTCCTGGTCCGACGCCACCCTGCCGTAGGACAGAAGCCCCTTGCACATTGACAGACACTGGGTCTCGCCGTTGTCGCTGCTGACGGCCAGCTGGCCGAGCAACTGTTTCTTCGCCGCCTTGAGCCTTCTGTCGGACATCAGGGTATCTCGCAGTTTTGCCAGTTCCCGGTCAACGGCCTTGAGACATTTCTCCATATTGCTGCGGTCGCAGCCGATGTAGATTGCAACTATTCCCGAATCGGCATACTGGGTGTAGGTGCATTCGGCGGCATAGACCCAGCCGTTCTTTTCCCTCAGAACGGAGTTGAGGATGGAATTTGTGGCGGGCCCTCCGAGGATGTTGCACAGAAGAATCGTGGCAATCCTCTCCTGCTTGCGGTAGAGTGAGGGTGCTGTCCCGCCGACAATGCAGTTTGCCTGGTGATTCCTTTTGTTTACGCTGATGTCAAACTGCGAGGCTTTGAATGTCGGAATGCCCTGTGAAACTGTCTGCTGTCCATCTGCTGAGTCCTTTTCCCTCTCTGCGGCATCTTTCTGCCCCTTTTGAGGGAAGAATTTGGCGTTGAGCGATTTAATCATTCTCTCCACCTTCCGCTCTTCTTCCGGGCTCACCACTGTGAAGACCATTTTCGAGGGGATAAACTTCTCCCTGACGAATTGCAGCAGTTCGTCCCTAGAGATTTTCCTGACCGAAGCGGCTGTCCCGAGAATCGGTCTTGAAAGCGGACTCCCTTCGAAAAGCATTTCCTCAAAGCGGTCGTAGATTTCCTCGGACGGGGCATCCTTGTAGGAATGAATCTCATCAATCACCACACCTCTCTCCACAGCGATTTCGCCCTCCGGGAATGTCGGACAGACGGCCAGTTCGAACAGCAGCGATGCCGCCTTGGAGAGGTCCTCCCTGAGAACTGTCGCGTGCAGGACAATCTCCTCCTTGGTCGTGTAGGCATTCAATTCTCCGCCCAATGCGTCAAGGTAGCTGTTGATTGTTCCGGCACTTTTCCTCTCAGTACCCTTGAATATGGTGTGCTCGGTGAAATGGGCTATCCCGCTGCTCCACGACGGAGCCTCGTCCCTTGTCCCGCATTTGATTCCCAAAGCGCAATATCCGACGGAAGTTCCGCTTTTCCTGACGGCATATTGCAAACCGCTTTCTGTTCTTCCAGTTGTCATCTGTCAGTGTCTCCTTCTCTCTGTCCCGCGCTTCAGAAGGTTATTTCTGGAGTATCCTGAGGATATCTTCCTTCAGGAATCCGGGGGCGAGGGTATTCGAAATTCTGTGCCTTCTGTAGTAATACAGTTTGTGTGTCCTGTTGTCAATCAGCATCTTGTAGCAGAATGACCCGGCCATCGGCTCCGTCGGTGCGACCACGTAACTCACAAGGCAGTCCTCCATGGCTTCCTCCATAATCCCGTCTGCCTCGTCTTCAGTCACGAGCCTGACCCTGCCGGTTTCCGCTTCGTATTTTCTGACGATTTGCGCCGCATCATCCGTCAGATCGTTTTCTGAGAACACCTTGATGGCGGATGCTGCCTTGTCGATGTTCCTTGCCGAGCTGGACAACCCTCCGTAGGCATTGTAGTCCTTGTCCATCGAAGCCAGAACGTGCTCCTGGATAATGTCGAGCAGGGCCGGCAGAAAGACTATCTCCCTCCCGGAAGGAAAATCGGCCGAACAGAGCGGCACGGTAACCACCTCCAGCATCTTGTCAATGCCCTTTTCGGCCCCCTTGCCTCCCTTGACAAGGGAAAGCATTGTCAGTCCCGGCTCAGCCTCCTTCCTGAATTTGCCAAGGACGGTCATCAGAAAATAATAGTCATCCTTGCCTTTCAATTGAGTGAATTCCTCAAGTGTGCAGAATTCGAACGGGGAAATCTCCCACACATTCTTCACGGCCTCCTCCAGGGAGGTGTCAAGGAACGTATTGCCTGACAGCACAATCTTGGTGGTCTTCGCTCCGAAGTCCTCAAGTTTCATTTTCTTTGTCGTTATCTGGGCTTGTGCCGACATGACGATCGGCAACGCAAGCATAAAGGCCGCAATGGCTGAAATCTTCTTCATCTGGATGCTCCTTATATCGAAATATTGAAAAATCCCGGCAAAGTTACAAAGATTATGCTTAACTTTGTATCTTATGCGTAACTTTGTCTCCTATGACAACACAATATATCGTATCAGCAAGAAAGTACAGACCTGACACCTTCGAGTCTCTCGTGGGGCAGGATACCATTGCCAGAACCCTCAGGAATTCCATAGTCAGGGGACAGCTGGCCCACGCCTACCTGTTCTGCGGACCAAGGGGAGTCGGCAAGACGACCACCGCGAGGATTTTCGCAAAGGCAATCAACTGTTCCAATCCGTCGGCTGACATGGAGCCGTGCGGCGAGTGCGAGTCCTGCAAATCCTTCTCTGAGGGTCGTTCCTACTGTATCCACGAACTGGATGCCGCCTCCAACAACGGTGTGGAGGACATCAAGGCATTGATGGACCAGGTCCGCATCCCTCCCCAGGTCGGTAAATACAGTGTGTACATCATCGACGAGGTACATATGCTCTCCCAGCAGGCCTTCAATGCCTTCCTGAAAACTTTGGAGGAACCACCCGCCTATGCCATCTTCATTCTTGCCACAACAGAAAAGCACAAGATTCTTCCGACAATCCTTTCAAGGTGCCAGACCTACGATTTCAACAGGATTTCCGTCGAGGACATTGTCCGGCAGCTAAGGGACATAGCCGGGAAGGAGAATGTTACGATTGATGACGAGTCTCTTCACGTAATCGCCTCCAAGGCGGATGGTGCGATGAGGGATGCCCTCACAATCTTCGACCAGACGGTAGCTTTCTGCGGAACCACGGTGGATTACAAGGATGTGCTGAAGAATCTGAATGTTCTTGATTATGAATATTCATTCAATCTAACCGATGCTTTTCTTGCCGGTGATTACTCCAGGGCTTTCCTGATATTTGATGAAGTCCTTTCGAAGGGTTTCAACGCCCTGCATTTCATTGCCGCCCTCAGTTCCCATTTCAGGGATTTGCTTGTCAGCAGGAGTGCCGGTCTGGATGCCCTTCTGGAACTGCCTGCATCATTGAAGGAGAGGTACAGGGAACAGGCTGCAAGATGCTCTGTGAAGTTCCTCTATGATGCCCTCGGGATTACTTCCCTGTGCGAGAGCGGGTACAAGGCCAGCATCAATCCTCGATTGCACATCGAGTTTGCCCTTATGCGTCTCAGTTTGCTTTCCGCTGCTCCGGCTCAGCCTGAAGCCCCGACCCAGCCCGCTGCCCCGGCTCAGCCTTCTGCTGCTCCGGTCCAGCCTGCAACTCCGGTCCAGCCTGCAACTCCGGTTCAACCTGCTGCTCCGACTCAACCTGCTGCTCCGACTCAACCTGCTGCTCCGACTCAGCCTGCAACTCCGGTTCAGCCTTCTGCTGCCCAGGTTCAACCGGCTGCTGAACCAATCCCGCAGACCCCGTCCCCCGAGGCCGGCCGCACCCGCCGCACCAGGGCGGCCCATGCGGATGTGTTGTCAGTAAAATCCCTGACGGAAGACAAGGACAAGGTCGAGGTGGAGGCTCCCGTTCAAATCTCCGAAAAGAATCTTTCCGAACAGGAAGTGAAGGAGAAATGGCAGGAACTCTCATCGCTCTATGCCTCAAAACCGCGTCTTGCCAACACCTTGGCATCAGCCCGTCTTTCCCTGACCGAAGAAGACGGAGTGACCGTGGTCACCTTCATCGTCTTCAATCAGGCTCAGATGAATTGGATTCAGGACAAATGCCTGCACGAGCTGGAGGGTAATTTCCAGAGACTTACCTCCTCCACGGTCAGGCTCCGTGTAGATGTCATACCTGAGGAGGAGAAACCTCAGGTGGCATATATGCCGAGCGAAAAGGCTAAGGATTTGATGGAGAAAAACACTGAAGTCAAGAGTCTTGTCACGGATTTCGGTCTCGATGTCAAATGACACGGTTGAATATTTTCATATATCATAATTCACTAATAAGCGAAAAACCAAGATGAAACTCCGCTGCGAAAACCTTGTAAAGAAATACGGTCCGAGAACCGTCGTGAAAGGCGTTTCAATGGAAGTTGAACAGGGCGAAATCGTCGGATTCCTCGGTCCCAACGGTGCCGGAAAGACCACGAGTTTCTATATGATTACCGGGCTGATAGTTCCCAATGCCGGAAAAATCTTCCTTGACGATGAGGACATAACCTCCCTTCCGATGTACAAGCGTGCCCAGAAGGGAGTCGGTTACCTTGCCCAGGAAGCCTCGGTTTTCCGCAAGATGTCAGTTGAGGACAACATCATGTCAGTGATGGAGATGTCGGACTACACCAAGGCTGAACGAAAGGAGAGGCTGGAGTCGCTCATCAGTGAGTTCAACCTCCACAAAGTCCGCAAGAGTCTGGGCATCCAGCTTTCCGGAGGAGAACGCCGCCGCTGCGAAATCGCCCGCGCGCTGGCAATCGACCCGAAATTCATCCTTCTTGACGAACCTTTCGCCGGCGTTGACCCGATTGCCGTGGAAGACATTCAGCACATCATCGCCAAGCTCAAGTACAAGAACATCGGGGTCATCATCACTGACCACAATGTAGGTGAGACCCTTGCCATCATCGACCGTGCCTACCTCCTCTACGAGGGCAACATTCTCCAGAGCGGTACCCCGGAAGCCCTTGCCGCCGATGATGAGGTCCGCACCAAATACCTCGGCTCGAACTTCGTGCTCAAGCGCTCCGACGCCTTCGAGAAGATTGCCAGGTAGAATTCTGCATTTTTCCCCACTTACAGGCCCTCCTGATTGTTCGTCATTCCTGACACGATCGGGAATCTCCTTCCCGTCCTCGAAAAGGTACCTCCCTGAGGACAAACACGGGGTGAAAGCCTTCCCGTCCTCGAAAAGGTACCTCCCTGAGGACAAAC
>CAMFBM010000019.1 GCA_945948555.1 uncultured Bacteroidales bacterium | reverse complement strand
GGAAATAACTTTTCATTCTCTTTGGCGAGCGCTAGCGGTCATGAGGATTTCATATTCTCAGACTGCGACAGGGGCTGGGATACGGGGCCACGGGTCATAACCCTCAAGGGTGAAATCCTCATACTTGAAGTCGAAAATCTCCTTCACATCAGGATTTAGCAGCATCTTCGGCAGAGGTCTTGGCTCGCGGGAAAGCTGGAGGGCGACCTGC
Organism: uncultured Bacteroidales bacterium; assembly: GCA_945948555.1. Taxonomy (GTDB): domain Bacteria; phylum Bacteroidota; class Bacteroidia; order Bacteroidales; family UBA932; genus Cryptobacteroides. Next base: position 45,466 of record CAMFBM010000019.1, on the reverse strand, counting down.
TCGAAATGGTTCCTGTAGATGTGTGTGTCGCCGGTCGTGTGGATGAACTCTCCTGGTTTGAGGCCGCAGACCTGTGCCACCATCATTGTCAGAAGAGCGTAGGAGGCGATGTTGAAAGGCACTCCGAGGAAGACATCCGCGCTGCGCTGGTAGAGCTGGCAGGAGAGTTTCCCGTCAGCCACATAGAACTGGAAGAGGGTGTGGCACGGAGGAAGCGCCATCTTGTCAACCTCGGCCACATTCCAGGCGGAGACTATCATCCTGCGCGAATCCGGGTTCTTCCGGATGGTTTCAATCACTTTCGAGAGCTGGTCGATGGTCGTTCCGTCAGGTGCAGGCCAGCTGCGCCACTGATGTCCGTACACCGGTCCCAGTTCCCCGTTTTCATCTGCCCACTCATCCCAGATGGAGACACCGTGGTCCTTCAGGTATTTGATGTTGGTGTCACCGGCAATGAACCAAAGCAGTTCATATATGATTGACTTCAGATGCACCTTCTTGGTGGTCAGCAGAGGGAATCCCTCTGACAGGTCAAACCGCATCTGATGTCCGAAAATGCTCTGCGTCCCGACTCCCGTGCGGTCCTCCTTCATCGTCCCGTGTTCGCGGATATGTCTTAGAAGGTCAAGATATTGTTTCATATTCCGAAATATTTACTCCCTGACGCCGAAGGCGAAGATGATAGCCTGCTCGTAGGTCTCTCCCGGGCGGAGGACTGGTGATGGATAGTCCGGCTTGTTCGGTGCATCGGGGAAATTCTGGCACTCGATTGCGACTCCTTCGTAGTCGTTGTAGCTTCTGCCGCATTTGCCCACTGGGCAGCCTGCAAGCCAGTTTCCGGTGTAAACCTGCACGCCTCTCTGGGTTGTGAGGACCTCAAGGGTGCGTCCGCTTTCAGGAGAGTAAAGCAGGGCGGCGGTCTGGATCTGTCCCGGCTCGGCACCGTCGATTACCCAGCAGTTGTCGTAGCCCTTACCGTATTTTAGGGCAGGGAAGTCCTCCTTGATGTCCCTTCCGATTGCCTTTGGGGTGACAAAATCCATCGGAGTCCCGGCAACCGGAACACTCTCGCCCTGCGGGATGAGGGTGTCGTCTGTCGGAAGATATTCTGAAGCGTTCAGCTGGAGGATGTGCGAGAGGATGTCGCCGCTGCCCTCGCCGTTGAGATTGAAATAGGCGTGGTTGGTCAGGTTGACTATTGTCGGAGCATCGCAGCGGGCGGTCAGGGTGAGTCTCAGGTCGTTCTCCTCGCTCCATTCATAGCGTGCGACGGCCTTCAGTGCTCCCGGATAGCCCATCTCCCCGTCCTCGGCATCGTAAAGGAACTCAACGGCATCGCCGTCGATTCTGCTCTCCCAGACCTTGTTCTGAAAGCCCTGAGGACCGCCGTGAAGATGGTTCGGACCGTTGTTCACGGGCAGGGTGTACTCCTTGCCGTCAAGGGTGAATTTGCCCAGGGCAATCCTGTTGGCATATCTTCCCGGCACTTTTCCCGCGCAAGGGCCGTCCGCGAAATAACTCATCGGGTCAGGGTAGCCCAGAACCACGTCGGCGAGGTTCCCCTCCCTGTCAGGGACGCGGATGGAAACGATTCCCGCTCCCACGCTTGAAAGTTGAACGGATGCTCCATTTGAATTTGTCAGGGTGTAGCGGTAGATCTCCTTGCCGCACGAGGTTGTACCCCATAGTTCCTTTTTTATATCCATATTATTTCCTCCATTGTTTTGATTGCAAGAGAGACAAAGATAACTAACAATTGCCAAAAACACAATTGCCCTAAGTTTATAAACATTCATCATTTCCCAAGTCTTTCAAGGAATGCGAAGACATTTTCCTGCGGAGCGTCCTTGGCCAACACAATCTTGTCTTTGTCAAGAAGGTAGAGGGAAGGTATCGCCCTGACATTGTACAGGGTGTCGGCGCGGATGACCCCGTTGGGGTCAAATCCGTTGTACCAGTCTTCGGGGTATATCGGCATATATTCATACCATGCTGAAAGGTCCTCGTCGATATATACGTTCACGACGGCGAGTTTTCCGGTGCTGATCAGGCCGCTCACGGCAAGCACATTGGTAAGGGTTTCAATGATTTCCTTGCAGGCCTTGCAGCCCGGATTGCTGAAGAAAAGCAGGGTGTAGTCGGCCTTGATGTCATAAAGTTTCCTTGTAACGCCTCTCTTGTCGGAAAATTCAAAGTCGGCTGCAGGAGTGCCTATGCCGTTCAGAGAGCACAGGGCCGCCTCCCGGGCGTATTTCTCCCTTTCCAGTTGCTCCAGCCTTTGGCAGAGGGAGAGCTCCTGCGCATAGACTCCGTACAAATCCTCGTTCCTGAGCGGAGAATTCGGGTCATACAGATATTTCTCAACCAGACCGGTCATTGTCTCGAACACATTCGATGCCGTGTCCGCACTCTCGCAGGCATCGGCCTTTGAGTAGAGCACTGACACATTCTTTTTCGCGAGGTTTATGTCAAGATTCGACAACAGTCCCAGCCAGTTCGCAAAAGCCTCCTCGACATCGGCCTTCTTCACTCCGTGCACAAGGGTGCTGTCGCAGACATATTCCCCTTTCGAAGAGATGAAGGCATCCCAGTAATGTTCAGCTGCATATTCCACAGCTGCATCCTGCTCGGCCGCTACAACTCCCGGCACCTGCACAAGAGGGAACGGACGGGATTGCGGAACTGTGGCATTCCGACCTCCCCTGCCGGCACAGCCGGCAAAGAGAACAGCCGCCGAAGCGGCTGCAATGAATATTTTATATATTTTATATTCCATTATAAAACAGTTTCTTCTGCCTGTGAGATGTTGATGATGAAGTCTCCGATTCTTTCAAGTTCGGAAATCACATCCATATAGTAAACGCCTGTCTGATAGTTGTAACTGTCGTTCTCTATGTTTGCTATATGCTCCTCGCGCAGGGTGTTGCGGCACTGGTTGATGGCATCCTCTGCCTGCTGGGCATTGGAGATGTCTGTCAGTTCGGAGTAATTCTTCTTCAGATTCTCAAGCATTGCGGTGTAGGCCGTTTCCACAGTGTCGAGCATCGTGTTGAGTTTTCCGAGCATAGCTTCGTCGAAGACCTTGTGGTGCGCGTTCTTGCGCTGGAGGATTCTTCCGATTGCCTCTCCGGAGTCTCCGAGGCTCTCCATCTCGCCGATAATCTTGTACATCGCCTTGATTCTCATTTCGGAGTTCTCACTGAGTTCTTCCTTCGAGACTTCGTTGAGGTAGGAGGCAATCTCGAACTCAATCCGGTCGGTAATTTCCTCGTACTTGACAAGTTTCTGGTTCAGTTGTGCAAATTTCTCGGCATCCTGTTCGTTGATGGCTTCCCGGATGTAGCCGAAACCCTTGTAGCAGATTTCACCGAAATATGTAATCTCCTGCTTTGCCTCGTCAAGCGAAAGCTCGGCGGTGCCCAGGAGACCTCCGCTGATGTATTTGAGGCGGAAAACCTCTTCCTCGTCGCCTTCCGGACTCTTGACCATCCAGGAGACAATCTTCACGATGAGAGGAACGAACCAGATGAGGATGAGGGTGTTGGTGATATTGAACAATGTGTGGAGCGTAGCAATCCCGTAGAGCAGGGATGTCTGGGTTGCCGGATCCGGATTGGTCAGGTCAGCCTCAAGCGGGTTCGGGAATCCGACGGAAGACATTATCAGTCCGATGAGTTTGAGGAAAGGATGGAAAAGTACGAGTACCCAGAGAACTCCGAAGACATTGAAGAGTGTGTGGGCGCGGGCAGCTCTCTTTGCGGAGGTGTTTCCGACGGAAGCGGCCATATTAGCCGTGATTGTCGTACCTATGTTTTCTCCGAGGACCATTGCCGCGGCCAGGTCAAAGCCGATCAGACCGGAGGTCGCAAGGAGCATCGTGATTGCCATAGTTGCGCTGGAAGCCTGCAGGACGATGGTCAGGATGGTTCCCACGGCAAGGAAAATCAGGACGGAGCCGAAGCCGAAGCCGGTGAAGTGGCTCAGGAATGACATTATGGCTTCCTTGTTGGAGAGAAGTTCCCCGGCGGACTGTTTCATGAAGGAAAGTCCGAGGAACATTATGGCGAAACCAATGACGAAACCTCCTATGTTCTTTTTCTTTGTGTCCTTTGACGATGTCAGGATGAAGCCCAGGGCCATCAGAGGCACGGAAAATATGGCAATGTCAACCGAAAATCCCAGGGCAGTGATCCAGGCCGTGAGGGTGGTACCTATGTTTGCTCCCATAATCACTCCCACGGCATTTGCGAGGGAGAGCAGGCCGGCGTTCACGAAACTCACCACCATAATAGTGGTTGCAGAGGAGGACTGCACTAGGGCTGTGATGGCTGTACCTGTGAGAACTCTTTTGAATGCGTTTGAGGTCATTGATGCAAGGAAGGACCGCAGCCGGTCTCCCGCAACTTTCTGAAGACTTTCACTCATCAGGGTCATTCCGTAGAGGAACATTCCGAGGGCGCCAATCAGAGTGAAAACTAGCAAAACAATGTGCATAGAATAGATTATGATGGTTAAAATGGAATGCAAGATTACAAAAAATAATTAGATTTGCCTTGTCGTTACTATTATTGTAACATTTTTTTAACATATGACGAACTTTACAGAATATATATTTCCCAGCATCCGCTCATCCTCAGGGTGGCTTCTGGCGGCCATTCTGATTTGGGTTTTTCCATCCCTCTGCCACGGGCAGTTCTACCAGGCAGGGGACAATCCCTCGGGCGTTAAATGGCACACCATCTCAACGGATAATTTCAGGATTGTCTATCCTTCCGGAATGGATTCTACAGCAAGAGTTTACGGGCGTACTCTGGAGAAGTACAGGAAATCGGTCGGAGCGACTGCCGGCTTCCTTCCCGGAGAAAAGACCCGCGGGAAGGTTCCAGTGATTCTGCACGCCTACACTGCCCGCTCGAACGGTTCAGTCGCCTGGGCCCCGAAAAGGATGGACCTCTACACTTCCCCCGATGCCTATGCCTCGGATTTTGTCCCCTGGCACAAGAGCCTGGTCATCCACGAATCCCGGCACGTGGCCCAGATGCAGACCGGTCTGAGCGGAATCTTCCGGCCTTTCAACTACATCTTCGGAGAGATGTTCAACGGGTTGGTCATCGGCCTCTATCCTCCGAAGGAGATGCTTGAAGGGGATGCCGTCGTGGCGGAGACGGCACTCACCTACGGCGGAAGGGGCAGGACGGCCGACTTCCTGAACTACTACATGATCGCTTTCGACCAGGGGGATTTCCGCAATTGGAACAAATGGAGGTTCGGCTCGCAGAAAAACTACACCCCCTCATACTATGCGGCCGGCTATCTGATGTTCGGCGGAATCCGTTTTCTCTACGGAGTTGATGACTTTGTCGGCCAGTATTTCCATCACATCGCCAAGCGCCCCTACGACATACTCGGCTTTGGATCCACTCTGAAAAAGACCGCCGGCAGACCAATCCGGAAGGCATTCGTCGAGATTGCCGACACCCTCAACCGTATCTGGCGTCGGGACATCGATGCCCGCAGGCCCTTCACAGGGACTTCTCCTGTAGTTTCCGTTCCGAAATTCTACACGACATATTCCGCAACGACCCCCTTCTCTGACGGATTCTTTACCGTCAAGAAGACCCTTGCGCATCCTGCAGTCCTGATGAAAACCGACCTGGCCGGCAGGGAGAAGTATGTCCGCGCTTTTTCATCGGAGGTGAAGAAACTTTCCTGGGATGGGGCTTCCAGATTGTACTGGAGTGAGCCTGTCCCGGATGCAAGATGGTCATTGAAAGTCAATTCCAGAATCAGGTTCTATGACACTGCAGTCTCCCGCACAAAAGACCTGACAAAGAAAGGAAGGCTTTTTCATCCGGCCGTCTCTCCAGACGGGAGGACGGTCTGTGCTGTGGAATACACAGATGACACACGCACGGGACTGGTCTTTCTTGATGCCTCAACGGGGCGGACTCTTTTCAGGGTGACGGCTCCGGATTCGCTTCAGCTGGTGGAATGTGCGTTCCTGGATGGCTCCACTGTTGCCGTTTCGGCGGTTTCGGAGGGGGGATTCGGGATTTATGCGGTGGAGATTCCCGGCCAAGCCGGGAATGACGGAGAAATTGGCGGGAAAGACGGGGGAATTGGCGGGAATGACGAAAGGGAAAGGAAGGAAGAAAAAGTGGCTTACGGAATATGGAACACTGTGCTTGAACCTGTCAGGGCAATCGTCAGGAACCTCAGGACGGAAGGCGGGCGCCTGACATTCTCCTGTGACAGGACCGGAGTGATGGAACTCTACAGCCTCGACCCTGTTTCAGGAGAAGTCCGTGCCCTGACCTCTAATCGTTACGGAGCAGACGACTTCGCCTTCACCCCGTCCGGGGACACCCTTGTCTTCAGTGCAAAGACCTATCACGGAAACCTTCTTGTGAAGTCCCCCGCGGATTCTCTCCTGGACAGGGAAGTGCCTGATTTCCGGAATGTTCACAAATACGCAATTGCCGAGGAACTCTCACGGCAGGAAACCGTGAGGGCTCTGAAGGGGAAGGTCCTGGAATATTTCCCGTCAGACCGGAAAGACAGCATCCATAATGAAGGTTCCGATGACATATTCACGGACACCGCCACAGTGCGTTTCACCGAGCCCCGCAGATACCGCAAATTCCTCCATCTGATGCGGATTCACTCCTGGGCCCCCGTCTATTTCAATATCGACAACATAATGTCCTTCAGCGGGGAACACTTCTATGACTTCGCATCTCTCGGAGTGGCTGCCCTGAGCCAGAACGACCTCGGCACAATGGTGTCCAATTTCGGATATTCCGCCCACAAGGACCCTTATGACAGGAAATTCTGGAGACACTCCGGACACCTGACCTTCACTTACAGCGGATGGTATCCGGTAATCGAGGCGTCAATTGATGTAAACGACAGAAGCGCAAGGACATATTCGATGAATTACTACTACCGCAACGGCAAGGGTGAAAGTGCGGGATATGGGTCCTTCGCCAACGGGAATCCCTATATATCAGGAAGAATAAGGTTATATATACCGTTCAACCTTTCATCCGGAGGATGGCTTCGAAGCCTCGTTCCGTCTGTTTCATATACCGTGACAAACGACATATTCAACCTTGAGCCCGTCCATTTCAACCGCGACGACAACGGTTTTGTGACAGATTTCAGGATGGAGAGGGGAGATAGGACAATCAGGCATTATTTTACCGCATCCGCCGGATTCTCGATGAGACGGCCAGTGACCAATTCCGGGGTTTATCCCCGCTGGGGTTTCGGCATAACGGCCGGTCTGAGATTCCAGCCGAAACTCGGGGACTGGTTCTCCCCCGCAGGCTTTGTGAATGCCTACGCCTATTTCCCGGGCATAGTGCCGCAGCAGGGACTGTATCTGAAGGTTCTCTGCCAGGCCAAGCTCAACAGGAATGCTTTCTTCTCTGACGTTTCCGCCAACACCCTCCCGAGGGGCATCGAGAATTACTCCGCCGTGCTTCCTTCCGTGGCATCCCTTTACGGCTCCCAGACAAAGATTTCAGCAGAGTACGGTATCCCGATCTACATCGGTGACCTTTCCGTCTTGGGTACTTTTATGTACATCAAGCGTCTGCTCGTCACCCCGCATTTCGACTACACCTTCCTTGGCTGGAAAGGCAACGGACTCCTTTCAGCCGGAGCCACTTTCGCAATCGACTTCAGTGATCTCCTCTGGCTCGAATTTCCCTTCCAGATCGGTGTGACCTACTCCTTCAATGCCGGAAACGCCTTCAACTCCCTGAAATCCTCCGGCCTTCCCCTGAGCCGCCACTATGTCGGCCCTGTCTTCAGCATTGACTTCTGACGGTCAGAATCGCTGAAGGAAGGAAATGTTTAGATCTTTTTACAAGAGAGGCGTCATATAGGCAGGGACATAAAGTGTTTCATCTTCGCGGACAAAGTCCTTAGTATAGATCAGATATCTATCCTTTATTCGGTTGGAGTACTTCGCACTAAATGCATCCAAAGATGCATGAGCCTTATATCCTGATGACTTGACTTCAACCGGGCAGAGTTTCGCTCCTCTTGAAAGGAGGAAGTCAACCTCGTAATAATGCTTTTCGTCCTTTGGCCATGTATGGTAGAAGAGTTTGTTTCCTGAAGCTACCAACATCTGGGCTATAAGATTCTCATACACATAACCTAAATTCACCGGAAGCTTATCTGTCAGCAACTTGTCATATATGACGTTCTCGGTAAAGTCCTTATCCCAGAAGGCAAGAGTGATGAAAAGACCTGTATCGCCCACATAAAGTTTGAACTTATCATAATTGGCTGTTGTAGGCAGACCGACATTCGGATCATCAGCATGATGAGACATATTTACGGTCTTGCTATCTTCCAGACTCTTCAGAAGTTCCATCTCCTTATTTTCTTCCACCTCGCCTATTACAGATGACGGAACATAACGAGAAACATTACGAGCTAAGATAGACGGTATTGACATAAACAGTTTGGAGACTCTCTCTGTTGGATCTATTTTGATGAAATCTTCCTCATATAGTCTTATGATTCTCCTCTTTGCCGGCAAATATAATGATAAATTACAGATAATCAACAACTAACAAAAACATTTCCAGATTCCCCCGAGATTTTTCACACTAAAACCCCCGATTTCCCCGAGATTTTTTCCTCAAAATCCCCGATTCTCCCGAGATTTTCAATAAGAATTGTACCAGACGCGAAAAGTCGCCCTGTCTTCAGCATTGACTTCTGACGGGGAAACCGATCCCCGATCGAGTCGGGGATGACGAAACAAGTGATTATCATGTAAAAGCCCACAGGGCTGTTTACTTACCGCTCGCGCCAGGGAAGAGCATTATCGTCCCGACTGCCGTCGGCTGCTCGCTGTAAAAGCCCACAGGGCTGTTTACTTACCGCTCGCGAGAATCTGCTCGGTGTGGTTTTTGGTGTCGACCTTCTCGATGATTTTTTCGAGAATGCCTTCCTCGTTGAAAATGAATGTTTTGCGGAGAGTACCCACGCAGGTCTTTCCGCACATTTTCTTTTCTCCCCAGGCTCCGAAATCCTGAAGCATCTGGGTTGAGGTGTCAGCAAGGAGGGTGAACGGCAACTCGAACTTGTCGGTGAACTTGCGGTGAGAGGCCACGCTGTCCTTGCTCACGCCGACTACATTATAGCCTGCTGCGGTGAGAGCTGCATAGTTGTCCCTGAGGTTGCAGGCCTCGGCCGTACATCCGGGGGTGTTGTCCTTGGGGTAAAAGTAAACGATGGTCTTCCTTCCGAGCAGGTCGGAAGATTTAACGAGGTTGCCGTTTTGGTCGGCAACCTCGAAACAAGGCATTTTGTCTCCTGGTTTTAGCATATCTTATTCAAAAACAAATTCTTCTTCAACTGTCCAGTCCTCAATGTCGCCTGTGAATTTCACTGTCAGGTCCTTGTCGGTGATGGTCACGGTCATATTGTGACGGCTTCCTGATTTGAGGTTAATGCTGTTGGCGGTTTCTTCAATGGTGGAACCGTCTGACAGGGTTGCAGAGAAAGTCACTATTGCTGTTTGTGCAGGGACGAGCAACTCATATCCTGCTCCAACCTTGTAAGGAGTAAAATCAGCTGCTGTGCCGCTTGCTGCAGATGTCAGAGTCGTAAAATCAAGTGTGCAGTCCGGAATGAGACCTTTGACGGTAAAGGATGAAAGAGTTCTTGTGGTTGCCTGGTTGTCAATGGTTACTGTAATCATTGACAGCAGGTGGCGGAACTTCATTGTCACGGCTTCTTCTGAAGGGGTCGCATCGTGTGTCACTGCTCCGAGGACATCGTATGCTGCATAACCTGCACTCTGGTCCGTCCCGACATTAAGACTTGAAGGTCTTCCATCTGCGGAATACGGATAGTATGCAGTAAGGGTCGATGTGACTTCTCCCTTGTACCAGATCAGATTTGCTCCAGTGAAGGCAGTGCCGTTGTAGGTCAGCTGCGCATTTGAAAGGAAATCAGTAGATTCTCCGTCTTTTCTGATGTCAAGGCCGATTTTGTCCTGGGAGTCAAAACTGGTTCCCGTCACCTTAGTAGCGACAATCTCCGGACTGATGGTAATCCTTAGGTCTTTTTCCTGTTGGATGCTCTCTTTCTGTGAGCAGGCAGCCAGAGCGAGCATTGAAACTGCCACGATTGAGATCTTTTTCATATTGATAATTATTAGTGTTATTTTGCTGTCCAGCCGTCCTTTATGCAACGCACCTGAACGCCGTTTGTAGCATTGTTGAATGAAACGTGCAGCCTTCCTTCAGTATAGGAGGTGCTAAATGAAGACATCAGAGCCCAGAACTGTACGGACGTGCCTTTTGAACCGGTGTGTCCTGTTGAACCTGCAAAATAGTTCATCTTCAATGAACCGACTGATTGCTCGCCTGTAGAGACAATCAGTACATTGTATTTGCCGCTGATGACGCATCCTGAAAGAACCGGATTCCAGCCTGCTGCCTGTGCGTTCGTAACGCAACCGCCTTTGTAGTCAGCATTGTAAATCGGTGCAGTTTCAACCAGAATTTCTTCCGCTTTGCTTCCGTCAGACAGTGTTGCGCTTTGGGCGTAACCGCAGAAACCAGTCCATTCAGCCTTGGTAGGGATGTGCCATCCGTCAGGGCAGATTCCCTGAGCACCTTCGAATGAAGTGACATTGCTGATATCAATGGCTGTTCCGAAAATGGTTGCAGCGTCATAAAGATATCCTAACTTCTCAATGGAAGCCTTGTCAGTAAGCGGAACGGCAACCCCGTCAACAACCTTGTAAGGGAACCAGACTCCGTTGCCGTCATTAGGGTCAGTCGAAACGGCTTTTCCCTCAGGGACATAGCGAAGCGGCTCAGCCATCCAGGTCTGTCCGTTGGAAAGGGTCACAGTCTTGTAGGCGTAATTTTTTTCAGTCGGGAAGAGAATGTCTGCTCCTGTCTCCCAATCCTCTATGTCGCCGTTAACTGTAATGGAAATGCTATGTTCTGTCACTTCAATCGTCCACTCCTGTTTCTTTCCTGAAACGAGGGTCGTTGAAAGACTCTGCTGATTCTCAAGAACGGTGCCGTCTCCAAGAGTTAGGGAAGCAGTCAGGCTTGCAGTCTGTGCAGGGATGAGAATCTCATAGAGATTGTCTGAAACCTTGCGCGGAGTGACGGTTGCAGCCGCCGACCCTGTAGCAGCGGAAGAAAGGGCGGTAAAATCAAGATTCCCTTCCAGGACGAGTCCGCCGATGGTCAAAGCGCTTACAGCCTCAGAAGTCTGGTTGTCAATCCTGATTTCCACTTTTGAAAGCAGATGTTTGAAAGTCATTGAAACTGCTGATTCTGAAGGCTTTGCCCCGGACAAGACCGCGCCGAGAATGTCAGAGGAAGCAGCGCCTGCGCTCTGGTCGGCAGGGACGGTCACGCTTGCCGGTCTTCCGCTTTCAGAATATGGGTAATATGCAGTGAGCACGGATGTTTTCTCAGTGTCCTTGTACCAGTTGAGATTCTCTGCAGAGAAGGAAGTCCCTTTGTAGGTCAATGGGGCGTTGACCAGAAAAACGTCTGACTCGCCGTCAACAAGGACATCGAGACCAATCTTGTCTCCCTCTTCGAAACTGGTGGCAGTAGCCTTTGTCATCTCTGCGATTTTCGGATTGATTGAAAGCAGCAGATCCTTTCCTTCATCAGTTCCCGGTGTCGGAGCGGGTTTTTCCTTGGCGCAGCCTGCAAGCACAATAACCGCAGCTGCAAAAACTAGATACTTTTTCATAATTATAGCTATTATAGATTTAATTTCTAAAATATATATCCCAGTTTCAACTGTCCGGACCACCTCTGTGAATTTCCGTAACGATCAAAGCCGAAACCGTGTTTCCAACTGCCTCCTGCCTCAACAAAAAGGCCTTTGAAGACATCATACCGCAACATCAACTCCACACCGATTTTCCCGGTTGTTTCATATTCCCTCTGTATGTCTGAATATTCCAATAGTCTGAAAGGTTCTACCGTGCCGCCGGCAGAATCTTCGGCTTGTGACTGCTGCTCTTCCCAGCTGCCGTCCTCCCAGCATGCCCCTGCACCGAGAGCGAGGTTTCCGAATCTGACCAGACCTGACAGATAGACTGACCACAGTGTCAGATTCCGGGCATAAAGATAAGGAAATATTTGAGACGATATTTCCCATCCCTTGTAAATATTTCCCTGAACCCCCAGTTCCCACTTGTCGGAAACATATTCGTATTCCGGATTCAGGGTGAATCCCTCGCTGGTGAATATTCTGTTTGATGAATATTTCCTTGTTGTCGTTATTCCTCCATCCGTGACTTTTTCCAGGACGCTTTCATCGTTTGAGACCGTTTCCCATTCATATTTCAGACGAATGAAGTGGCGTCTGACATCATCTCCCGTGCTCCAGACGGCACAGGCATTGATTTTTTGCCCGGGAAATTCAAACCAGAGACTCTGCTTCTCTCCGGCTATGCCCTTCCCCCATCTGTAGCTGATTTGGGCGAATGCATCTGCATACTGTACTTGTACTGCCGCCCCGTGTGTGTTTCTTTTCACAGGGAAGGCATTGATTCCGGATTCGGCAAGATGAATGCCGTTGCTCTCCCAGGTTCCGTATGTTCCGTACATCATTCCCTTGTCCAGGAAGGCGAAGTATGAACTGTTGGCAGTTCCGATGACCTCGCCCCGGACAGTTTCGTAGTCCCTTTGGTAGATGTAGTTCAATCCGGCGGCCCACCGGCCTCTGTGCCAGAGAATTCCCGGATTTACTTCGAGGTCGAGCCTGTAATTGGTGTATCTCAGGTCCTTTCTCTTGGAATAGTTTCTTGAGACAAAGTCAATATCTCCGCCGATTCTCCATTCAGGATTCAGGTCGTAGCTGATGCCCCCTTCAAAAGAATATTTCTGCAGGGTCTTTCTGCCAGGGGTGAACTCAATAATGTCGAAAGGATAGGCGCCGTTCTCCATAAACATCGAGCCGCACATATCCCAGCCTTCGAAGTGGCTGAAAGAGAACTCTCCCTTCATAGAGAATCTTTTCAAGTGCAAAAGAGTCCTGGCAACCGCTCCGGCAGTGACCTCCTCCGAAGCCTCGTTGCTCCGGTGCAGTCCTCCACCTTGGTAAATGGCGAAGATTTCGGCTGAGGAAATCGAGATGCTGTCCTGTCTGATGCCGTTGACATTGCTTCCCGCATTCCACGGATTCCTCTGGACAATTCTCTCAAAAGTCCGCGTCTGTGCAGAGGCACAGACACAGAACAGAGCCAGAACGGTGGATATTACAGTTCTTTCAGTCATTTTGCTCCTTTTCTTTAAGAGATTGCACTTCAGCCTCATACATATCTTCTGATGAGTTGTTCGTGTCCACGAGCACTTCGAATCCTTCCTTTGTGCTCTCTTCCTGGTCAACTTTCCTTCTCAGGGTGTGCCCGAGATAGACATCCGACTGATAGACAAATCCTGCATCAAGTACAGGAGGAATCCTCTTCCTGTTTGTTGACTCTCTTTTGTCGAAAACCTCGACGGCATCTTCAACCCAGTCCAGTGGAACGCACACCACCTGGTCCATGCTGCTTCCCGGAACTTGGATTACGGCATTCTCCGTCTTGAGGAAATCCTCGACAGACATACCCTTTGCCCTGAAAATCACCACGGCCGGAGATGAGATGGAGAGAGTGTAGGCATTTGCCTGGCCGGTTTTTATGACGATATTGAGAATGTGATCTTCCCTGATTCTGTCACCTGGAGTCGGGTGGTAGGATGTGTTCGGAAAATACAAAGGATTGTAGCAGACAAAATAATCCTCATTGTTGAGGTTCACTGACAGGGGATAGGTCGCAGAGTGGTCGATTGCCCCGCAGACAGCGATAACGGCATCTTCTCCCGGTCCAAGAGGGAATGTCGTCCCGTCTCCTCCTATTTGCAGGACGGCCTGGATGACAGGCACAAAATCCCTGTACACCGATGCCCCGGTTTCAGGATCCTTTGTGACCCAAGGGTTCGTCGAATTTGAATTGTAGGGGGAGAGGGAACCCAGACAGAGACTGTCGAGATACTTCACTGAACCTGAATTGTTGTGGAGAATGATGTACTTGTCACTCTGATATTCTCCCTCGAAAGGCAGTTTCTTGCAGCCCCCGCAGTAGATTTCCTTTATTACGATATTCCCTTTCTTGATGTGAATGAGTTTCAGCCTGACTGACCGTTTTTCTCCCGCCACTTTGATTCCGTCCTCAGATCCGTTGAACCGTTCACCGGCAATCAGGAAGCTTGTGCTGATGCGGTAGAGTCCGTTCACTACTTCAATGGTGGCTGTTCCGGAGTCATCCGTCGTTGCCGTGTAGGATGCTCCGTTGTCCACGTTTTCAACCTGGATTTCGATTCCTCCTGAAGGTGTGCCGATGAATGCCTCCGGGAATGTCAGCCCTATTTCCAGTGTGTGGAGATTCCTTTCGTAGGGGTTGACCTTTGCGAAATCCGCCTTGCACCCGCCTGCGCAGAGCATCAGAAGTACTGCAAATGTTATGAGAGTGAGCCGTTTCATCAGAATTTCAGTCTGCAGGTGAGTCCGTAGTAGAATGCCGGGGTGAAAATCGCGCTGACCCCTGTCGCGTAGGAAGTCACTGCCTTGCGGGAATTCGTGAAGTTGTTCGCAAAGAAGGACAGTGAGACGTGCCTGCCTATTTCCTTGGTTATGCTTATGTTCGCTGAGAAATAGGGGTCGTAACCGTCAAGGGCGAAGGTGTAGGCATTGCCGGATTTGAGAATCAGGTTTGCAAATTCCGGGTCGGAGGCCTGGGTGTCCGTGAAATCGTGGATGTTCCCGTCCAGATCCATGTAGGCAACGGGACGGATTGCCGTGTAGGAATTGCCGTCGTTCACATCCTCCCCTGTCGGTGTCTTGCCATTTTCAGAAACGGTGAAGGTCCCGGATGCAGGGATGTTTCTCGAAAGCCGTACCAGAGACATCTCCAGACGGCAGGTGATGATGATCCGGGCCTGTGGGATGTGGGTGATGGCCGTCAGGTTGGCATCCAGGGAATGGGTCTTTTTCCCGATTGCAACCGCATTGGAACTGCCTCCGTTGGCATATATTCCGACATATTGGTAGGACCTGTCTGTCAGCGAGGTGTGGGACCATCCGCTTTGGTAATAGTAGGAAAGACCTTCGTCGGCGTATGTCGTGAAGGTGTAGGAAGCATCCAGTCTGAAGGAAGTCCTGACTGGCCTGATCTCCGGAAAATCCACAATCAGCTCGGCACCCGTGCGCAGGATGTCCGCTCCGTTGTCCTGGTAAAGCTGTTTGGTGAAGGTGCTGTTTGTCACCTTGACATCCATCGGGGTTACCGTTCCGGAGGCAGGGTCGTAAATGCTGATGATTCCATTGTCAATCAGCACCCTCGGATCGTCAGGAACTGTGAAACCGTCAGGTTTCCGGAAGATATTGCAGGAGAACGGAGTGTAAAGGTTAGAATATTTGTAGGGATTCTTTGTGACATTGTAGAACCCGGTAAGTGAAACCTTTGTCCCGAGGAAGGATGCGTCGATACCCACCTCCGCGTTCGAGTTCCGCTGCCATTTAAGGTCAGGATTATATGCCATTTTATATGGCTGGGTATAATATACATATATAGTCTTCCCCGAAGGCGACGAAAAGTCGAAGGTCCTGATGTCGTTGTATTCCTGTTTAGGATAAAGGATGTAGAAAGACGGCAGTTTCTCGGAAATGCCCCAGCCTCCGCGCACGGAGATGTGTCTGTTGAAAGTCCATTTCGCGTTCAGCCTTGGCGAGAGGGTTGTCTTGCCGTTGTACATTGATTCTTTGATAAAGACGTTCTCGAGCCTGAGTCCAGCCGTGATTTCGAATGTCGTCTTCCCGACGGGGAGGCTGAAGTGGTCTTCGGCATAGACGGAAAGGTTGTGCATGAAAGGATAGGCGGAATATGGGTCAGCGCGCCAACCGTCTGAGGCAAGTTTTTCATCAGCGAAATATTCACCCTGCCCCCTGTTTCCCGAGGCCTTCCACTGGACTCCTGCCTTGAGAGTGTTCTTCGTCTCGCCCCAACGGCGGAACCAGTTGTATTTGATGGAAGCGGCGTAGTCCAGTTCCTTTGAATCCACGATTCTGTCGAAGGTGTAGCTTGTCGGGAGAATGTCTGCGATGGAATATCCTTCCTGTTCCTCGTGAACCGCCGGCAGGGGGGATGCAGATGTCTTTTCCGGGAGGAAATGTCTGTTGAGGTTATCCCTGAAATTCACCGAGGCGTCGATTTTCAGGTTGGTAATCCAGCTGCGGTTCAAAAGCCAGGTCAGGGAGGCATTGCCTCTGAAGACATTGTCCCTGGTCCTTTCCCATTCTCCCTTGTAGGCATCCGGGTCATCCTTTGCGTTCATCCCTCCGATGTTTCCCGTGAAGCCTGCCTCGAAACGGAAAACCTTTGCAAAAGTATTGCTATAGGCCACCGAGAAGCCTCTTCTGTTGTAGGAAGTGTAGGGAGAGGTCAGCTTGCTTGTAGCTCTGGTCCATTCCCCGCTGACATTCAGCACACCCCTGTCCTTCTTCAAATCGAAACCCTTGGAAACTGATGCCGACCAGGTGCGCGGATTGGCAGCCAGGGTGATATTTACCGGTGTGCGCCCCTTGCGGGTGTTGATGCGGACCATCCCGCTGTTCAGGTCACCATACTCGGCCGAAGGGACTCCCGTCACAACCTCCACGGATTCAATGTTTTCCACAGCAATACTCCTGGTGTCCATCCCTGAAGGCTGACCGAAGGCGGCATTGTTTCCTATTCTCACCCCGTCCACCTCAAGGGCGGTACCGAAAGCGGCGTTTCCCGCCGTGGAGCCTCCCGAGCGAAGGGAGAGCGCATTGCTGGAGGTGAGGTCCGGATTGATGGTCTTTCCTCCCGGAAGCAGGGCCGAGATGTCAGCCATATCCGACATCTGAAGGTGGTTCAGCGCGTTCCTGTCCAGGGAAAGCGAGGTGTTCAGCGCATCATCCTTCTTTGCCGTCACCACAACCTCGTCAATGGCAAGCGTGCTCTCCGAAAGGGCAAGACTCAGACCATCGATGTCTGAACTGACATCCAGGACAAGGGTATATGAAACATAGCCCAGACATGAGGTTTCAACCTGATAGCGTCCCTTCTGAACCTTCTCGAAAAGGAAATGCCCCTTGTCATCGCTCAGGGCCCAAAGATAGTCCTTCCCAAGCCTTACAACAGCTCCTGCAACGGGTTCCTTCGTCTTGCTGTCCGTAATTGTTCCGCTGACGGAAAAGACCTGCGGTGCAGCGGAAGGACTCTTGGCTGATAAAATGTCAGGAATATTCAACAGGCTGAAAACCAGCAACAAAAATGTCGCCCAGCACTCCCTAGATGTGAATTTCCTGACCATTGTCTTAAAAACAGTTACACTAACCGACTGCAAAGAAAGAAATTCCCTGTCTAAAATGCAATACCAAAAAATGATTACTTCTTTTTGTAGTCCTTGGGGAGAACTCCATATTGCTTCTGGAAGCAGCGGGCGAAATAGGACTGATTGTTTATTCCGACTATGTAACTTACTTCGTTGACCCGGAACTTACCCTCTTCAAGCAATTTGGCTGCGTGCTGGATTCTGATGAACCGGATATAATTGTTTGGAGACATTCCTGTGAGTTTCAGAAGTTTCCGTCTCAAGGCGGAATGACTCATCAAAAGTGTCTGTGCCAATGAATCGACAGTGAACATAGGATCGGTCAGATGTTTGTGTATCTGGTTGTTGACATTTTCGAGCCAGTCTGATTCACTATGTGTTATGTTTTCTTGTGCATATTCCAGTTGTGGCATCCTCGAGTAGCGTTCAAAGAGAAGCTGCCTGTTTTTTAGTATGTTGTCGATGGTTGCCTTAATGTGACCCAGAGAAAATGGTTTCTCGATGTAGGCATCTGCTCCAAAGTTGAGTCCCTCGATTTTGGATTCGATGCTTTTGAGTGAACTTAACAGTATGATTGGAATATGGCAGAGGGTGATATCCTTCCTGATTGCCTGAAGCAGTTCTATTCCATCCATTTCCGGCATATTGATGTCGCTGATGACAATGTCGATAGGGCTTGACCTGAGAATATCCAAGGCTTTCTTGCCGTTTTCGACACCAGTTGCACTCCAAACTGAACTGAGTGTCCTGGTTAGGAAACCGAGCATGTCCCGGTCGTCTTCGACAATGAGCAGATTGCATTTGCTCGGGGCCACATCCGAATAATCTTCAGCTGTCTCAATGATGTCATCCGGGGAGATGTCAGAGACTTCCATTCTTGGAATGCTGATGGTTATTTCAAATCCTCCGAGTTCCTGGCTTTGCCCTGTTTCGATGGTCCCGCCGTGTTTTTCAACCAGCATCTTGACCATGCTGAGTCCTATGCCGAATCCTGGTTTCTCACTGGTCGATGAAATCCTGTAGAACGGGTCGAAGATTTTCTTCGCTTCTCCTTCAGGGATTCCGGGACCGTCGTCACTGACACGCAGCTTTAGAACAGAGTTTACAATGGAAGCACTGATGCTTACTGTTGATCGTGAGTATTTTACGCCGTTTGACAGAAGATTGCTGATTATTTTGGTGAGAATCTGTTTGTCTGCCACCCATTCCAAATCCTTTTCCGGCAAGACGGAAACGATTTTTATTCTCTTGTTGGAGTTGAAACATCTCACAAGGTCTTCAATGAATGCATTGATGTTAATGCGCCGGAATTCGGGCTTGTAGTTGTCACTGTCAATCCTGCGGAAGTTCAGCAACTGCACGACAAGTTCCGTCAGTCGCTGGGTGTTCTGACGGATTAGTTCCAGATTCTCCTCGGTTCTCTTGTTCCATTCCCTGTCCCGCATTACAATCTCCAGTGGAGCCTTGATGAGAGTCAGCGGAGTCTTGATGTCGTGTGCCACATTGGTGAAAAACTGGATTTTGGATTGGAAGGCCTGTTTCTCTACATCCATTTTCTTCTCTTCGCTTTCAAGAAGCATCTCGGCTCTGCGCCTTCTGACCCAGATGTGTATGAAGAGAGCAGATAATAAGAGGATAAGTAATGTGTATGTTATTTTGGCGGTTATGCTGGAGTACCACGGAGCGCGAATCCTCAGGTTGAGTGTGCAAAGATCCCTGCTCCACACACTGTCATTGCTCTCAGCTTTCATTTCAAGCTTATATTTTCCTGCCGGGAGGTCGAAGAAAGACACTGTGCTTTTGTCTGTTACAATCCAATTGTCGTTAAGCCCGGTGAGCCGGTAGAAAAACCGGTTTCTGGACGGTGCAGCATAGCTCAGGCAGTCGAAGTGTACGTCAAATGCGGTTACGTTGGCATCAATCGTAAGTCTGTCATCGGGTTTCAGAGTGATGCCGCTTTCCTGCGAGTCGGCAGTGTGCAGTACGACATAGGAAATGTTTGCTTTTGGGGCCACTTTGTTCTTCTGAAGATTTTCCGGAAGAAAGCGGCTGAATCCGTTCAGCCCTCCGAAATACATTTGCCCGTCGGATGCAGACAAGGAGGAGCGGAAGTTGAAATGGTTGCTCTGAAGTCCGTCTTCCTGATTGTAGAGTTCTGACCTATGGCTGTCTGGGTTGTACCGGAACAGTCCGATATTGCTTGACAGATAGAGATTTCCTGTGGCGTCGTCCAGGATTCCGTAGATTATTATTTGCTGTTTGCCTATATGATTCTCAAAAGTTTCCGTTTCTTCCTCGAAACAAGAAATGCCTCCTTCCATAGCAAACCATAGTCTTCCTTTCCTGTCTTCAAAAATCCGGTAAATGTTTCTGCTGCCTATTGACGTGCTGTCTTCTGGATTGTGCTGGAAATGCTCCAATGAACCGTTGTTCATCCGAAAGACACCGTTCTCCTTTGTGGCAATCCAGATTCTGCCGTCAGTGTCTTCATGCAGGTCATAGACGAAATTCTTGTCAAATTCCCTGATTGAGGAAAATTGTCCGGTCGTGTCGTATACGGACAGACAGTTCCACCCTCCTGCATAGATTTTCCCGTCAGAGGCCTTGAGTATGCTGTAGATGAAGTTGCTTGCAAGTGAACAGTTGCCCGTGTTATAATTCCGTATGACTTTGCCGCTGTGAATGTCCATTATGTCTATGCCTTTGGAAAATGTTCCTATCCACAGGTGTTGCCCGTCAAGCATCAGCGAGTGTATGTTGTTGCTGGAAAGTGACCCGGAATCGCTGCCTGCCTGGTAAGATGTGAAAACTCCGTTTTTCGGGTCGAACATATTCAGTCCGCTGTCTTCGGTTGCCACCCATATTTTCCCGTTGCTGTCTTCGCAGAACTGGCTTATTGCGTTTCCTTTGATTGACGTGGACATCCTGGATTCAGAAAAACTTTGTATTCCGCGACTTTGCGGAGAAAAATACATCGCCCCCTTGAAATATGTTCCAATCCACAGCCCTCCTTCGTAGTCGTGGAAGAAACAATAAATTGCAATTCGACCGAGATTGTCCGCGTGACTTACTTCCATTGTTTCTGTGTCAACACTGAAGAGTCCGTCTTCTGTGCCGAGCAGGATGGAACCGGGATTTTCCTGGTGTATTGTCCGTATCCAGGTGTTGCTCCCGGACAGGGAGGGTACCTCAATCTGTGTGAATTCTGCCGTCAGCCTGTCCACCTTGAAAAGCCCGTCGCCCTGCGTTCCAATCCAGATGCCCCCATCGGAATCCTCGAACATTGCCGTTACCTCGTGATCTTTCTTCTTACCGTCCGTCCACCATCTGTGGGATGAAAAACGACCGATATTCTTGTGGTACAGTGCAATCCCTTTAGTGGTTCCAAACCACATATCCCCATCCGATTCCATCAGTATGGCTTTTGTGTCTCCATCTGGTGCTTTGTTGCTGCTGTTGCCGAGAGAATACTTGATCAGGCTGCTCCCGTCCCAGGAGAAAAGGTTATTGCTTCCTGCTATCCACAACAGACCGTCATTGTCATAGCAGATATCCAATATATGGATTCCTTTCAGTTCTTCTGTTCCGAAAAGGGTGGTGGACTCAGTCACTTTTTCTGTAGTCAGGTCGAGCAGAAATAGGCCGTTCATTGTAGCGACCCACATCAGTCCTTCGGTTTTGTGTAAAAGAAGCTTGTTGGTATTCATTGTCGTGACTGCACCTGTTTGCGAGGTTGCCCGAAGGTGCCTAACTTCTCCTGTCCCCAGTCTGTGAACTCCGTCTTTGGTCCCAAAATATATGTACCCTCTCCCGTCCTGAAGAATGGTTCTGACCGTGTTGTCAGATAGTCCATCATTTACATCGTATATCCTCGGGCTTGTCAGTATCTGAGCCTGAATGAGGATTGAAAAGCTTGACAGGAACAGGATAAAAATGATCTTCTTCATTGAAATTGTACTGAATAATGCTCCAAATATAACAATTTTATTATAAAATGAACGATTTGTGCTGAATTTACTGGTCAATACAGAGTATTTTTGCCTTGAAAAAAGTTATAGCCGCATAATTGTTATGAAACAAAAATTAATCTGTCTTATTCTGTGTCTTCTTGCCGCTTCCACTGTCGTGGCCAAGCCGTTTGTGATCTCGGGAAAAATCACTGACGGGGCTGCTGAACCATTGATAGCAGTCACGGTCATTGCAACCTATGCTGACGGGACCTCTGATTTTACCATATCCGATGCAGAAGGGAAGTATTCGATGTCCGTCAGGGATGAGGCGGACATCGAGTTTAATCTCCTGGGTTTTCAACCTTATATAATCCATATCTCTGCAGCCGGAGTATATGATGCCGTTCTTAATGCCCAGATAGATCAGTTGTCGGAGTCCGTGGTAGTCGGATACGGTGTACAGAAGAAGGCAAATATGACCGGTGCTGTTTCTACGGTGAAATTTGACGATGCGATTTCGGGACGTGCAACTCTCAATGCTTCAAGTGTTCTGGCCGGTATGTCTCCCGGAATGACTGTGCAGCAGTCTTCAGGTCAGCCAGGTAGCAGTGGGGCATCCATTACAATAAGAGGTAACGGAACACTCAATTCCAATTCTCCCCTGGTACTTGTGGACGGCATAGAATGGGATATGGATGCAGTCAATACTGAAGACATTGCCAGTATAACGATTCTGAAGGATGCTGCTTCAGCTGCCATCTACGGATCCCGTGCCGCAAACGGAGTGATTCTGGTCACCACCAGGAGCGGTTCAGGAAAACCCAGTGTCAACTATACTTTCAGCGGTTCTTTCCTTTCAGCCCAGAATAGCCTGTCCTTTGTCAGCGACTATGCCCGACATATGGAGCTCATAAATGAAGGAGCACTGAACGTCGAATCAACACCTGTTTTCAACCAGTCAACCATAGACAAATGGCGCGCTGCCGCCCAGGACCCGAATGGTCTTAATGAGTATGGTGTACCGAATTATATGGCTTATCCGAATACAGATTGGTTTGCGGAGCTGGTTTCCACGGGATTTACTCAGAAACACAATCTTTCCGTGTCCGGCAGCAGCGATAGGGTGAATTATTATCTGTCTCTCGGATATGTTGATACTGACGGTATTATGAACAACAAGGGAATGGACTCGGGTTACAGACAAATCCAGTTCAGAACCAATCTGGAAGCAAAAGTGTTCAATTGGATGTCTCTTGGTGCCCGCGTAAATGTTCTGCGCTCAAGGACTGGCGTGACAAATATAAGCCGCTGTTTTGAATATATCGGGATGACTACTCCGGGTTTTTATCCGGGCGAGGACAACAAATGGGGGATTGCGGCTGCATCGGAAGAAAATTCTCCCAATAACATCTTCCAGCAGATGGGCCGACGCGGTGATAACAAGAATTTCAAAAGCAACATATCCCTGTATTTGATTCTGAAACCCGTAAAGGGGTTGTCAATCGAGGGGACGGCCAATTATTCCCCTGATTGGAATGATTACAACACTTACGGCTTCCCGAACGGTACCTGGAACTATGTCACCAACACCAGATACACTGAGAGTGCCCTCAGTGAATCTACCATCTACAACAAATCTGTCAAGCGGCAGAGAATCAATACGGAAATCCTTGCCCGTTACAATTTGACCGTGGCAAAGGACCACGACATAGCAATTCTTGCCGGTTTTACTACGTCTAGTTACCGGAGCAGTCAGTTCGATGTCAGCAAAAAGGGAATGTCATCCTGGGAACTGACAGAACTCAACACGGCTGCGGAACTGAAGTCCTCGAACAGTTCTTCGGCTTCCTGGTCCCTAATGTCATTCTTTGGCCGTGTGAACTATGCCTGGCGCAACAAATACCTGTTTGAGGCGAATCTTCGTGTGGACGGCTCATCGCGTTTCTCTCCGGCAAGAAGGTGGGGATATTTCCCGTCTTTCTCTGTTGGCTGGAATCTCGCAAAGGAACCGTTTATGGATTTTGCCTCCCGCTGGCTCAGTTATTTTAAAATAAGAGGGTCTTGGGGAATGCTGGGCAATAATGCTTCCGGAAACTATGACTGGCAGGACACGTATTCTTCCAATAAGGTTGTGATCGGAGGTATTCCGTCTTCCGGCTTCGCCATTTCAAAACTCGGTAATGATAAACTCTCCTGGGAAAGCACCACAACAACCAATCTTGGCTTCGATTTCGGCTTTTTCGACAACCGGCTGACTGGCGAACTGGAACTTTACAACAAGCATACTTCCGGCATTCTTTACGCTCCGTCCATTCCTATTACAATGGGAAATGTGACACCTGCCACTGCAAACATTGCAGAGGTGAACAATAAGGGTGTCGAATTGTCACTCGGGTGGAGGGACAGCTACAAGGACTTCTCTTATAGTATCCAGGGCAATTTCTCTTTCAACGACAACAGGGTCACTAAATACAAGGGCGAATTGGAAAGGTACTGGACCTATGATGATAAAGGCAATCCGATTGCCTTCGAGAACAATTATGGTGAAGTCGCGCAAAGTGGTTTCGGAGGTGTCATAACCGAGGGCCGTCTTCTCGGAGAGATGTATCTGAGAAAACTTTACAGAGGTACCGGCAATTACGCCGGAGGAGTCCCGGACATCCACGATGGTCCGAGGGACGGCATAATAAGGACGGAAGCCGACTTGAATTGGGTGCGTGCAATGATGGCAGAGGGCTATACATTCAGCGGGAGGAGCACGGTCTCGCCCGATCAACTCTGGTATGGAGACCTGATTTACGATGATTTGAACGGAAACCGCAATTATGGGGACTCCAACGATATGAATTTTACCGGACGTTCAAGTCTTCCACGCTATAATTTCGGTCTCAATATTTCGCTCGCTTATAAAGGGGTGGATTTTTATATGCTCTGGGCCGGTTGTGCGGGTTTTGACATATACTGGCACAATGAAATATATAACGGAGTGCGTGTAAAAAATGGCTACGGTATCAGCAGGAGGGTGGCCGATGACCACTATTTCTATGATTATCAGAATCCTTCAGACCCGCGTACCAATATCAATGCTACTTATCCCCGGCTTAGTATCGACTCTGAACGCGACAATTCTGCAATGAGTGAGTTCTGGGCATACAAAGGCGACTACCTCAAGCTCAAGAATATTCAGGTGGGTTATACTCTTCCTTCAAAAATTTCAAAGAAAGCCGCCATTTCAAAACTCAGGTTATATCTGTCGGCTGAGAACCTGTTGACAATTACATCTTATCCGGGACTGGATCCGGAGATTGGTTCGGCCGTCACCTATCCTCTGACAAGACAATATACAATAGGATTGAACCTTACTTTCTAAACTGGAATGAAAAAGACGATAATTTTCACGTTGGTTGCATATTTTGCAGTTTCCGGATGTAGTTTTCTCGACACTGTGCCCGGTGATGCAATCGTGTCCGGAAATATGTGGACTACGGAGGAACTGGCAGAAAACGGTATCAACGGCATCTATGATGTGTTCTACAACAAGGATATCAACAATACCGACCCGAACAAGTCTTCAGTTACCGGTCTGAACAGACAGGGTGCCGAGGCTCTCGGTTTCACATCGGGATATTTTCTTTCAATACCGACCCTGACCAATACGGCGCTTCTTGCCGGAAATATCTGGATTGAAAAAGAGTGGAAATTCGGCTACGACGGAATCCACAGATGCAACGATGCCATTGCCAATCTTCATAAGGCAGGCCTGTCGGAAGACAAGTATAACCGTATGATGTGCGAGGCAAGGTTTCTCCGTGCCTTCTTCTATCACAGGCTCAATATGTTCTTTCGTGGAGTACCTGTATATACGGAACCTGTTGAGAGCAGTGAGGCATATCGTGGGACTTCCACGGCGGAGCAGGTCTGGGCTCTGTGTATTGAAGATCTTACATTCTGCATTGAGAACAAATATATTTACGACAATACTCTAACGACGGATTACGGACGTCCTTCCAGAGGTGCCGCCTACGCCCTGAGAGGGCAGATTTATATGTGGATGAAAGATTATGAAAAGGCAGCGGAGGATCTTGCAAAGGTAAAGGATTGCGGTTACGGGCTCTGGGAAGGAGAATGGGGAGAACTGTTTAAATTCGAAAACGAGAAAAGCCGGGAAATGATTTTCCCCCTTCAGTTTGACGAGACGACAGGTTACAGTGACAATCTTCAGTTAATGATTGGAGCACGCGACCATTATGACGGTTGGACCGAACTGCTTCCGAATCCTGATTTTGTGGACACCTATACCAATGCGGACGGCACTCCTTTTTCGTGGACGCGTGTGCCGGGCCTGGAAGACTGGAATAAAATCAAATGGAGTCAGAGAGAGGTGTTTTTCCTCAGGAATCATCTGGAGACCTTCAGCCCTGTGGAGTATTCCAATGCAGTGAACCGGATTGGAGCTGACATCATTTCCAAATATTATCTCCCTGACGGTAACGAAGAGAGAATCAAGGCTGCATACGAGGGCCGTGACCCGCGTCTGAAATTGTCTGTATGGACTCCATATTCCGTGATGAACTGCTATTCTCCGGTTCACAACAATGGTGAGCCGCAACTCAACAAGGTTTTTGCCTATCCTTATGACAGAACGACCAGAGGAGCTGACGGTGGTGACGTGTACCACGACAAGTGCAAGGTCGGGGCCTGGTTCTATATGTGGAGAAAATATAATGAAACTGAAAAGAATCGCATCCCGTCACGTACCCAGTGCAAATGCGACTGGCCTCTGATCAGGTACACGGATGTGCATCTGATGCTTGCGGAGGCTTTGAATGAACAGGGGAAGACTGATGAGGCAATAGCCCTTGTCAACGAAATCCGTCTGCGTGCCGGTATGCCGGAAGTTACCGGTGATCAGGATGCGGTCAGGGAAAAAATCAGGTATGAACGTCGTGTTGAACTGTGCCTTGAAGGAGTCAATTATTTCGATGAAGTCAGATGGGGGACATACAAGGACACTAAATTCATTTCCGGTGTGGAGAACGGAGGCCTTAAGGCGATGTGGGGAAGAATATGGATCAAATATTACTATAAGGATAATATGACAATCTGGCCGGTTCCTCTTGTGGAGACCCAGCGCAATCCTAATCTGGAACCTACTCCGGGCTGGAACTATTGAGTTATTTGAAAATGAAGAAATTACTTACAATATTAACTGTCCTGTCCCTGGCACCGGTTCTCGTGAGTGCCGGAAATACCGTCGATTTCAGCAGGGTGTGTGACCATCCGCGTTTGTATCTGCACTCGGGGGAGGAGAAGGCCGTGTCTTCTATGCTTGATGCCTGTCCTTCAATCCGTGCCTTTCATCAGAGAATCCTGGATTACTGCGATGAGACCCTCTCCCAGCCCGTGTCCACCAGACAGATGGAAGGGAAGAGACTTCTTGCCGTTTCAAGAACAGTGCTCAAAAGGGTGTTCTATCTGTCCTATGCGTTCAGAATGACCGGAAACAGGGAGTATTTCAGGCGCGCAGAGGCTGAGATGCTGGCTGCCTGCTCTTTTTCAGATTGGAACCCTGGCCACTTTCTTGATGTCGGTGAGATGTGCTGGGGGCTTGCACTCGGCTACGACTGGCTGTACGGCGAGTTGTCTGCGGAGAGCCGGGAGACAATTCGTGAAGCCATTGTAAACAAAGGACTGAGGGCGGCCGGGAACGGTAGTATGTGGTTCTACCGTTCAAGGAACAACTGGAACCAGGTCTGCAACGGAGGACTGGTCTGTGCTGCTCTTGCCATCTGCGAGGATGAACCGGAAATTGCACGTGAGATTGTTGACAATGCCCTTTCCTCAATAGGTCTTGTTCTTGAAAATTATGCTCCGGACGGGGCGTATCCGGAAGGCTATCAGTACTGGAACTACGGTACTACCTATCAGGTCTTGCTCAATGATGCGCTTGAAACTGCCATAGGCACTGATGAGGGCCTGAATGAATCTCCGGGTTTTCTGAACACAGCGCGTTTTGTACAGTTTATGACTGCCCCTTCGGGAAACTGTTTCAATTTCTATGATGCCAATCCCACTGCCTATAGCAACATTGTGCAGTTCTGGTTCGCGCAAAAGAACGATGATCCGTCGTTGCTGTATCTCGAAATGGAGAATCTCAAGAATCCTTCACTGGTTTTCGGCGAGTACGAAGAGGATCGTTTTCTGCCTCTGCTTCCGATTCTGGCTTCCCGTGTGGATTTGTCAAGGGTCAGGGCTCCGAAGCAGAACCAGTGGTACAACGCAGGAGTCAACCCTCTGTATATCTATCGTTCCGGATGGGACAGTCCGGATGACGTTTATCTCGGCGTAAAGGGAGGTGTGGCATCCTTCTCCCACGCCCATATGGATGCCGGCTCTTTCATTTACGAGAATGCAGGAGTACGCTGGGCCGTGGACCTGGGGATGCAGAACTACTATTCTCTTGAATCGAAAGGGGTTGATTTGTGGAATATGACACAGGGTTCACAGAGATGGCAGGTTTTCCGCATAGGAAGCACTTCACACAACACTCTGACCGTTGCCGGCGCAGAACATAATGTGAACGGAAAGGCCGAAATTGTGAAAGTGATATCCGGAAGAAATCGGCACGGAGCCGTTGTGAATCTGTCTGAGACTCTTGCTCCCTATGTTGACAGTGCCCTGAGGACAGTCACCGCCGTTGGGAGCGGGGAATTGTGCGTGTGTGACGAAATCACCGCCGGAATCTCAGATGTCCCGATGCGCTGGACTATGTGTACTCCTGCAGATGTGGAAATGATTGCCCCGCGTTCATTTTCCCTGAAAAAAAACGGGAAGGAAATGAGAGTGGAAGTAATCTCCTCCTGCGAGGTCTCTCTTTTTGTAAAGGACAATGCTCCTGTACACGAATATGATTATCCCAATGAAGGAACTTGCCGTTTGGGCTTTGACTTTGTTGTCCCGGCGGGAGAAAAATGCACCGCCATGGTAAAGATGGTTTTGAAAAGATAAATAACACATTGATTATGACACTACACAGAACATTACATCCTGCAATATGTTTTTTTCTGACTGCAATTCTGATGGTCTCCTGTATGATTGCAGTCCCGGAGGTGGCAAAGCCGGTCTATCCGGAAGTCGATGAGACAGATGCCGAGTCAGGGGATGACGAGAGCCCGGCTCCGGGCTCGTCAATAGGTCTGGACTACTCTCTTCTTGAAGCATCCGGACATCCGAGGCTTATTTATTCAGCAGCTGATTTTGAAAGAATTGCCGATCTTGTCAAGTCTGATGCGGTTGCCTCCCGGATTCACAACACGATTATCGGACAATGCGACCAGTTCATCAACAAGCCTGCTTTAAGTTACAAGATTACCGGAAACCGGTTGCTCAGCGTTTCACGGGAAGCCATCAAAAGGATTGTTTATCTGAGTTATGCCTACAGGATTACCGGGAACTACAATTACCTCATAAAGATTGAGGCTGAGATAAACAGTGTCTGCTCCTTCAAGGACTGGCACGACTCTCATTATCTCGATGCGGCAGAAATGGCAACAGCGGTGGCCATAGGTCTTGACTGGTCTTATGAATACCTGAAACCCAAGACCCGGGAGAAGGCAAGGATTGCTCTGGAAAAATACCTTTTCACGAAGGCGGAAGGCAATTCGTTTCTGAAGATGACCAACAACTGGAATGCAGTCTGCAACGGATCACTGGTTCTTGCCTCTCTGGCCTGTTATGAAAAGAAAAAGGCCCGGAGCGTTGAGATGCTGGAAATGGCGGTCAACAGCAACAGGGAATATGGATTCACCGGTTATGGCGTTTCCGGTTCATATATGGAAGGATATATGTACTGGGGGTACGGTACCACTTACGAGACCATAATAATAGCGGCTCTTGAAAAAATATTCGGCAGCAATGCCGGCCTCTTCGAACCGGAATCGGCATTCGCTAAAAGTGCATATTATATCCTCAACATGGCCGGTACGACCGGGAAGTGTTTCAATTATTCCGACTGTGACGAGGAAGAGCAGCCGAAGCTTCCGATGTGGTGGTTCGCTTCCAGGCTCAATGATGCAACCCTGCTCTACAATGAGATGCGTCTGCTTGATGACGGACTGTACGATGATGATTTTGAGGAATCCAGATTCCTGCCTCTGATGTTTGCTTTTATGAATCCGGACTTTACCTCAGCTGAGATTCCCGCACCGACGCAGAAAGTGTGGTCCGCCCCGAACGGGGACAGTAATCTGGGGGTGCCGGTTGTTCTTATCCACACGGACTGGACTCTCTCTGAAACAGACAAGTTCTTCGGAATCAAAGGAGGACGTCCGAATATCAGTCACGCTCACATGGATGGGACTACATTCGTCTATGATGCTTACGGTGTACGCTGGGCTATGGATCTCGGTCGCCAGGATTATGGAGAACTTGAAAATGCCATAGGGGCAAGCGGGGTCTCAAACGGCCTTTGGGATGTTGGACAGAATTCCAGGAGGTGGACGGTCCTGCGTCTGAACAACCACGGTCACAATGTGATGACTGTCAATGGGAATGATTATCATTACAAGGGTAAAGCCTTTCTCCAGGAAATTGATGAGGAAAATCTTTCCAGCAGATGGGACTGCTGCGGGATTAACCGCTATCCTTCAGACTATGATCTTGTGGCTCATCCTTCCCGCCGTGCACAACTTCTGGAGCGTGACGGTGACTATGACCTGGTCATTACAGATGAATTTACCACTTGCAACGGAAAGACTCCTTTAATCCGCTGGCAGTTCGCCACCCCGGCAGATGCAGTGGTGTTCGCTCCACAGCAGACCGTCCGGCTTGAGAAAGACGGAAAGACGTTGTTCGTTGTCTTCAAGGAACTTGCGTCTGGACATAAACTTGATGTACAGAGTTGGGAAGCCAGGGGAGGACATTATTATGATGACCTCAATCCCGGAGTGTCATTTGTGGGATTTGAAACGAAGTTTACCAAGGCCGGGGAAGAAAAGGCCAAAATCCAGGTCACTTTCACCAATGTCAAGCCCGACGGCCTGCCGGACGAGCCTGAGAAACCGGAAGACCCGGATGACCCGACCAGACCTGTAACGGATACATCGAACGGGGCTTCTGAAAATTACAACAGCGGTGATGAATTTATATTTGAATAGTATGAGAAAGAACTTTCTATTTGTTTTTCTTCTGCTTCTGACAGCAGTGTCCTGTGACAGTCACATTGACAGGGAACTTGCACGGACAACAAAAAATGTGATGGAGACGGCCCGAAAGCAGATGATTGCTATGGCCGGCACCCTCAAGGAGGGTGAATGTCCGCGCAGTTATGAGAACGGAAAACTTGTAACATCAAATATTTACTGGTGGTGCAGCGGTTTTTATCCGGGGTCGATGTGGTATGTTTACGAGTACACCGCTTCGGATGAGATTCTGTCTCTGGCCAGGAAATATACGGAAATTCTGGAGCCTCTCAAGGATGTAACCACGGATCACGACATAGGTTTCCAGTTGTTTTGCAGTTATGGCAACGGTTTCAGACTGACTGGAGATGAAAAATATCTTGAAGTTCTACGTCAGGGAGCACATTCACTCTCTTCCCGCTTCAATCCTGTAGTCGGCTCAATCCGCAGCTGGGATTTCAAGAGTAATCTCTGGGATTTTCCCGTCATCATTGACAATATGATGAATCTGGAACTCATCGCCTGGGTGGCAGGCCAAGACAATGATGACAGACTTCGCGACATCGCATTGAAGCACGCTGACACTGCTATGAAGAACCATTTCCGTTCGGATTTCAGCACCTGGCATCTTGTGGACTATAATCCGCTCACCGGGGAAATCCGCAGGAAGCAGACTGTCCAGGGATATTCAGACGATTCCCGCTGGGCACGCGGGCAGTCATGGGCTCTCTACGGCTTCACTATGATGTACAGGATGACTGGAAAGACTGCATATCTGGACCTTGCGGAAAAAGTGGCGTCTCTGCTGATTCCTATACTCCCGGAAGACGGGATTCCGTATTGGGATTATGATTCCCCGAAGATCCCGGATGACGTGCGTGATGCGTCTTCAGCGGCCATTATGGCATCTGCCTTAGTGGAATTGTCCGACTATCTTCCCGCCAGAAAGGATGAATTCCTTGCAGTGGCAAGAAAACAGATAATGACACTGGCTTCACCGGAGTATCTTGCAGAGCCTGGCACCAACGGACATTTCCTACTCAAACACAGTGTGGGTAATGTCAATGCGAACAGTGAGGTTGATGTCCCGCTTACTTATGCAGATTACTATTTCCTTGAAGCCCTGATGAGGTTTGAGAAAAAGAACAAAAAATAGATATAACCAAATTTTATACAAAATGAAAAGAACACTATTATTAATTCCAATCCTCGTTCTTATGACCTTCGTTTCGTGTCAGAAGGAGGCGGAACCGGCTCAGACCGGCGAAGATGCAGAAGCAGCAGAACAGACGTCAGTCCTAACTGCTTCCATTGACGGAACAAAGACCGTTCTTGACGGAGTAAGTGTGAAATGGCAGGATGGAGATGAGGTTCTTGTCACTGACGGTACTGCTACATCGACTTACACCGCTACCCCGGATGGTGAAGACCCGACACTTGCTACCCTCAGCACAAATGCAACCACTCATCCATCAGCAGATGCGGCCAAACTGTATGCAGTCTATCCTGCAGATGGGAATGCAGTTTCTTCCGAAGGCTTTACCGTGAATGTCCCTGCTGAGCAGGTATATGGCACATTCAATATGCCTATGACGGGAACTGGAAGCAACGGATCCCTGGCATTCAGGAATACGGTGTCTATTCTCAGAATTACACCGAATCTCTTTGCCGACTCCTACGACGGGGTGCGTGTCTCCAGAGTGGTAGTAACGGCAGAACAGGACATTGCCTGCACTTTGAGTCTGGACGTTGACGGTAATGAAATCTCACGCACAAACGGTACAAAGTCGGTTACATTGTTGTGTGCCGGTGGGGTCGAGTTCAGCAAGGCTTTCGATGTTGCTGTCGCTCCCGGAAAGTACACCAATGTAAGCATTGAGGTTTTCTCAAATGGATCGGGTTCCCAGAAATTCTCCTGTGCGGAAATAACCTGTCAACTCAACACCATCCATCCGGTCAATCCGACTGTCAACAATCTCGCAATATACGAGAGTGCAAACTGCTACCTTATCAAAAAACCTGGCACATACAAGTTTCCTGCAAACGTCAAAGGAAACGGTGTGGCTGTTTCAGGTGAAGAAACCAGTCTTTCTCCGAATGATGTTGTCTACAGGCTGATTACATACAGGGGTAAGACAGCAGAGGAAATTGCCACGACAGGTAACGACAGCGGCTATTTCTATGGAGAGTTTACCAAGTGCAAACTCGAGAACGGCTGGGTTGTCATAACCATCCCGGAAGGAAGCCCGCAGTTCAATTCCCGAATCAATGCCCGTGATGCCTCAAAGGAGACCATATGGAGCTGGCATATCTGGTATAATCCTGATGTAGCGGATGTTAAGGCGGGAAGTTACACTTTCCTGAATATGAACCTCGGGGCATCGCAGACCAGGGAAGAAATAGGAACGTTCTGCTATGAAAATGCCGGTATGCAGTATCAGTGGGGGCGCAAGGATCCGTTTCATCCTCTTGTCAAAAGAAATAAGACAGTCTATGACAAACCCCTGAGCGGCTGGGTAAAATACAATTTCAAACCCGGACAGGCATCCATCGAGGAGAGTATCAGTAATCCTACAATCTTCTATGGAGGTTTCATTCCTGATGATGATTATGATTCCGATAACAAGCGTGCTTATATCCGCCGTAACTGGTGTAGCAGCGACATTCAGAATCTTTGGGGAAATGGAACTGCGTCAGCGGAAGACAATAGTCAGGCGGAGACAGTAAAAACTATGTATGACCCTTGTCCTCCGGGATATTGTGTCCCTTCCTACAAGGTTCTCATCACCGATTTGAAGAACTCTATGACATTCCAGTCAGACAATAGTCTGAAGATTGGAGAGATGGTGATTGCTCCTGAGGGATACCGTTACGCGGGTAAACTTACCAATCGTTTGACTGATGCCGAGTTCAATGCTCTCTCAAAAGCCAATTATGCTCTTGTTTCAGAATATCCAAACTATGTTGAACTTTACACTTCGACTGCAAGATATTCTCATTCGGCGAAAATACTCAAAGGAGGGGCATCAACCACGAATCCTGACAGTATGCACGAAAAATGCGGTGGCTTCCCTATTCGTCCAATCAAACAATCAGCAGGCAAATGAAAGAAGCAAACAAATACGAGTCTCCGCAGATGAACTTTACGATGATGGAGACCTTCTCAATGATTGCAGCGTCAGGCACAATAGAGGAATTTGAGCTCGGAGAAGAAATAGACTTCGTTTGTTGTATTTAGGAATCTTCAGAAAATAACCAGCATCATCTAAAAGATAATGCTGGTTATTTTTTTTCATATTCCTTAAAAAAATTGTATTATGCTGTAAAATCATTATGTTTGCATTGCATAATTATTTTAGATATGAATTTCGTTGATAGAATAGAAGAAATAGCACGACTGAGGGACGCTCTGTCAAAAGAGAGGTCCTCGTTGGTTGTAGTGTACGGTCGCAGACGCTTGGGTAAGTCAACACTTATCAAAAGGGTATTGTCAGACAGTGATGTATATTTCCTCGCCGACCGTTCGGAAGGAGAACACCAAAGAACTTTACTTGCAAAGGTAGTGGCGCAAATATTTCCTGATTTTGATAAGTTGACTTATCCTGATTGGGAGTCCCTGTTTCGTGCGGTCAATTATCGCACAGAGAAGCGTTTCACGTTATGCCTGGATGAATTTCCGTACCTGGTTGAACAATCCCCGGAACTTCCGTCAGTGTTGCAGAAACTTGCTGATGAAAAGCAGTTGAAGTATAATCTTGTACTTTGTGGTTCATCGCAAAATATGATGTATGGAATGTTCCTTGATTCTACGGCACCACTCTATGGTCGTGCTGATGAGATTATGAAACTTACGCCAATACGCTTGCCGTTTATTCAGGAGGCTTTGCCCCTTGATGCCGTGGGTGCCGTTGAAGAGTATGCCGTATGGGGCGGTGTACCTCGTTACTGGGAACTGCGAGAAAACAGAAACTCACTTTCCGATGCGTTGTGGCACAATATCCTTTCTGTAAATGGTGCTCTTTACGAGGAGCCGATAAAATTGTTTCAAGATGATGTGAAGGATATTGTCAAGACTTCTACAATTATGTCCTATATCGGTTCCGGTGCAAATCGTATTTCTGAGATTGCTGCCAGATGTAATGAGCCTGCAACTAATCTGTCACGTCCATTAAAAAAACTCATAGACCTCGGTTTTTTAGAGAAGGATGTTCCGTTCGGAATTGACGAAAAGAATGCAAAGAAGAGCCTATATAAAATCGCAGACCCCTTTATGGCATTCTACTATCAGTTTGTCGTGCCTAACCGTTCGTTCATCGAACTTGGACGTAAATTGCCATTAGAACAGGCATTGGCAACCCATTTCTCGGAGTATGTGAGTATGCATTGGGAAAAACTATGCAGGGATGCTGTAACTGGGAATATGGTCAATGGAATTGTTTACGGTAAAGCCAAACGCTGGTGGGGTTCTGTTCTCAATGAGGATAAGAAACCTGAACAAGTGGAATTTGATGTAATGGCAGAATCGCTGGATAAAAAGTATCTGTTGGTTGGTGAGTGCAAATGGACAAATCAGGAGAATGGTAAACTGTTGACAACTGAACTTCTTCGTAAGGCTAATTTATTGCCGTTTGCCAATGACTATACCATCGTCCCGATGTTGTTCCTTAAGAATGTTCCTGAAGATGATGCTGGAAATGTGTTGTTGCCGGAAGACCTGACTAACTATTCGTAGAGCACGCTGGATGAGTTGGGAGTCCCCGTATGTCTCGATTCCTTTTGTGATGCTGCGCGGTATTTGGATACCAGTCCTTTGTTGAATATGGTGGAGGAGATATGGCTCTTGTCCGCGATTTCGTCGAGGCTGTTTCCGCTCACGACGAGTCGAAACTTACCAGCACCATTGACGCCTCGGTAGAGAGTCACGTGATGGGTTTCAGGGCAGAGAAGAGCCGTCTCTCCAGCAAAAAAGTCAAAGTGTCTGTCAGTGAACCCAGACGGTGAGTCCGGCCATCACGATGGAAACCATGCTCATCAGTTTGATCAGAATGTTGAGCGAAGGTCCTGAAGTGTCCTTGAACGGGTCACCCACAGTGTCACCCACGACAGTGGCTTTGTGACAGTCTGAATTCTTCCCGCCGAGGTTCCCCTCCTCGACATACTTCTTGGCGTTGTCCCAGGCTCCGCCGGAGTTTGCCATAAAGATTGCCAGCACGAAGCCTGCACCCAGACCTCCGATCAGAAGGCCCATTACTCCCGGCACTCCGAGGACCAGTCCTACGATGACGGGAACTGCGATTGCAATGATTGAAGGCACGAGCATTTCCCTCTGTGCTCCTTTCGTGGAGATTTCCACGCATCTTGCATAGTCAGGGGTGGCCTCATTGGTGAGTATTCCCTTGATTTCCCTGAACTGCCTGCGGACCTCGGCCACCATCTTCTGCGCGGCACGACCTACGGCGTTCATTGTCAGACCGCAGAAGAGGAAGGACATCATTGCTCCGATGAAGATTCCTACGAGAACCACCGGATTCATCAGATCGACCTGATAGTAGGCCATTACATCAGGGATTGTGGCCGCCTCCGGAGAAATTACCTCACCGGCTGTCGAGACTATGGTCTTTCCGATGTGGGACAGCCCTATCTTGATTTCTTCAATGTAGGAAGCGAGAAGGGCCAGGGCGGTGAGGGCTGCGGAACCGATGGCAAAGCCCTTTCCTGTTGCAGCCGTGGTGTTTCCGAGGGCATCGAGCACATCGGTGCGCTGCCTTACTTCCGGCTCAAGACCGCTCATCTGGGCATTTCCGCCGGCATTGTCGGCAATCGGGCCGTAGGCGTCTGTGGCAAGGGTGATTCCGAGGGTTGAAAGCATACCTACTGCCGCGATTCCGATTCCGTAGAGTCCCAGGCTGAGATTCTCCGCCGAGAGCATCTCCCTGAAGTCAAAGCCGATGGCACAGAGGTAGGAAAGCAGGATGGCCACAGCGATTGTAATCACGGGTATTGCCGTCGAAATCATTCCCAGACCCACTCCCGAAATGATAACAGTCGCGGGACCCGTCTGAGAACTCTCCGCAAGCTTCTGTGTAGGCCTGTAGGAGTGCGAGGTGTAGTACTCGGTTGACTGTCCGATTATTACCCCTGCGAGAAGTCCGACAACCACGGAGCAGGAAACACCCACCCAGTTCGGAATCTGAAGCAGGTAGAGGATGCCGAAGGATGCCCCGGCAATGAGAATCGAGCTGAGATTGGTTCCGAAGCTGAGTGATTTCAGAAGTTTGCCCATTCCGGCCCCTTCCTTTGTCCTTACGGTATATATGCCTATTATAGACAATATTACGCCTATTGCCGCGATGATCATAGGGGCGAAGACCGCCTTCATCTGGATGTCGGGACCTCCTGCGTAGAAGGCCGATGCTCCGAGAGCTGCAGTCGCGAGGATGGATCCGCAGTAGGACTCATACAGGTCGGCTCCCATTCCGGCAACGTCACCCACGTTGTCGCCCACATTGTCTGCGATTGTGGCAGGGTTTCGAGGGTCGTCTTCAGGGATGCCCGCCTCGACTTTTCCGACAAGGTCGGCTCCCACGTCAGCGGCTTTGGTGTAGATCCCGCCGCCGACCCTTGCAAAAAGAGCCTGCGTGGATGCTCCCATTCCGAATGTGAGCATTGTGGTCGTGATGATCACGAGTTTCTGTGCACCCTCAGCCCCGACAAACCAGTCAAGAATCAGGTACCAGACGGAGATGTCCAGAAGACCCAGTCCCACAACGGTCAGTCCCATTACGGCTCCGGAGCGGAATGCAATCTTGAGTCCGGAATTGAGGGACCTCCTTGCGGCATTGGCCGTCCTTGAGGATGCGTAGGTGGCCGTCTTCATTCCCACGAAGCCGGCAAGTCCGGAGAAGAAACCGCCTGTCA
Organism: uncultured Bacteroidales bacterium; assembly: GCA_945948555.1. Classification (GTDB taxonomy): domain Bacteria; phylum Bacteroidota; class Bacteroidia; order Bacteroidales; family UBA932; genus Cryptobacteroides. The sequence goes on along the minus strand of CAMFBM010000019.1, from coordinate 8,005 downwards.
GGAATGCGAATGGAACCCAGGAGTTCTGAACGCCGAAACCGTAGGCCAGGATTGCGAAGAAGATTGCGAGGATGACAAAGACGATGGTTACGACTTTGTACTGCTGTTTCAGGTAGGCCATCGCGCCTTCACGGACGAATTTCGCGATGTCTTTCATAGTGGCCGTCCCTTCGCTCTCCTTCATCATCTGCCTGAAGAAAATCCAGGCGAAAAGCAGGGCCAGGACGGCGGCTGCAGGGACAAGGTAAAAAAGATTGGTCATAACAGTTTTACAGTTAGTGTTAGTTAATATTGTTGAATCAGTACTATCGTAGCTCTTGAAAATCCTTGTCAGGTATTGTCCTGCAAACATATCCATAATTTTTCAATAAACATCGTGTTTTGAATAAAAACCTGCACACTTTCATTACGAAACACTGTTTTTTGCCGTATTCTTTGACTTTACAAAACTTTTCATTAAGTTTGCGAGGATATGCCGCCCGAGCGGCGTAATGAAAATAAAACTAACACATATAATAACAAAAGCGATGAAAGCGTATTCAACCCAAAACATCCGTAACGTGGTTCTTCTCGGCAGCACCAAGTCCGGCAAGACCACGTTGTCTGAAGCGATGCTCTTCGAGGGCAAAGTCATTGACAGGCGCGGTACCGTCGAGGCAAAGAACACTGTGTCGGACAATGCTGAGATTGAACAGATCAACCAGAGGTCAATTTATGCCACTCCTCTTTACGCGGAGTTTATGGACACCAAGTTCAACATAGTGGACACTCCGGGTGCCGACGATTTTGTCGGAGGAGCCGTTTCTGCTTTCAAGGTTTGCGATACAGGCGTTCTGCTCATCAATGCACAGCAGGGTGTTGAGGTTGGAACTGAAATATTCTCAAGATATGCGGAGCAGTACGACATTCCTCTAATTGTCGGAATCAACCAGCTGGACGGCGAGAAGGCATCCTGGGAAACCACTCTCGACTCGATGAAGGAGGCATTCGGAAAGAAACCGGTTCTCATCCAGTTCCCTGTGAATCCGGGTCCGTCATTTGACGGTTTCATCGATGTCCTCAAAATGAAGTATTACCACTTCATCGGCGAGGATGGAAAGAGGGAGGACCTTGAGATTCCAGACCAGTACAAGGACGAGGCCGAGGCTCTCCGCGCAGAGCTGATTGAAAGGGCTGCCGAGTACGATGAGACCCTGATGGAGAAGTTCTTCGACGCGGGAGTTCTCACTGAGGATGAGATCCGCAAAGGAATCGGAATAGGTTGCAAGGCCGGTGAGGTGCTTCCTGTGTTCTGCCTCTCTGCAAAGAAGGATATCGGAGTGAAGAGGCTGATGGAGTTCACCATAAAGGTCGCTTCTTCCCCGGCGGACAGGAAGGCTCTCACAATCGACGGACAGGAAATCGAGTGCAAACAGGATGCTCCGACAAGCATATTCATCTACAAGACTGCCGTCGAGCAGCATCTCGGAGAGGTCGCCTATTTCAAGGTTATGTCCGGAGAACTTACTGAAGGACAGGACCTTGAGAATCCTGAAACCGGTGACAAGGAAAGAATCACCACTATTTACGCGGTTGCAGGAAAGAAGAAGGAGAAAGTGACGGACCTCTATGCCGGAGACATCGGATGTACAGTGAAACTCCGTGCGGCAAAGACCAATGTCACCCTTTCACAGCCTGGCACTGAAATCGCCTACGAGCACATCAAATTCCCTGCTTCCAAGTACCGCACCGCCATCAAGGCCAAGAACAACAAGGATGACGAGAAGATGAACGAGGCTCTCGGAAAGATTTCCGCAGAGGACCCTACAATCATCGTCGAGTACTCAAAGGAGATGAAGCAGACCATCCTCAAGGGACAGGGCGAGCAGCACATCAATGTGGTCAGGTGGAGACTCCTGAACGAGAACAAGATCGAAATCGACCTCAGTGCTCCGAGAATCTCCTACAGGGAGACCATCACAAAGGTTGCCGCCGCAGACTACCGTCACAAGAAACAGTCCGGTGGAGCCGGTCAGTTCGGTGAAGTCCATCTTCTTGTCTGCCCATATGTTGAGGGAGAGGATCCGGGCAACAGATTCAAGGTAGGTGGCCGTGAACTCGTTCTGAACATCAAGGGCAAGGAAACCTACGACCTCGCCTGGGGAGGAAAACTCGAGTTCTACAACTGCGTTGTCGGAGGTGCCATCGATGCACGCTTTATGCCGGCAATCCTCAAGGGTATTATGGAAAAGATGAGCGAAGGTCCTCTCACCGGATCTCTTGCCCGCGACATCCGTGTCTATGTCTATGACGGAAAGATGCACCCGGTTGACTCCAATGAAATCTCATTCGTGCTTGCAGCCCGCAACGCCTTCAAGGAGGCCTTCCGCAATGCGGGTCCGAAGATTATGGAGCCGATTTACAATCTTGAGGTAATGACTCCGACAGAATATATGGGTTCCTGTATGTCAGACCTGCAGAACCGCAGGGCCCTCATCGAGGGAATGGGCACTGACCGTGGCTTCGATGTAATCAAGGCAAGGGTTCCTCTTGCAGAACTCTACAGGTACTCGACCTCACTCAGCTCCCTTACTTCTGGAAGTGCGACATTTACAATGAATTTTGCTGATTTCCAGCCGGTGCCGGGGGATGTTCAGGAGAAGCTCCTAAAGGCTTACCTCGAACAGGACAAGGAGGAGTAAAAATTTGCATAAAAGGGTGGCTTCTGCGTTGCAGTCCTCACCAAAATCCTCACAACCATCAGGTTGCTGCGGTATTTGGTTTCGGCCTGCGCCTTGAATCCCCACTTTTTATTCAACTTTTAGGTGCCAGTTGGATATCGGTTTGGATACCAACTTAATGTCGGTTTGGAAATCATCCGACTGTCATTTTGACCAAGCGAAGGACGTGGAGAAATCTTTGAGGGACAATACCCGGGGATTTCTCCACGTGTTTTTTGAAATACTTCCTGTGGGAAAATTTTCATAAAAACAAAAAATATCATACTTTTGTCCGCTTTACCCTCTTAATACGGTCAAGCGCACAATATGGTCCGTCACGAGTATATTCACAATGAGGCTTTCGAGTTTGAGGCAGGAGGCAGCATCAGCGGTCTCCGGTTGGTGTATCATACTTCTCCTGTTCCCTGGAGCAGGGGAGACAGCAGGAAGGTAATCTGGATTTGTCACGCGCTGACCGCCAATTCCGATGCCCAGGAGTGGTGGCCGGAGATGGTGGGTCCGGGAAGGCTGTTTGACACGGACAAATATTATGTAATATGTGTCAATATGATCGGTTCGGCATACGGTTCTTCCGGACCTGCCTCCGTAGACCCGTCCACTGGTAGACCATATTTCTTTTCTTTCCCGAAAGTCACGGTGAGGGATATGGTCCGGGCCGAGGCCATTCTGTGCAGGCATCTGGGCATTACCAGAATCGATTTGATGATAGGAGGATCAATAGGGGGATTCCAGGCAATAGAATGGACGGTGATGGAGCCGGAACTTGTGACGAGGGCAGTGTTCATCGCGTGCGGAGCAAGGACTACACCGTGGCTGACCGCAAGCAATGAATCTCAGAGAATGGCCCTTGAGGCAGATTCCTCTTTCAGAGCCTGTGTCTCTTTGGAGGGAGGAAATATTGGCCTGCGTTGCGCCAGGAGTATTGCTATGATATCCTACAGAAGTTACAAGGGGTATAATTCCACACAGGCTGAACAGGATGTGGATTGTCTCTTTGCGGACAGGGCAGGATCATATCAGAGGTATCAGGGGAAGAAACTTGCCGACAGGTTTGATGCCTATTCATATTATTACCTGACTCTGTCGGTTGACAGCAACAATGTCGGCAGAGGCCGGGGAGGAGTGGAAAAGGCATTGGGCAGCATCCCTGTGAAATGTGTCGTAATCGGAATAGACAGTGACAGTCTCTTTCCCGTTGAGGAGCAGAAATATATGGCATCGTGCATAAAGAATGCAGAATATTTTGAAATTACATCAGATTTCGGCCACGATGGTTTCCTTCTCGAATGGGAGCAGTTGACGAAGATAATCGAGCCACTGCTTGGATAGAGGTTAATATTTGATATATAAATATATATACAATAAAAGAGTAAATATATAACAATTATTATATATGCAAGTGATGAAATTCGGCGGCACTTCCGTCGCCACCACCGACGCGATGTCAAAGGTCGTGGACATTGTCTCAAAGGCAGTGGAGCGTGACCGCACCATACTTGTGGTTTCCGCAATCAGCGGCTGCACGGACACCCTTATCAACATAGGCAATCTTGCTGCAAGGCGTGACGAGTCCTACAAGCAACTGATTGACGCATTGCAGGAAAGACATCACGGGATTATCCGGGAACTCCTGCCTCTGGAGAAGCACGAGGAGTCGCTGGATGTCTGTGACTCGCTTTTCGATTCGCTCAGGGGAATTGCCCAGGGTGTCTGCCTTCTTGGAGAGTTGTCCCCGGCAAGCCTTGACGCAATCCAGAGTTTCGGTGAGCTGTGGTCCACAAAGATTATTGCCACCAAACTCTCATCCATCGGAATAGCGACCAAATGGGTTGATTCCCGCGAAATCATCAGGACTGTCTCCCGCGGAGGAAAGAACGTGGCTGATGTCCAGAAGACCTATTACAAGGTCAAGCAGATGATTGAGAAGAATCCTATTACCCAGCTTTTCGTGATGCCGGGATTCATCGCTTCCGACAGCTGCAAAAGGACGACGACTCTCGGAAGGGGAGGATCTGACTATTCCGCCTCATTGTTCGCAGTCGGGTGCAACGCGCGCATTCTGGAAATATGGACCGATGTGCCGGGTATGATGACGGCCAATCCGAAAATCGTCCCAACGGCGCGCACAATCAAGCACATATCCTACCGTGCGGCTTCCGAACTCTCACATTTCGGGGCGAAGGTGATTTACCCGCCGACTATCCAGCCGGTCATATCCGAGGGTATCCCAATCTATGTGAAAGACACTTTCGAGCCGGAGGCTTTCGGAACGCTCATCGAGAAGAATCCTCCTCGCGGCAGGGAGAAACTCATTGGGATTTCCAATTCCGACGACATCGCCCTTCTCTCTCTGGAGGGAAGCGGGATGGTCGGCATTCCGGGATTCTCCAGCAGGCTTTTCGAGACTCTGAGTCAGAATGACATCAACATAATACTCATCACTCAGGCCTCTTCGGTGCACACGATGTGCATAGCCGTGTCGTCTAAAGATGCGGAAAAGGCAAAGGAGGCTGCCGACAGGTGTTTTGCCTACGAAATCTCCCTCGGGAAACTCAATCCGCTGAAGGTTGAGAAGGGCTATTCCATTGTCTGCCTCGTGGGGGACGACCTTCTGAACCAGAGCGGTTCCACTGGCAGGATGCTGGCAGCTTTGGGAAGGCACAGCATTCCGGTAAGGGCGATTGCTCAGGGCTCTTCCGAAAGGAATGTCTCGGTCATCATCTCCTCCAAGGATGCGGATGCCGCTATTCTTCACATTCACAATGAGTTCTTTGACAAGACTACGCTGAAGGACATCAATCTATTCATTGCCGGTTTCGGGGTTGTGGGCAAGGCCCTTGTGGAAATCATCGCCCGCAACGGGGAAAAGATAGCGCAGCGCACCGGCAAGAGACTGCATGTGTGCGGATTGTCCAACAGCCGCAAGTTTGTCATTGACAAGTCCGGACTGAATCTTGACAATGCAGGTGAGTTGCTCGCAGGAGGCGAGAGCGCTGCGGATGAGGCTTATTTTGAAAGGCTTGCGGAACTTTCCCTTGAAAACTCCGTGTTCGTGGACTGCACGGCCTCTTCGGACATAGCCTACAAGTATATGAACCTTTTCAAGAGCGGCTATTCGGTGGTTGCCTGCAACAAGATCACCTTCTCTGCTCCGTACAAGCAGTACAGGATGTTGAAACAGTCTGCCCTTGAGAATGGCGCGTCACTGAAATATGAAACAACCGTCGGCGCGGCTCTTCCGATTCTGGAGTCCATCTCGCGCAGTGTCAACAGCGGGGATGAAATCATCCGCATCGAGGCCGTGCTTTCAGGAACGCTGAACTACATCTTCAGTACCTACAAAGGTGGCGAAGGCGGAACGTTCGCACAGGTGGTCAGGCAGGCTCAGGATGCGGGCTATACCGAGCCGGACCCGCGTCTGGATTTAAGCGGAAGGGATGTGCTCCGCAAACTGCTCATCCTCTCCCGTGAGGCAGGAGTGGGCATCGACGAGAAGGATGTGGAGATTTGCCCAATTCTGGGTCCGGAGTTCTTCTCCGTGAAAATTCCAGAGTTCTACAAGATGCTGGAGCAGAATGAGGAAGTCTTTGCTGCAAGGTACAGGGAAGCGGACAGCAAAGGTCTCAGGCAGAGGTTCGTTGCATCCCTTGTAAAGGATGAGAACTCTCCTTTCGGCTACAGGGCCAGAATCGGTCTGGAGAATGTCGCTCCGTCAAATCCTCTGTTCAACCTCTGCGGAACGGACAACTCGGCAATCATCACGACTGAGTTCTATCCGTCTCCTCTGGTCGTTCAGGGAGCAGGTGCCGGTGCGCGTCAGACTGCCTCAGGGGTACTCAATGACATCCTTCAGTAGGTACTGCCTGTCTTTTCGGGCGAAGCGGGTATCCCTGTCGCGTCTGTCGAAGATGGGAAGTTTGTAATGGAATATTAAAAAGAATAAAAAAATAACGATGAAAGTAGCAGTAGTAGGTGCCACAGGACTGGTAGGCACCCGTATGTTGGAAGTGCTTGCGGAAAGGAACTTCCCCGTAACAGAACTCTATCCCGTGGCCTCGGCAAAATCTGTTGGCCGCAAAATAACGTTCCAGGGCAAAGAATACTCGGTGGTCAGCGCGGATGACGCAATTGCTGCCCGTCCGGACCTGGCCCTCTTCTCCGCTGGAGGAAGCACTTCCGCAGAACTGGCTCCGAAATTCGCTGCCGTGGGCTGCCGCGTGGTTGACAACTCCTCACAATGGAGAATGGACCCGACCAAGAAACTCGTCGTTCCGGAAATCAACGGGGATGTCCTTGAGGAGTCCGACTACATCATTGCAAACCCGAACTGCTCCACAATCCAGATGCTTCTGCCTCTGGCTCCCCTGCACAAGGCATTTAGAATCAAGAGGATAGTTGTTTCTACCTACCAATCTGTAACAGGAACGGGCTACAAGGCCGTGGATCAGATGAAGGCTGAGAGGGAGGGAAAGAAGTGGGGAGAATACCCTGCCGTTTACCCATATCCGATCGACCAGAACATTCTTCCTCACATCGACTCCTTCCTTGAAACCGGTTACACCAAGGAAGAGATGAAGATGGTCAACGAGACCCACAAGATTCTCCGTGACGACACCATCGGCGTTTCTCCGACAACCGTCCGCGTGCCAGTCCAGGGCGGCCACTCCGAGTCTGTCAACCTCGAATTTGAGAAGGACTTCACCCTTGAGCAGGTTCGTTCCCTGATGGAGAATATGCCGGGAGTCATCGTTCAGGACGACCCTCAGAACAACATCTACCCTATGCCTCTGTTCGCCTGGGGCAAGAATGAGGTCTTCGTGGGCCGCATCCGCCGCGACCCGTCCGTGAAGTCCGGACTGAATTTCTGGTGCGTCGCAGACAACCTTCGTAAAGGCGCCGCTACCAATGCGGTACAGATCGCTGAACTTCTCATCGAAAAGGGTTTCCTGCCAAAATAATTTTTGAGATTTGCTGAGAACAACAGTAATCACCTCCAGTGAAATTCATTCGGCACAGGTATCGTGCCTACAAGCCTTTGTAGTGGCATCCGTTGTGTCCAATGCGGCAAATTTGTCCTCACTCGCCACGCGAGAAGGCCATAGAGAGCATCCTGTTGCCTTTGGCTGTGGCGAATGAATTTCACGGGAAATATTTTCTTTGTGTTTCAGATGAAATATGTGCTTAGGCATCTTGGGGTGGATTGCTGCCGGAAAGTGTAAAAAAGCCGCACAAGACATTAAGAAAAAGAAAAAACATTAAAAAAGAGAAAAACTTTCATCGAAAAA
>CAMFBM010000018.1 GCA_945948555.1 uncultured Bacteroidales bacterium | reverse complement strand
CCACACAAACCGTTATCGAATCGATATTTTCAAATTTTTGTCATATACTTAGATATGAAGTATTACTTGAAGGGTCGTTAAGCCAGAAAGCCAATTCACTTGAAATACTTTGGAATGATGAGGCATTAGTATTTGAAAGAAAACCGGCGTAAGGGAACCAATACTCTCCGATATATACACCGTGATTAATAGTGTCCTCAAAACCAATATTATTATCAGTTAAATTTGGCCACGATGTCGTAGATGGCACCATATATCCGAAAGGACAAGGATCATACGCTGTTTTTTTACTATCCGCAGTAATCCAATTATATTTATTGTCTGCTCCTATCGAAAACCAATGAAAAGTACTAGTATGTTTTGTTATGTATGTCATTGGATGCTTATTTGCCCAAGCAAGATTACCTGTTTCGTCAGATGATGCCACATCGTCTGGCCAAACTGTTGAAATTTTAGCTTTTGTACCAGTAGTCGTACTTGAAGATCCAATAAAAGGATCCTTTCTTCCCCATTGATAATAAAGACCTAATGCTCCAACTGAACCTTTAACGGAACTTGTTGCACCAAGATTCCTATCTAGTAATGTAGTACTTGCAATAGTTATATCTTTTGTTTCAGTTATCCATATATGCCAAGACCAAAGAATAACACCATCAGCATCCTTGGCAGCGATAAGAGCATTTCCTGCATTCCCGGTAGTTGTGAAAGAAATGTAACCATCAGAATAGGAAACATATTTTACAAGATCTCCGACATTCGGTGCGGTGCTTGTACCGAATGACTCCCAAAGAACATCACAGGTCGTGACATCGCCCACTGGACCATTGATATTATTAGTCAGGAATTTATATTTCAAATCAGCTGTTGGAGGAACAATGTAACAGTTTGCAATTTTACCATCAGCTGAAAGATTGGTTCTATTATCGTCCCCACCTGACTGCTTAGTGAAAGTACCAGTAACAGTAACAGGATATGCCGGCATTATAAAGGTATTTCCTGTTACTTCTACAGGATTTCCATTTTTACCCGTCACACTCCAGTCATTATTGAAATAATAATCTTTATTTGCAGTTGCAGTCAAAGTAACAGTAGTACCACTGGTAGCTTCTGAACGGTCGGCCGAGAGTGTTCCTCCCTCAACTGTTGCGAAAGTGATCGCATTCGGAAATGCAACAGTACGTGTGACTTTATATAATTTCTGTGTGTCGTAAGAATATGGATCTTTACCTGCCTTTTTGGTCAGAGTAAGTTTACGAGCTGTTGTCTCAATTACAAGAGTTGAGGAATTGTATTTCGTCGGCAGGACATTGAACCAAAGTTTGAAATCATTGGCACTTGGAGCCGTTCCCTCTTTAAAGGTCAGATTTATTGAATTATACTCATTCCCTGAATACTCGAATCCTTCAGAATAATAAAATGAATGAAGAGAAACCTTTTCATAAGCGATAGGTTTAGTTCCTCCGTCAACAGTAAGGGTTGCAGACACGAGGGTTTCATCTTCACCCAGATTGCTTTTAATATGGAAATATGCTATTCCTGTCTCGCGAAGCATATTGAAGATGATTTTGTCTCCATTGTCATAAAAACCTGGATTCGCATAGGTGACTTCGGCATTTCCAATCATAAGATCATATTCAGAGTTATACTTACTTCCTTCCTGAACACGATTTTGTCCGGATTTTGGTGTTTCCGGATATATCAAAGTATATTTCCAATTTGATGGTGATTCTGCGTATGGGTAAAAATTTACAAAAAATGACTCACCATTCCAAGTTGCAGGATTTTTAGCACTCGTCACAAGTTTGCTTGAATATTGAATACTTCCTCTGTCAAGATAATCCCAACTTGCTTTAAAAGAAGAATCATCTGCATCAGGAGTCAAAGAAACCTTTGTTCCCGCAGTAATATCATCACCCGAAGCAGCATCATTAAGAGTGGCTTCTGCACCGAAATATACGGGATAGGTTTTACCAGTGTTTTCCCCCGGGGTAAAGTTCTCTTCAGGAACGACATCCTCCCGGCTGCAGGCGGCAAACAAAAGCGATGAAACCGCTGCAAAATATAGAAATCTTTTCGTAGTTTTCATAGCATCAAATATTAAAAGTCCCAGACTGTGGATTCATCAACCAGATTAACGCTGTCTTTATCGAAATCTTGAAGACCCTGAGCATTGTAACTCTGACACACAACATTTTCGGCGCTGAATTCAAGCACCGCCATCTCGGGAGCGGAATATTCCGTCTCCGGAAGGATTGGATTCACTTTCTTTTTCATATTTATTTGTTAAATTGGGTTACTGACTAAACAAACGACAAACACTTCCGATGTAATGATCGGAAGTCACAACAGTAAGAAAATAAATGTTTTATAAAAGAATTATGATCCCCCCCGTAGAATGTCACGGGTGCATGAATGAATGGAATATGGTATCACAGTCTTCATTTGATAACACTTTGAAAGGGCGAATATATATATAAATTTTATAAAAACAAACAATCACACCCACAGATAACTAAAAAGGAGGTCCTCACAAGCCTAGAAAACTTGTAGAGGACCTCCTCTTTCAATTTATAAGCAGACGACTAGTCCTTGAACTTTGCGCAAAGGAATTCGCGATTGAGCCTTGCTATATGATTGACGGTAATGTGCTTAGGACATTCCATCTCGCAAGCCCTCGTGTTGGTGCAGGCACCGAAGCCGAGCTCGTCCATCTTTGCAACCATAGCCTTTGCACGTTTCGCTCCCTCAACCTTGCCCTGTGGCAGAAGTGCGAGTGAACTAACGCGGGCTGCAACGAAGAGCATTGCTGAACCGTTCTTGCAGGTGGCCACACAGGCACCGCATCCGATGCAGGCTGCTCCGTCCATGCTCTCCTCTGCCTTCTCCTGAGGGATAGGAATTGCATTTCCGTCAGGAACACCGCCGGTTCCCACTGAAACGAATCCACCTGCCTGAAGAATCTTGTCAAATGCCTGACGGTCAACGACAAGGTCCTTGATTACAGGGAATCCCTTGCTTCTCCAAGGCTCGATGGTGATTGTGTCACCGTCCTTGAACTTGCGCATATGCAGCTGGCAGGTTGTCACCTCATCGTCTGGGCCGTGTGCCCTACCGTTGATGTATAGTGAGCAGGCACCGCAGATTCCCTCGCGGCAGTCATGGTCGAATGACACAGGGCCGGAGCTCTTGCAGCCTTTCTCAACAGCTACCGGATCAATACCCTCTGAAATCAGCTGCTCATTCAGAATGTCAAGCATCTCGAGGAAAGAGCTGTCAGGAGAGATATTCCTGACCTTATAGGTCTCAAAGTGACCCTTAGACTTGGCGTTTTTCTGACGCCATACTTTCAAAGTCAAATCCATTTCAAATCAGTCTTTATAGTTTCTGGTAGCTATCTTTATGTTCTCGTACTTGAGAGGTTCCTTGTGGAGCTCAGGCTCAACGCCCTCGCCCTTGTACTCCCACGCGGCTACATACATATAGTTTTCGTCGTCACGCTTGGTCTCTCCGTCCTCTGTCTGGTACTCCTCACGGAAGTGACCTCCGCAGGATTCGTTTCTGTTGAGTGCGTCACGGGCCATAAGTTCACCGATTTCAAGGAAGTCGGCAAGCCTGAGAGCCTTCTCAAGTTCCTGGTTGAACTCACCGTTCTCACCTGCAACATAGACATTGCTCCAGAATTCCTTCTTGAGTTCCTGAATGCGTTTGATACCTTCCTTCAGACCTTCTGCGTTGCGGGCCATTCCGACATACTCCCACATAATGTGTCCCAGACGCTTGTGGATTGTGTCCACGCTCTCCTTACCCTTGATTGAGAAGAGTTTTTCAATCTTGGCACGGACTGCCTTCTCAGCCTCTGCAAACTCAGGAGCATTGGTGTCTGTCTTCGGCTCCTTGAACTTGGATGCAAGGTAGTCTCCGATAGTGTATGGAAGGATGAAATAACCGTCTGCAAGACCCTGCATAAGGGCTGATGCACCGAGCCTGTTTCCACCGTGATCGGAGAAGTTTGCCTCACCGATTGCGTAAAGACCAGGGATGGTGGTCATAAGGTTGTAGTCAACCCAGATTCCTCCCATTGTGTAGTGGATTGCAGGGTAGATCATCATCGGCTCCTTGTAAGGGTTGGTTGCCGTGATTTTCTCGTACATCTGGAAGAGGTTTCCGTATCTCTTTCTGATAATATCCTCTCCGAGGCGCTCGATGGCTGTCTTGAAATCAAGGAAGACTGCCAGACCTGTCTCGTTCACACCGTAGCCGGCGTCACAGCGCTCTTTTGCGGCACGGGAAGCCACGTCACGAGGCACGAGGTTTCCGAATGCAGGATAGCGGCGCTCAAGGTAGTAGTCCCTGTCCTCTTCTGCGATGTCCGAAGGTTTGATCTGATGTTTGCGGAGTTTCTCCACATCCTCTTTCTTCTTAGGAACCCAGATACGGCCGTCGTTGCGCAGTGACTCTGACATAAGGGTCAGTTTTGACTGCTGCTCTCCGTGAACCGGAATACAGGTCGGGTGAATCTGGGCAAAACAAGGATTTGCGAAGAAAGCGCCTTTCTTGTAGCACTGCCAGGCCGCAGAACCGTTGCTGTTCATTGCGTTGGTAGAGAGGAAGTAGGTGTTTCCGTATCCACCGGAAGCAATGACTACGGCGTGTGCTCCGAATCTTTCAATTTCTCCAGTAACGAGATTCCTGGCGATAATTCCCTTTGCTTCTCCGTTGATGAGAACCAGATCAAGCATTTCGTGACGAGGGTAGCTCTTCACGGTTCCAGCTGCAATCTGCCTGTTGAGAGCTGCGTATGCACCCAGAAGAAGCTGCTGTCCGGTTTGTCCGCGGGCGTAGAAGGTACGGCTGACCTGCGCACCTCCGAAAGAGCGGTTGGCGAGAAGTCCGCCGTACTCCCTTGCGAAAGGAACGCCCTGTGCAACGCACTGGTCGATGATGTTGTTGCTGACCTCCGCAAGACGGTACACATTGGCTTCGCGGCTTCTGTAGTCACCACCCTTGATTGTGTCATAGAAAAGACGGTAGATGGAGTCGTTGTCGTTCTGGTAGTTCTTTGCCGCATTGATACCTCCCTGTGCCGCGATTGAGTGGGCGCGACGAGGTGAATCGCTGATGCAGAACACTTTGACGTTATAGCCAAGTTCTCCGAGAGAAGCAGCTGCAGACGCTCCTCCGAGACCTGTTCCTATGACAATGACTTCGAGTTTCCTTTTGTTGCCCGGACTGACAACACGGATCTGAGATTTGTGCTTTGTCCATTTCTCAGACAAAGGTCCCTCAGGAATCTTAGAAATTAATTTTTCGGCCATTTTATAGTGTGTATTGAAATTTCGGCACAATTTTACGGATTTTTATGCACTTAAACAAAATAAGTATCAAAAAAGAGATGGAGAATCAGGACCTTGCGACGGTTCAAGTCCCAGATGCCTGTAGGCAAGGGATGTAGCTTCCCTCCCCCTCGGAGTCCTGACGATGAATCCTTCCTTGATGAGGAACGGTTCATAGACCTCCTCAAGTGACCCCTGGTCCTCCCCCACCGCCGTCGCAATGGTGTTCGCCCCGACGGGTCCGCCGTTGAACTTCGTGATGATGGTTCTGAGAATCTTGTTGTCGATTGCGTCCAGTCCCCTCTTGTCGATGTTCAGCGCGTCAAGGGCATAGCGGGCAATCTTCAAATCGATCTGACCGTTTCCGACCACCTGGGCGAAGTCCCTTACCCGCCGCAGAAGCGAGTTTGCAATCCGGGGCGTTCCACGGCTTCTGAGGGCAATCTCAAAGGCTGCATCCTCCTCTATACCTATATTTAATATAGATGCACTCCTTTTCACTATATGTACCAGATTGGCGGTGTCGTAGTACTCAAGGGCGCATTTTATTCCGAAACGGGCTCTCAGAGGTGATGTCAGAAGGCCGCTTCGGGTGGTCGCCCCGACAAGTGTGAAAGGATTCAGGGAGATGCGGACGGAACGGGCACCCGGTCCCTTGTCAATCATTATGTCTATGACAAAGTCCTCCATAGCGGAATATAGGTATTCCTCAACGACGGGGGAAAGGCGGTGGATCTCATCGATGAAAAGTACATCCCCTTCGTCCAGCGAAGTGAGAAGCCCGGCAAGGTCACCGGGTTTGTCAAGGACCGGCCCGGAAGTTACTTTCATATTCACACCCAACTCATTGGCTATGATGTGCGCCAGAGTGGTCTTCCCCAATCCAGGAGGGCCGTGGAAAAGAACGTGGTCCAGGGACTCCCCTCTCATCTTCGCGGCCTGCACGAAAATCTTGAGGTTTGAGATTATCTTGTCCTGTCCGGTGAATTCATTAAGGTCCTGCGGTCTGATTATTCCGTCCAAATCCTTATCTTTGCCCTCGATTCTGTGAGGGTCGAACACTTCCGCCATATCAGTATCAAAAAATTACAAATACAAATATAGTTTATTTTTTAATAAGTCTTGTTTCTTATATTGCTGTTGAAATGTTGACAAGTATTATATATATATTGAATATCAATATATTACATATACCTTAAATTGTTGAGAACCTATTTGGTCATTTTTTGGAAAAAATTGTTCGCACCTGTTGCTTTTTCGTTTTTGTCTTCCGGTATGCGGATTTTTGTAAGGTCATAATTTAGTTTTTAAAACTTTTTAACAGGGTTTTCAATAGGTTATTAACAGAAAAATCGGGTCAAATGTTGATAAGTTCAAAGAAAACGGAGGAACTTTCCGCCAAATCGGCTTCTTCTGGGGCTGTTTTCTGCAGCGGACTTTTCCTTTCAGCGCGCTGGTTCGTCCTTTCACAGGTTGCCAGGGAAGGTATGCATCTTGTTGTTCTTCCGGACAAGGAGAGTGCAGAGTATTGTGCAGCAGATCTTTACAATCTTGTGGAAGGGGACAGGGTCTTTCTTCTGACGGGAACCGGACGGAATCTTGAGAGGAGCAACTACAGGGCAACCCTCAGGGTGCAGAGGACTTCTGCGCTTGACCAAATCGTCAGGGGAGACACTTCCTGCAAGCCGATTTTCGTGGTGTCCTACCCGCAGGCTCTTGCTGAGGAGGTTCCTGACAGGGAGGCCTTCAGCAAATCGCTTCTGAAACTGACTGTCGGGGAGGAAATCAGCAGGGACAGAATCGGGGAGATTCTTTACGGAAGCGGTTTTGAGAAGGTCGATTTCGTCTCGGAACCGGGGCAGTATGCGCTCAGAGGGGGTATTGTGGACATATTTTCCTATTCCTTCAACAATCCTTTCCGAATCTCCCTTTTCGGGGATGAGATCGATTCCATCGGGGTCTTTGATGCGAACACCCAGTTGTCTGTCAGGAGCGAGCAGAGCGTGGACATCTACCCTGACGTGGTCTCAAGGTCATCGGACATCAGGATGGTGCCTGTGACGGAAGTGCTGCCGGAGGACTGCAGGGTGTGGATGGATTCTTCCGACGTTTACAGGGACGAGGCTTTCGTGAAGGGACTTGAGAAGTTCCGGAGAGTGTATCTGGATGTGCCTCTCGGATGTCCGCAGGAGGTTGCGGTGAAGTTCGACATTACTCCCCAGCCGGTGTTCAACAAGAATTTCGAACTGCTGACGGAAGACATAAGGAAGCGTCTTGAAGAGGGATACCGTGTCATAATCTTCGGAGAGAAGGAGTCTCAGTTGGAGAGGATGAGGTCCATCCTGTCACAAAACGGAGGTATAATGCCTGAGTTCCGCTCCAAGGTTAACATCCACAGCGGGTTCATCGACAATGACGACAAGGTCTGCTGCTATTCGGATCACGAGATTTTCGACAGGTTCCACAGGGTCTCCCTCAGGAGGACGGTCGAAAGGAGTGAACAGCTGACAATCAATGACCTGGCTGCATTTAATATAGGTGACTATATCGTGCACATCAACCACGGTGTCGGAATTTTCGGGGGACTGGTGAAAATCAGGGACGAGAAAGGGCGTGTCAATGAGGTAGTTAAGCTGATTTACAAGGACAACGATGTGGTCTTCGTCTCCGTTCACGCCCTTCACAAGATTTCAAGGTACCGTTCGAAGGATTCTGAGCCTCCGAAGATCAACAAACTGGGCTCGAAGGCCTGGCAGAACCTCAAGAGCAGCGCGAAGTCAAAGGTTAAGGACATCGCCAGGGAACTCATCCAACTGTACGCAAAGAGAAAGGCTGCGAAGGGATTCGCCTTTTCTGCAGATACTTATCTTCAGACGGAACTGGAGTCTTCTTTTATGTACGAGGACACTCCTGACCAGGAAAAGGCTGTGGCTGCCGTCAAGAGGGACATGGAGGACAGTTGTCCGATGGACCGTCTTGTCTGCGGCGATGTCGGATTCGGAAAAACAGAGGTGGCCATCAGGGCTGCATTCAAGGCGGTCGCCGACAGCAAGCAGGTTGCCGTTCTGGTGCCTACCACGATTCTGGCTCTCCAGCACTACAACACTTTCCGCAACAGGCTCAAGGATTTTCCATGCAACATCGACTTCGTGAGCAGGCTGCGCACGGCCAGGGAGATTTCCGACATTCAGGAGAGATTAAGGAATGGCCGTCTCGACATAGTGATAGGTACCCACAAACTTTTGGGCAAAGGCTTTGAGTTCAAGGACCTGGGACTTCTCGTGATTGACGAGGAGCAGAAGTTCGGGGTGAGTGCCAAAGAGAAACTCAGGCAAATCAAACTTTCGGTTGACACCCTGACCCTGACCGCAACTCCGATTCCGAGGACCTTGCAGTTCTCTCTTCTCGGGGCAAGGGACCTTTCCATCATCAACACTCCGCCGCCGAACAGGATTCCTGTTCAGACCGAGATCATGCTTTTCGAGCAGGATTCCGTCAGGAACATCATCAATTACGAACTGGACAGGGGAGGGCAGGTGTTCTTCGTTCACAACAGGGTGGAAGAACTGCCGTCCATCTGTGACATCCTTCAGAGGATGATTCCGGACATGAGAATCTGTGTCGCACACGGACAGATGGAGGCAAAGGAACTTGAAAACAAGATTCTTGACTTCATGGACGGAGACTACGACATGCTTCTGTGCACGACCATCATCGAGAACGGCCTTGACATCCCGAATGCCAACACCATAATCATCAATCAGGCTCAGAACATAGGTCTGAGTGACCTGCATCAGCTCAGGGGCAGGGTGGGAAGGTCGAACAAGAGGGCATTCTGCTATCTTATCGTGCCTCCTCTTGTTTCCATAACTGACGATGCCAGAAGGAGATTGAAGGCCATCGAGGCTTTCTCGGATCTTGGCAGCGGATTCAACATTGCAATGCAGGACCTTGACATAAGAGGTGCAGGAAATCTCCTGGGTGCGGAGCAGAGCGGCTACATCTCCGATATGGGCTTCGAGACCTATCAGAAAATCCTTGCCGAGGCAATGGAGGAGTTGGGAGTCGAGACCGGAATGTCCACAAGGACCCAGGAGGAATCCTTCATTCCTGACTGCACAATCGAGACCGACCAGATGGCTCTCATCCCGGACTCCTACATTGACATAACTGCCGAGAAAATCAGAATCTACAAGGAACTGGACTCCACCCAGGATGACAAGACCCTGCAGCAGATGGAGAAGCGCCTTGAGGACAGGTTCGGAAAATTCCCTGCCGAGGTCCAGAGACTGTTTGATATTGTCAGAATACGTCATCTTGCCGAGAAGATCGGTTTTGAGAAGGTGATTATAAAGAACGGTGTGCTGATTGCCTTCTTTGTCTCGAATCCGGTTTCAAAGTATTACCGGTCGAAGCGTTTCGCCGACGTTCTGGAGAACATCAACCGCAATGCTCCGCTTTTCGAATTGAAACAGAATGACGAGAAACTCAGGATTCTGTCCAGGAATGTCGACAGCATAGCCAAAGCATACGGTTTGTTGAAGAAATTACAATAAAATTTGTACTTTTGTCCCCGTTTGAAAAATCAAAGCAGTGGCAAACCTTGTAATCGACATCGGCAACACAGCTCTGAAGGCGGCCTGGGCGGACGGAATGACGCTCGGAAAGACATTCAGATACCAGGGAGAGAGAATCCTTGATTTCATTCTTTCCCTGACATCAAAGAACAAGCCTGTCATAATGGTAGTCTCGACGGTGCGTGAAATGTCCTCCAGAAACCGTCAGATTCTTGAAGGGGAGTGCGAGACTTTGATTTTTATGGATTCAAGGAATATTGAAACAGTTAAGGAATATGGGCTGCCGCCGTATCTGACCCCTGACAGGGCCGCCTCCATCATTGCTGCGAGGTATCTTTTCAAAGGCAGGGGATGCACGGTCTTTGATTTCGGGACGACGCTGACAATAGATTTCCTCGACAGTGAAGGAAAATATGAAGGAGGCAACATATCCCTCGGATGCAGGACAAGATTCAAGGCAGTAAACAGATATTCCAGAAGCCTTCCTTTGCTTGATACCCCTGATGCAATAGAAGAGGAAGGAACATCGGTTGTCTCTTCCATTGAAGCAGGGGTCATTAAAGGCATAATGTTTGAAATTGACGGCTACTCTGCCCAAAAACCGGGTAATATCGTCGTTTTTACAGGAGGCGACGCGATTTATTTTGCAAAAAAAATGAAAAACTCCATCTTTGTAGTTTGTAACCTTATTATGATGGGGTTAGCCTTAATTGCTGATGATTATGACAAAAAGTACGCTTAGAATACTTTTTATCTTCGCATTGTTGTGTTCCGGACTGTCTTCCGGGGCACAGACCGGCAATGCATACGGAGCGTATTCGCCATATACCGTTTTCGGAATAGGAGACCTTGCAAGCCGCGGGACTGCATTCAACAAGAGTATGGGTGGAGTGGGAATAGCCGCACGCAACAGGAGGTTCATCAATTGTATGAACCCTGCCGCCATCACAGCGATGGATTCCTGTTCTTTCATGCTTGACTTCGGACTCACTGAGAATAACAAAATCTTCGACCAGAATCTCGACGGGATGAAGTATCGCTCGGGAAACAACACCTTCAATATCTCCGATTTCATCTTTGCGTTTCCGATTTACAAGTCCTCCTCATTCATGGTTGGAATCTCTCCTTTCAGCGACGTCGGATACGACTATTCGAGTTTCGAGTCCGACAAGAACATAATCGGAGTGACCAACAACGTCAACAGGACATACTACGGAGAGGGGAGTGTCTATCAGCTGTTTGCAGCAGCCGGAGCGACATTCTGGAAAAGATTATCTGTCGGAGCTGAACTCATCTACTATTTCGGAACCCTCGACAAGGCTTTCAAAATGGACTATGAGGATGCCTCCCTGCGTGACATCTATGCCGGATCGACCGTGCTTGTGAGGGCTCTGACCGGTAAATTGGGACTTCAGTATGAGCAGAATCTCGGCAAATCGATGAGTCTTACTGTCGGTGCCACCTACAGGTTCGGAACCAGGATGAAAGGTCTGACTACACAGTACGAGTATGCCGAACTTTCGAGCATAAGGGACACTGTTTCAAACATTGTTCTGAACAACAGGGATGCCCTGAGGATGGGGGATGAGCTTGGAGTCGGAATAGCCCTGAAAGGTGGTGAGAGATGGAGTGTGGAGCTTGATTATCTCAGGTCAGACTGGAGGAATACCAACATTGACAACGGCAGGTACCTGGGGTACAACACTGACGGATTCTCGGCTGCTGTCTCCCAGTCGTTCAGGGCAGGATTCGAGATAGTGCCTAACAGGAACGACATCAGGTACTATATGAGAAAATGTGCCTACAGGGCAGGTGTCTATTATGACCAGGCCTATTACAGGTTCAATGGAAACAGGGTTGATTCCTACGGCATAACCCTCGGTATGACCTTCCCTGTGTACAGGCTTTACAACGGAATATCCGTCGGGATAGACCTTGGACAGAAGGGAAGTATGAGGAACAATATGGTCAGGGAGATGTACATGACATTCAATGTCGGGTTCAATATTCACGATATATGGTTCCAGAAACAAAGGTATGAATAACAAAAAAATCAAATATATAATGAAAAAGATTGCGCTTTTGTTTTTTACTGCCGTGATGGTGGTTTTCGGCAGCAGTGTCGCTTCGGCTCAGGGCAAATATGGTCCTGACAGTACGGAGTGTATCAAGTATCTTTCCTATTACAAAGAGTATTACAAGCAGAAAAACTACAAGGAGTCTCTTCCTAACTGGAGAAAGGCTTTCAAATTATGCCCTCCTACTGCAAACCAGACAATGCTTGCTGACGGTACGTCACTGATGAGATACCTCATCAACTTGAACAAGAACAATGTCATCTACAAGGAGGCCCTCATCGACTCCCTGATGATGCTCCACGACATCAGACTTGAGTATTATCCAAAATACAGTTCCAGGGTTTTGAACAACAAGGCTCTTGACATGATCAACTATATGCAGGATGATGTAAAGAAACTTTATGCCGGTCTGAGTGATGTCATTGCAAAGAACGGTGAGAACACAAGTCCTCAGGTGTTCCTGTTTCAGCTCAATTCTGCCGTTTCGCTCTTCAAGGACGGAATAATGAAGCCGGAGGAGGTTATGGTAACCTACGAGTCCGCGCTCGAGTCCATAAACAAAATAGAGGCTGCCACACCTGAAGAAAAGAAGGCTGACATCGTGAAGCTTCGTTCGGATCTTGAAAATATCTTCATCACCAGCAAGGTTGCCCAGTGCGACGACCTCATCGCCCTTTTCACTCCAAGATTCGAGGCTGCCCCGGAGGATGCAGACCTTGCACTCAACATTGTGAAGATGATGAGCCTTGCCGAGAATTGTCTTAACAACGACCTTTTCGTGAAGGCTGCCACAACAGTTTACAAGAACGATCCTTCACACACTTCAGCTTACTTCCTTTACAAGGTCTATGCATCAATGGGTGAAGTTGAAAATGCCAACAAGATGATGCAGGAGGCCATTGATTTCGAGGAGTCCGATTCGGAGCAGGATGCAGACTACTATTACGAGCTTGCTGCATTCAATCTCAAGAACGGAAATACCTCTGCAGCATATGCTGATGCAGAGAAGGCTGCCCAACTGGATGCTGACGGAAGCATAAAGGGCAAGGCATATATGCTTGCCGGAACAATCTGGGGTTCAACCGTTTGTAAGGGAAATGAAATTGAAATCCGTGCACCTTACTGGGTTGCAGTCGATTTCCTTGTGAAGGCGAAGAATGCAGATCCTACTCTTGCTGAGGATTGCGACAAGCTCATCGCCCAGTACAAGGCCTACTATCCTCAGACGGCGGAAGCGTTTATGTATGATGTGACCGATGGACAGTCATACACGGTTTCCTGCAACGGAATGAGGGCTACCACTACGGTCCGCACTCAAAAATAATCCGCAGATTGGACAGGATATTCAGAAAGGTACTGATGATTGCAACCGCTTCTGCGGTTGCTTTCATCGTTTATGCCTGCAAGGGGAAACTTGACACTACGGGAAAGCTTGACCTGTCGGCCGTTCCTGTACAGACCGTTGACCAAATGTTCGTGGTCCAGACCGAGAACGGACTCATCCAGATGAGGATGGAGGCCCCCCTGATGGAAAGGTACGAGGCTGACACCCTTTCATACGAATTGTTTCCGGAGGGACTTCAGGTGTATTCCTACAATGAGGAAGGAATGCTGGAAACTTCCATAGTTTCAGACAATGCGAAGCACGAGAAATTCAAGGACGGCAGGGAGACCTGGTCCGCGTTCGGGAACGTTGTCATAAAGAACCTGATGAAGCAGGAGACTATGGAGACCGACACTATTTACTGGGACAGGAAGAACGAGAGGTTCTACACTGACTGTTATGTTGTGATGTATTCTCCTGACGGACTGATGCAGGGGTACGGAATGGAATCTGACCAGAGGGCGAGGGAATCCGTCATAAAGCGTCCGTTCAACAGTTACGGTCTTTTGGAGCAGGACAGTACCGTGGTGAGGATTGACTCAGCCAATTTTATAGGTCCCCTGTTAAAAAAATAGTGGTGATTTGCTTGAAAATTATTATCTTCGCACCCCATATTTGATTTGTAAATAATAAATATTCATAAAAATGGCGGTTCTTGAAAAAATTCGCGTTAAGTTCGGCATTGTGATAACGGTTGTCATCGCTTTGGCACTGTTGTCATTCATTATCGATCCGACTACTCTCCAGAATGTGTCCTCATCGATGTCATCCAAGTATGATGTCGGTAAAATCAACGGAAAATCAATCTCTTACCAGGAGTTCCAGCAGGACGTGGAGAAAATGACTACTATCAATGAAATAATCACAGGAGGTGCGGCTGGAAGCGAGCAGCAGCAGGAGATGGTCAGGAATTCCGCCTGGCAGGCCCTTGTTGACAAGTTCCTTTTCGTGAAGACTGCACGCGCTGCCGGAATAGAGGTAGGAGACTCTGAGATGCTTGCCCTTACTACCGGTGACCTGCTTTCTCCGATCATGGCCCAGAATCCTGTCTTCCTTGACGAAAACGGCAATTTTTCCAAGGAAGCAGTGAGCAATTTCGTACGCAATGTGCAGAGTGATGAGTCCGGAAATCTCAAGCTTTACTGGAATTATCTGCAGAACACCGTCTATAACCAGCAGTTCTATGCAAAGTACGGTTCACTGTTCACCCAGAGCGACCTGACAAACCCTCTGATGCTTGCAAGGCAGATGGATGAGAACAATGCCACTACTGACGTGGAATTCGTAATGGTTCCTTTCGGTTACGCTCAGGATTCCACAGTTGTCGTAAGTGACGGGGAAATCAGGGATTATTACAAGAAGCACAAGAAATTCTACAAGCAGCAGGCAAGCCGTGACATCGAGTATGTGGTGTTCGAGGTAAAACCTTCAGCGGATGACATCACCGAGGCAACAGTGAAGGCGAATGAACTTCATTCTGAGTTTGCAGTCGAACAGAATGTCAAGAGTTTCCTTCTGAAGAATTCCGACAGCCAGTATTCCGACTATTACTACAAGGCAGGTGAGCTCAACACTGTTTCACGCAATGTGAACGATTTCGTGTTCGGTGACTCAAAACAGACCGTTTCCCCTCTTTACAAGGAAGATAATGTCTTCTATGCAGCCAGGATTCTTGACGTTCAGAACATTCCTGATTCAGTCTATGTAAGACACATCCTGCTTCAGGGTGCTGACGAGAGCCTTGCTGACAGCCTTGTTACTGTTCTCAGGAACAAGAAGGACACTTTTGCAAATGTTGCAGCCCTCTATTCGGCAGACAACAACCCGAATGTACCTCAGAGGGGTGACATCGGCTGGATGACACAGTCTTACATGATTCCGGGAATGGAGTCTGTCATGACTGCAAAGCAGAACACAATCTTCACCCTCGACACACAGTACGGAAAGCACATAGTTGAGGTTACTGAAAGGACAAAACCTGTTGAGAAGAAGAAGGTTGCAATCTTCAAGAAGGAAATCACACCTTCAAAGGCAACTTACAACGACTATTATTCACAGGCCAATATCCTTGCTTCAAAGGCTGCAGGTAAGTATGAGACATTCAAGGCTGCCGTTGACACCCTCGGTCTCTACGCCCATCCGGTGAACAATATGCTTGAAAGCAACTCACGTCTTGGGTCCATAGACCACACAAAGGAGATTACCCGCTGGGCTTTCGAGGCAAAGAAAGGTAAGGTTTCCGACATCATTACAGTCGGCAGCAACTATTTCTTCGTCGTTGCCCTCAAGGATATTCACAAGGAGGGTTACACTCCTGTAGAGACTGTCGCTCCTTCAATCAAGAATATGCTTTATATGGAGAAGGCTGGGGAGAAGAAGGCTGCTGAGATTGCTGAAAAGATCGAAGGTCTCGGAAGCATGCAGGCAATTGCAGAGGCTCTTGGTACCACAGTAAGCACCAAGGAAAACATCACTTTCGCATCACTGACCTCACAGGGTCTTGATCCTAAGTTCATCGGTGCTGTTTCAGTTGCCGAGCCGGGTGTCATCAATGCACCTCTCGCCGGTTCCTACGGAGTGTATGTTTACAAGGTTACCGACCACGACACAGGCTCTTTCTTTACTGAGGATGATGCCAAGCTTCGCAGTTCACAGATGTCGCAGTACAGCCTCAATATGCTGCTGCCGGCTATGATGGATAATGATGTGGTGGTTGACAATCGCGCCCGCTTCTATTAATAGATAAATTAAATCTAAAGGCGATTTCTGCGTTACAGGTCTCGTTAAAATCCTCACAACCATCAGGTTGCTGCGGTATTTAACTTCAACCTGCGCCTTGAACTCACTCTTTATATTTAATTTATCAATATGAAAGGTTAACAAAAAACCGTGTACAAATTTCTGTACACGGTTTTTTTGTTTTTACTTTGTCATTTCCGGTCATGCCGGGAATTGGGAATGAGTCATGCCGGGAATTTGGAATGAGTCAGGCCGGGAATGAGGGAATCTAGACATTGAAGAGGAAATGCATAATGTCGCCATCCTGAACGACATAGTCCTTTCCCTCGATGCCCAGTTTTCCGGCGGCACGGCACGCCGCCTCTGACTTGAGCTCTATGAAATCGTTGTATTTGATGACTTCAGCCCTGATGAAGCCCTTCTCGAAATCCGTGTGTATGACACCTGCGGCTTTCGGGGCCTTGTCTCCCTTGTTGATTGTCCAGGCACGGCACTCGTCAGCTCCGGCGGTGAAGAATGTCTGAAGGTTCAGCAGGGAGTATGCCTTCTGGATGAGTCTCACCACTCCGGACTCCTCAAGGCCCATCTCTTCAAGGAACATATGCCTTTCCTCGTAGGTCTCGAATTCGGCTATCTCAGCCTCGGTTCTCGCGGCGATGATGAGTATTTCCGCATTCTCGTCCCTGACTGCTTCCCTGACCTGGTCAACGTAGGCATTGCCGTTAGCAGCCGATGCTTCGTCCACATTGCAGACGTACATAATCGGCTTGTTGGTCAGCAGGAAAAGTTCCCTTGCCAGCTGGATGTCCTCCGGATTGTCAAGATGGACGCTTCGGCAGGATTTTCCCTGCTCCAGCACCTCCTTGTACCTGAGCAGGAGTTCCAGCAGTCTTTTGGCTGATTTGTCACCCCCAGCCATAGCCTGTTTCTGGACTTTGGCAAGGCGGTTTTCCACTGTCTCCAGGTCCTTGAGCTGGAGTTCGAGGTCAATGACTTCCTTGTCCCTGACAGGATTGACGCTCCCGTCGACGTGAACGATGTTCGGGTCGTCAAAGCACCTTAGTACGTGCAGGATCGCATCAGTCTCCCTGATGTTTGCAAGAAATTGGTTTCCAAGACCTTCTCCACGGCTTGCGCCTTTCACGAGACCTGCTATGTCCACAATCTCCACTGTGGCCGGGACGACCCTCTTCGGGTTGCAGAGTTTCTCAAGTTCCTCAAGCCTCCTGTCAGGGACGATTGTTGAACCTACATTGGGCTCGATGGTGCAGAAAGGGAAGTTTGCGCTCTGAGCCTTGCCGGAGCTTATACAGTTGAAAAGAGTGGATTTACCGACGTTCGGAAGTCCGACTATACCGCATTTCAATGACATTTCTACTATGTTTAGATGAATCAGGCGGCAAAGGTACAAAAAATAAAAATATATATGCTTATGAATATCAGACATATATTTCTCGCCCTTCCAGTCATCCTTGTGATGTTCTGGAATCTGGAGAATTTCTTTGACTTCCGGGATGACGGTTCAAGTGCTTCAGACACCGAATTTTCCCCTTCAGGACAGAGACATTGGACAAAAAACCGGTTCTACACCAAATGTAACGCCATTGCCAAAACAGTTCTCTGGACTTCCGGGGTTTACGGTTCCCTTCCTGATGTAATAGGCTTCGCCGAGGTGGAGAATGCCTTCGCAGTGCGTTCAATCCTGAAATCCACCATCCTTGACAAGACTCCTTACCGTTATGTTCACCACGAATCTCCTGACCCCAGAGGCATTGACGTTGCTCTCATATACAGGTCTGATTTATATGTTCTTGAAGATTCAAAACCTTTTCATATTCTTGACACTTCGGGAATATGTCTGAAGACGAGGGATATTCTTCTTGTTACGCTCAGACGCACCTCAGACGGTTCGATATACCATTATCTCGTCAATCATCATCCTTCGAAATACGGTGGAGTGAAGAATTCACTTCCCGGGAGAATGGCTGCCGCATCGCGGCTCAGGGACATCTGTGATTCATTGCGTCTCTGCGACCCTTCATCCGTCGTGGTGGCGATGGGGGATTTTAATGATGGTCCCGAAAGTCCTGTGACAGGGATGATGGAACGCGCCGGGATGGTGAATATGGCTTCTGACAGGAAGTTTCGCGACCGGGGTACAATCAGGTTTGAGGGACGCTGGGAACTGATCGATATGTTCTTTGTTCCGTGCGAGATGGCTTCGGAATGCTCAATGGAGATACTCCGGCCGCCTTTTCTGATGACACCTGACCGCAAGCACGGAGGGGAGAAACCTTTAAGAACCTATGTCGGACCACGTTATGCCGGAGGAGTGAGTGACCATTGCCCTGTCGTGCTGAGTTTCTGAAATGTTTTATTTGCGAAATATGGCTTTAATTGATATATTTGAGGTCGCAAAAAATTTTTTGACACGGAAAAACAACAATAACCGATATTTTTTATGAAAAACAGAATCGCTGAGAAATTCAGAACCCTGTTCAATGAAGAGGGTGATTTTTTTGCGTCCGCAGGACGAATAAATTTGATTGGTGAACACACGGACTACAATGGAGGTTTCGTATTCCCTGGAGCAATCGACAAGGGAATTATTGCCGAAATCAAGTTGAACGGTACTTCAAAGGTACGGGCCTTTGCCCTTGACCTTGACGAGTATTGTGAGTTCGGCCTGAATGAGGAGGATGCTCCGGCTCAGAGCTGGGCAAGGTATGTCTTCGGAGTCTGCCGTGAAATCATCAAGAGGGGAGGCAAGATTGCAGGTTTCAACACTGTTTTTGCAGGTGATGTTCCTCTTGGAGCAGGTATGTCGTCTTCAGCGGCGTTGGAGAGCA
This sequence comes from uncultured Bacteroidales bacterium, assembly GCA_945948555.1. Classification (GTDB taxonomy): domain Bacteria; phylum Bacteroidota; class Bacteroidia; order Bacteroidales; family UBA932; genus Cryptobacteroides. The sequence continues at coordinate 27,323 of CAMFBM010000018.1, read as the reverse complement.
CTTTCGCTTTTGCATTGAACTATCTTTTCGACCTTGGAATCGACAAGTTCGAGCTTGCAAGAATCGGACAGAGCACTGAGCACAACTACTGCGGTGTCAACTGCGGAATAATGGACCAGTTCGCTTCCGTTTTCGGCAAGAAGGGCAACCTGATGAGGCTTGACTGCCGTTCGATGGAATTCGAGTATTTCCCGTTCGATCCTGGCAAGTACGGCTACAAGCTCGTTCTTCTCAACTCAAAGGTAAAACACGAACTTGTGGGCTCTCCTTACAATGACAGAAGGGCTTCCTGCGAGAGGGTTGCAAAGGTTCTCGGCCAGGAGTTCCTGCGCGGAGCCACAATGGAGCAGCTTGATGCAATCAAGGATCGGATTTCTGAAGAGGACTATATGAGGGCCCGTTACGTGATTGGCGAGGAACAACGCGTCCTGGATGTCTGCGACGCTCTCCAGAAAGGTGATTACGAGACAGTTGGAGCACGTATGTACGAGACCCACTGGGGAATGTCCAAGGACTATGAAGTTTCCTGCGAGGAGCTTGACTTCCTTGCCACTGTCGCAAAAGAATGCGGCGTAACCGGTTCCCGCATAATGGGCGGCGGCTTCGGAGGATGCACCATCAACCTCGTCAAGGAAGAACTCTACGAAGGCTTCATTGCAAAGGCAAAAGAGGCATTTGCAGCCAAATACGGCCACGAACCTGTCGTGATTGACGTTGTCATCAGCGATGGTGCCCGCAAGCTGGAATAAAGGCTTTTAAGGGGTTTCCCCGAAAATTTGTGAACCACTCCCGATCCGTTTCGGACTTGGGGTGGTTTTGTGTTTATGCGAACTATGCGGTGGATTATGGATTTTACCTGATTCTTTCAGAGAGCCACCCCGCGTCAATTCTGGCGAAGCCCGGTTCCGGCCTGACGTGAGGATTCCTCTGAAGGATGCCCTCTGCGTCCTCATAGACATTGCAGCCGATGTCAACCCTGACCATCTGTCCGTTCCCTGGGTACATAAAGGTAATGGTCCCGTCTTCTCCGTTTAGCCTGAAGAAATGGAATGTGGAGTTCATCAGCTCCTGTGCAGCCTGCTGCGAACCGGCCTTCGAGGCCATTTCCATCTTTGTTACATATTTGCACATCTCAATTACCACATCGTCAAGGGCGGCATCGTGAATCAGGACTTTCTCCATCAGGCTGCCCATATCCGAGACCGTCCTCAGAGTGTAATCTCCCATAGCCTTGGTGTGGTTCTCGATGGCCTTCATCTGAGTTTCCGAAACGGAATCGTCCGGGATGAGCCAGACCATCAGCTTCCCGGCGGGGTCGTGGTACAGTGTTTCATATTTCGCAAGATTCACCTTTCCGCAATGAGGGCACTCCCACAGAAAGAGAGAGCCGTCCTTCACCTTTTCCTTCAGCTCGGGGTTGTCTGCGACATTGATGCTTCTGTAAACCTTTATCGTGTTCCGGTTGCCGCATTGCGGGCAGGCGGCCATTCCTTCGTTGATGATTGACATATTAATATTGAATATTGAATATTCCGCAAATATAATATAATTCCTCCGACCTTTGGCAGGGGCGTCCGCCTCCCTATTTGTTTTTTAGGTCATAAAAACATATCTTTGCCCTGTTTTGTGAATTTTTCAGACTCCGTTTTGCTGAGAGTCTTGTGTATTTAAACCTAAGTCAAAATGAAAAATTGGATAAAGCAATTCACATCTGAAGATTGGATCATTGTTTTTGCAGGTGCCGTAATACTCGCCCTTGCAGCCTTCTTTCCTGACCTGATGCCGAGAATGCCTAAAACTCTGACTTCGGTCAATGATTGGCTGTCAGCAGGTTATATGTATCTTTTCGTGCTCGTGCTCACGATGGTGACTTCTGCGGTCCTCGGCAGACCTCTCAAGTGGATCCCGCTTTCGCTGCTGATTATCTTCGCCCTGACCCTCTGCGCACAGCTCCTTGCAAACATCCCTGTGGTCAAGGAATTCGGCTTCGAGTCAGTTTTCTTCGCAGTCATACTCGGCCTTCTGATCAGCAATTGCTTCAGGCTTCCTGAATGGATGAAGGCGGCAGTCCAGAGTGAATTCTACATCAAGATAGGCATTATCTGCCTGGGTTCTACCATCCTCTTTTCCGAAGTGATGAAGTCGGGAGCCTACGGCCTCGTGCAGTCCCTGATTGTGGTGTTCTCGGTCTGGTATTTCGCCTGGTGGGTGGGCAAGAAGATGAATGTGGACCCCGAGATGAGGACGATGCTTTCAAGCGCGGTTTCCATCTGCGGAGTGTCCGCTGCAATAGCCACCTGCGGAGTCATCAAGGGTGACAACAAGAAACTTTCCTACGTGATTTCCCTCGTACTGATCATTGCAATTCCGATGATGTACATCCTTCCGTGGCTTGCCGGCCTGATGAACCTCTCGCCTGAGGTGACCGGAGCCTGGCTCGGAGGAACAATCGACACGACCGGAGCAGTTGCAGCCGCAGGCACACTCGCAGACCACGGTCACGGTGACACCGCAGCCCAGACGGCCGTGATTGTGAAATCCTCGCAGAATGTGCTTCTGGGACTGGCCGCATTCATCATCTCTCTGATGTGGACCTACCAGGGCGTTGGAGACAAGAAGAACGGACAGGAGAAACCGACCCTGGGCCTCATCTGGGACCGCTTCCCTAAATTCGTGGTGGGATTCATCCTCGCTTCCCTCGTCTTCAGCTTCTGCTTCGAGACTGAGACCGCCAAGGCCGTAGGCAAGGTCACAAAGGGCTTCCAGAACACCCTCTTCAGCATAGCTTTCGTCTGCATCGGCCTCGAGACCCGTTTCAGGGAAATCTTCAGCAAGGAAAACCGCAAGCCTCTTGCCGCCTTCCTGACCGCCCAGACCTTCAACATCGTGGTAACCCTCGTGGTAGCCTACATCATCTTCGGTCTGATCAAACCTGCCATTGCGGGGATGTAGTTTATGATAACCTCCGTTCTGACAAGCAGTTCTTCTCCACAGACTTACGACAGAAACTACAGAGACCCTGAACTGATTTCTTTCAGGATTCATCAACCCGACTTGATTATTTGGAGGGAAAGGTGTTGTTTTGCATTAACAACTTCCGTTTATTGTTGCTTTGATACACTTTTCGGAACTTAATGCAGTTAGAAAGAGTATATGCTGTAAACTTCCCCATTTTGTACGCTTCCATATTTGGGAGATTTTTCCCTTGCGGAGAAATGGAGTATTCCACAGTCTTGAACCAGTAGGACAACACTGCAATTAAGGACAGAATATGTCTCAACACCCTTTCGGTGGCTGCCCCGTCCTCAAAAGGCTATGTTTTTGAGGACAATCGCAGGGTTTTGATGGTCTCGTCCTCAAAAAGGGGTCTCTGTGAGGACAAATGCAGGGTTTTGCCTATCCCGTCCTCAAAACACAGCCTTTTTGAGGACAATTGCAAGTCTGTGCTATGGTGGGGCCCATTTCTTCTTGATGCCAACGGGTCTCTCGTGAAATTCATTCGGCACAGGCATCTCGCATAGAACCGTCTCTAATGGCATCCGGTACATAATCGCCTCCTTGGATGTCTTGTAATAATCAAGAAATCCGTATAGCGGAGAGTACGAACTGGATTTCAGCAGGTAGTTTTTTTTACCCAATATCTTTTGACTTCAACTCTGTCGAAACCATTTTCCAGACAGAGTCGCTGATGCCTTCCTCCTTCATATACCCGTGCAGATTCGACAGAACGTCTTTCGTCCTTTCTATAACTTCCCCCGGCCTGTTTATGTCATGGTAGCGTCCAATCTGGATAAGATCTTCTTTACTGATCCCGGATTTCTTTCCGCATATGCTGAGGGACTGCCCTTTCTGGACTTCAAGTACGGAAGGGTCTATGCTGTAAACCATGTCGTATGCAGGAGCCAGTGACCATCTGCCGGTCCTGTCCATCAGGAACGAGAAATTCCTGGCATGATCATCTATGTTGCCGGAGAGAACGTTGAAGACCATTCTTCTGTAAAGTTGCTCGAAGTCCTTATATCCGAGATCAAGTTTTCTCATAGTGTCGAAGGCTTCTTCGTACGAAGAAACCTCACCTGCCATGGCAAGCAGCGATTGCATATGAATCTTTCCTTCCGGGCCTCTGTCGAAGCGTTTTGTGATGAAATGGCTGGCAGTATCGAATCGCTTCAATTCTGAGTCGCTCATATCTATGCCGGCATCCCTGCACAGACGCCAATATATGTACTCCATCCTGGCGTAAGGGAAAGCGTCCGATTCGTTGTCATATTTGAGGACATAGTAGTCGTATTCCCGGGGTAGCATTGCCTGTCCAGATTTGATGTCACCGTTTTCCCGGTTTATCGCAATCAACACCTTAGGACGCTTTCCTCCCGGAGATGTTCCGAGTTTGACCAAATCCTGCCAGAGAAGTTCCCTATCGGAGGAGAAAGTCATCTTCGTCCTCTCTTCCAGTACGCTTCTTGCAAAAAGATATAGTTCCTGTACGTTGACGTCGCAGGCCTCGTCCTCAGCGTCGATAAGAGACGGGTGGTATTCAAGGGCGCCCATAGCTCTCTTGCCTACAAAAGCCAGAAGATCCACAGGAGATATCATTCTCATCGATATGTTATGTTCCTTTGCCCAGGCTCTGAAGATACTGTTTCCCCAATGATCAGGCAAAGAGTCAGCGAATACGGGAGGAAGTCCCTTGAAGATATTCCTCGGATTCCCGCCTCTCATCGGTATGCCGGCTTTCTCGGCTGGAGAATTGATTGACATCTGCAGCGGGGATATGTCCAACCCCTTTTCCAGAAATGAGGAGTCAAACTTGAAAACGGATGACTCTTTCCTCCAATCAGAGTTGTCCCAGGTCAGGTATCCCACGGTGTCATCCCATAATGATATCTTTACCGTATTCTCCATATCCTATCTCTTTTTATTCCACATTTTTTCCGGGTCTATAGCAGGAATGTCAGGAACCAGATCCAAAAAGGAGTCATCCAGTCCCAGAGCATTCAGGAGGGAGAGAAGGTGGGAGAGGGATAGGCCCTGTCCCTTGCCATTCTCGAAACTGCTAATAGTGAACAGGGAAACCCCTGTCTTTTCATGCAGTTGCCGCTGTGATATATGAAGGGCTTTCCTATATGTCCTGAACCGCTGTCCGAGCAATGCGATAGTGTCGAAATTGGTCATATTATTCCAAGAAGTTATAACTGATATATCAAATATAATGGGTAAAAATATGTAAAAATAACTGAAATATCAAATCAATTAATTCATTTTTTTGCAACTACCCATTCACCGCCTTTTGCAGGGCCTTTTCGGTCTAAAATTCCATCGGCCTTCAGCTTGGCGAGTTGCTTTTCAATTGCCTTGGCTGATACGCCGATCTTTTTTGCAAGCGTTGCTGCACTTTGTCTGCCAGCCTCTTTGTACGGCAGGGGAAAGACACAAAAAGACAAAGACGGGTAATTTGATTTTTGAATACTTTTGCCGCACAAACAAACTAAAACAACTACAACTATGATGGATTTTTTATTACTTGGACTTGGGAGAAAGAGACTATAGACAACACAAAGGAATTGATAAAGGCAACAGAGGATATCCTGGAACTTGACAAATCTGCATCGGATTTCCTGAATGATTTGCTGCAGTGAGTTTGGTTATTTCTGAAGATTCCTTCTGTCATAAACCCGAAAAGGACAAAGCGCAATGGATGGCTTTGTCCTTTTTGGGTTGTACCCGTCCTCATAAGGGCGTGTTTTTGAGGACAAATGCGAGGGTATAGGATGTCCCGTCCTCATAAGGGGGCATCTGTGAGGATAAATGCGGGGTTTTGGCTATCCCGTCCTCAAAAGGGGGCCTCTGTGAGGACAAGTGAAAGCGAAAGGGGAGAATTACTTGCCGGCGCTGAGTTTGAGCCAGACGCGCAGGCCGTTGATGGAGTTCAGCAGGTAGAAGCACCACATTATCACCATTATGCCGGCGTGGGCTTCTCCGCGCGCCACGCAGACGCACCACATCACTACGCTGATTGCATTGACGGTAATCCAGAGAACCCATTGCTCCATGAAGGCAAGGGCCATCAGGGCCTGGGCGATGATGCTTAGGACTGTCGTGGCGGCATCCTTGAAAGGCTGCGGGTCGTTGAGGTGTTTCAGCAGAAAGCCCACGCCGACTATCAGCACGGTACACCCGATGAAAAGAAGGATTCTTTGCACAAGGGTCATCCGTCGGGCTTTCACTGTTGTTTCACCGCCCTCCTTCGAGGATGCCGATGCACCTCTCTTTCTCCATTGCCACCAGCCGATGAACTGCATCGGAAAATAGTAGAAGGCATTCAGACCGGCATCTCCGTAGATGGCTGCCTTGTAGGATATCCAGGCGTAGAGGGAGACATTGATGACTCCGAAAAGGTAGTTCCAGATGCTGCCTTTGGCGACGAGCACCACGCAGATGACTCCGGCGATGCAGGCCAGGGACCCCACGGGGTCGAATTCCTTTTCCAGAAAAGAATAGATGAGGTTGGAGGCGACCACTCCTGTTATCAGGAACCAGTCGTAGGGGGCAAGGGTTCGTTTCATTCTTTTGTTTTTCTTGGTTTTGACATATTTCCCGACTCGTTTCTCTCTCCAGATCCGTCAGCGGAACCTTCCCCAGCGAAACGCTCTCCAGACCCGTCAGCGGAATTCTCTCCAGAACTGCCATCGAAACTCCCGCCAGCGGAATGTCCCACAACTGTGGCACTCCCTCCAGCCCCGCCAGCGGAATGCTCCCCAGCGGTGACACTCTCTCCATCCGTGCCAGCGCAACCTTCCCCATCAGAATGCTCTCCAGCCCCGTCAGTGAAACCTTCCCCAGCCCCGACCGTCTCCGCATCGTCAATGCCGTTGTGAAGTGAAATTTCCGGATGACGGTCTCTCAGCGCCTTGGAGATATCCGCCGCAAGTGTAGGCCCGACAAGGGCGGCGATGTCTTCCACAGGGGCGGCGGCGATGCGGGCCACACTCCCGAAATGCAGAATGAGTCTCTGCTCGGTTTTCTCTCCGACACCTTTGACCTCGCGCAGGGCTGAGGCTATCTGACTCTTGCTGCGGCGGTTTCGGTGGTGGGTTATGCCGAAGCGGTGGGCCTCGTCGCGAAGCCGCTGGAGAAGCTTCAGAGCCTGCGAGTTGCGGTCGAGGAAGAGGGGATAGGGGTCTCCCACGCGGATGACCTCCTCAAGTCTCTTTGCAAGACCGACCACGGTCAGCCTTTCCGTCAGACCGAGTTCTGCAAGCGCCTGCCAGGCAAATGACAGCTGTCCCTTCCCTCCGTCGATGACAATCAGCTGGGGCAGGTCGTCGGGTGCCTCCTCAAGCATCCTGGAGTAGCGTCTGTTCACCACCTCCTTCATTGAGGCATAGTCATTCGCTCCCACGACTGTCTTGATGTTGAAATGCCTGTAGTCCTTCTTGCTCGGAACGGCGTCCCGGAAGACAACGCAGCTGGCCACAGGGTTGGTGCCCTGGATGTTGGAGTTGTCGAAACATTCGATGTGAAGGGGCAGTTCCTTCATTCCGAGTGCCTGCCTCAATTCCTCAAGGACCTTGTTGCGGAAGTCATCCGGGTCGGTGTGCTCACGCTGTTTCAGGGCATTGAAGCGCATCTCCCTGGCATTCTTCGCGCTCAATTCCAGCAGGGCGAGTTTGTCACCGCGCACCGGGATGCGGAACTCCACCCCATCCAGACCTACATCCGGCAGGAAAGGCACAATCACCTCCCTTGAGAGTTCCCCGAACTTGGAGCGTATTTCTGCGATGAACAGTCCTAGAATGTCCTCCCGGGACTCCTCGATGTTCATCCTGAAACCAAGATTTAGGGACTGGACGACGGCTCCGCCCCTTATTCTCATAAAGTTTCCGAATGCCTCGCTGCTGTCAACCACAAGGGAGAACACATCCACATCCCCATTCTGGGAATTCACGATCACCGACTTGGCGTAGTGATTCTCAAGGGATTGCATCTTCTCCTTGTAGATGGCTGCCTGCTCGAATTCCATCCTCTCCGCAGCCTCGGTCATCAGGGTCCGGTAGTGCCGGATGATTTCCTTCCCGTCTCCCTTCAGCAGGCGGACAATTTCCTCAATGTTTTCGCGGTACTCCTTGCCGGAAACAGCCCCGATGCAGCATCCCCGGCATTTCCCGATGTGGAAATTCAGACAGGGCCGGAACTTGCGTCTCAGGATGGCCTCAGAGGTTATTTTGTTGTTGCAGGTACGCATGGGGTAGAGCCCATGGAAAAATTCCAGAAGGTTTCTTGCGTGCATCACGCTGCTGTACGGTCCGAAGTAGCGCGAACCGTCCTTCACCACACGCCTTGTCAGGAAGATTTTCGGAAACTCATCCGCGCTGACGCATATCCACGGATAGGTCTTGGAATCCTTCAGAAGGATGTTGTACTTCGGCTTGTACTGCTTGATGAGATTGTTTTCAAGCAGAAGGGCATCCGCCTCGGAGTTCACGACGGAGTACTGCGCATCGGCAATCCTGGAGACCATCAGGGCCGTTTTTCGCGTCAGTCTTTCCGGCGGCACGAAATACTGGGCAACCCTCTTGTGCAGGTCCTTGGCCTTGCCTACATAAATAATCTTCCCCTCGGAGTCATAGTATCTGTAGACTCCGGGGGAATGCGGGAACAATGCTATTTTTTCTCTCAGCGTCACTTGCCGAGGGCTTCTTTCACGGCAGCCTCAATACCTTCTCCGCGAAGGTCCCTCTTGAGGATGGTCCCGTCAGGACCGAAAAGCATAATCTGCGGAATGCCCTGAATGCCATATATTTCGGTAGGGATGGTCTGTGCGTTGATAATCTGGTTCCAGATTACTCCATGCTCTGCGGCAGCCTTCTTGGTGTCCTCAGGCTTGTCCCAGACGGCGATGCTCAGGACATCGAACTTCGCTCCCTTGTACTTTTTGTAAACGTCCCTGATGTTCGGAATCTCCCTCTTGCAAGGCCCGCACCAGGATGCCCAGAAATCCACAAGGACATATTTACCCTTTCCGATGTACTCCGAGAAACTGACTGATTTCCCGTCGGAGTCAGGGATGATGAAGTCTGTGAACATACATCCTTCGGCAGTGGTCTTCTTGCTCTGAAGTTCCTTCTTCACACGGACAATCTGGGGATTGTCGCTGATTTTCGGTCCCAGAGTGTTCAGGACAGAGTCAATCTGTTCATCCTCAAGGCTTGAGGAAATTTCGCTGAAAGCATAGACAGCCACGAAGTTGTCCGGATTGGATGCGATTGTCTCAAGTCCTTTCCCGACAAACTCTCCGATGATCTCGTCATAGATTCCATCCAGTCTGGTACTTGCCTCAGTTTCCGTGAGGGTGGTATCCTGCCTGATGCCGTTGATTTCCTGGCTGAGTCTCCCCGAAAGTTCCTCCTCGAAGGCAATGAATCCATCAAGAGCCGCCTGTGCACCATTCCCTCTGGACTTTGCCGTGCACTTCTCATCAGAGAGGGTCACGGTGATTTTTGATCCGTCAGGAATAAAGCGGACCTTGTAATTCCCTGCTTCAACAACTCCTGCGACAGTCTCGTCCACAGGAAGTGCCAGATTGAATTTCCCTCTGGTCATGGGCACAAGGGTGTCCACATCCATCTGTGGGACTGTAACATACACACTGTCAATTCCTTCCGGGGCGATTCCCGAAATCCTCGTCGCCTCCGATGACGCGCAGGACACAACGGCCACGGCTATTGCTGCGGCTGGAAACAGTTTTGCTATTGTTTTCATTCTCATGGTTTTATGTTATATATGTATTTACGAAATATGAAATATTCTTTTACGGAATATGGAATATTCCGCTGCAAACATACGAATATTTTTCATTTGTCCGTCCTGTAACGGACGAGAGCCTTGCAATAAGCGATTCTGGCATCGGTCAGGGTGTCGGTACACTGACGCAGCCGGGTCTGGGCGGCAAGAAGGTCCGACAGCGGGACAAGTCCTTCCTTGTAGCGGGAAGATAGTTCCCTGACACTGGTACTGGCAATCTCCACTCCATCCTCTGCCACTTCAATCTGTTCCCAGCAGGTCACAAGATCGAGCCATTGCTCCCTCGCCTGGAGCAGCAACTGGCCGTGCAGATAGTCCCTGTCGTTGATGGCTTTCTGCACATCACATTCGTATCTCTGGAGTTTGCGGGAATATTTTCCCCATTCCGTCACGGGAATCTTCAGGGTGGCGAACAGCGCTCCGTTGAAACGTCCCTCACCGATGACGGCTCCGTAACCGTAGGTGCCTCCGATGCCGATTTGCGGGAGGACTTCCCCCAGAACCATCCTTTTCTCCAGTTTCTTTGCATCCACAGAGATTTCCAGAAGACGGTTTTCCTCACGCAAATCCACAATTTCCTCCTCATCCCGGTAATAGCTCATAGGCTCGTCCAGCCTTCCGACCGTGCTCACCAGCAGGATGCTGTCGATGTGTGGCAGGGAATCGGTTCCGATGGTGCTGTACGGGGTATATTCCTGCCCTATTGAATTGCAGAGATTCATTTTCGCAAGGCGGATTCCTCCGCGCAGCTTTGTACGGGTGGAACTCAACTCGTTCATTTTCAGCCGGACCTGAAGCTTGTCAGACTCGACAGCCACCCCGGCGGCCACTGCCGCATTTATATCCTTCTGAAGAGTGTCCAAAAGGGTCTGCACCTGTTCTACCGTCTTCATCTTCTCCTGAAGGGAGACTACCTGCCAGTACTGCTCCTCGATCTGTTCCGCGCTCTTGCGCTGCTGAAGAGAGAACTGCAGCTCTGCTGCCTGCACCCCGAGGGAGGCAAGCCGGTTGCCGCTCACAATCCTGCCGCCGGCGAAAACCGGCTGGATGAGGGAGACGGAAGCTCCGTAGCCGTGCCACAGGGTTGAATATTCAGTGTTTATTCCCCTCTGGCGGGCAAGGTCGTTGAGGTTTGAAGTTATTTCGTGCGCGGCATCGGAATTGCCGAGAATATCTTTCAGACCTATTCTGAGCATCGGGTCGATGGCGTGGAAGCCGAAGGCGTTCAGGGACACCTGAGGGAAGTATTCCGCAAGTGCTTCCCCCCGGCGTGCCTTTGCAGCGGTGACATCCAGACGGGAATTGCGGACGGCATTGTTGTTCTCGGCTGCCATCCGGCGGCAGTCCTCCATTGTGAGGATGACCCTGTCCCGGGAATATGCACAGGCAGGGAAAAGCCCGGCCGGGAGGGTCACATATATCGTCAGGAATAATACATATACCGTCAGGAATGATCCATATTTCGTAAATCTACTCTTCATCCTCGACCTCCTTTTTCGCGTTTTTGAACAACTGCCAGTAGGAAATAGGCATTATGAGCACAATCAGCACGATTGACATCACCGTCCCGAAGCAGATTACCACTCCCATAGGCATCCAGAGAGCGTCGCGGCTGATAATCATCGGGATCACTCCGAGGGCCGTGGTGCAGGAGGTCAGGAAAATCGGGCGCATCCTCCTCTTGCCGGCCTCCATGGCAGCTTCCCTGACGGAAAGTCCCTGGCCGAAACGCAGTTCCTCTGCACACTCGAACATCATTATGCCGTTCTTGACAATGATTCCCACAAGGCTGATCAGTCCAAGAACGGAGGTGATCCCGAAGTCCAGTCCGAAGACCCAAAGGCCGAAGGAGGCTCCGAAAAGGCAGATCAGGCTCAGGATGATGGTCAGGAAGGAGAGTGACATCTTCTTGAAATGGAAAAGCAGGAAGAAGAACAGAATCATCACAGCACTGATGAAACTCAGGAGGATTTCCGGAATGACGGTGTCATTGACCGAGGACAGGCCACCGTAGGAAACGGTCACACCCTCGGGAAGGGCAGGGGAGACGGATTTCTCCACGAATGCCTTGATTTCCCTCATTGCGGCCGGCTGGCTGGTTCCGTAGGTCATATCCGCATAGACTGTTATGCTGCGTTTCCCTCCGATGTGGGGAATCGCCTCATAGCCCCATCCCGGCTCGACTGAAGCCACCTGCCTGAGCGGAACCGACACTCCCGGGATGGCCGTTGCCACCATCTGGTTGCCGATGACATCGTAGGTCATATCCTTGCTGATGGCGTCACTGTAGATGGTGACTGGGATTTTCCTGTCTCCCTCCCAGAGGGTGGCCACGCTCTGACCGTTCAATGCACCGGCCAGGGAAAGGGACAGCAGGGCTCTGTTCACTCCGAGCCTTGCGGCCTCGTCGCCGTCCAGATTCACCTCGATGCTCGGGACAAAGTTGTCACAGTCGGTGTGCACCCATCTCATAAGGTCCGGGCGGGATGCCATAAAGGCTTTCAGGGTGTCTGCCAGAGGCTTCATCCTGTCAAGGTCATTCCCTTTGAACACCACTGCCACGGGAGCGGTAACTCCCTGATAGTCCATTTGTTTGAAATGAATCTGGGCCTGAGGGAAATAGTACTCGTAGCGGCTCCCGTACTCCTTGAGAATCCTCTCGGTGTCCTTCGGGGACCTGGTGTTGACAATCATCTGGGCGAAATTCGCTCCGGGGGCCTTCGGCGCGTAGGTGGCGTTGAACCTCGGAGCACCGGAACCGACGAAAGCGGTCACGGAGGTCACTCCCTTGTCTCTCAGGAGGATATGCTCAAGGGAATCGCTGACTGCCTTTGTCCTGCCAATACCGTCTGAAGGGTCGAGGTAGATTTCCACTGCGAAGAACTTGCGCTCGGCCATCGGCATCATCTGGATGTTCAGCTGGAGGAACATCAGCACTCCCAGCCCGACTGCAACCAGACCGGTCAGGATTGTGGGCAAAGGATGGCGGAAGCAGAACTCCTCCAATTTTTCGTAGCCCATCTGGAGCCAGTTGAAGAATTTGGCCTGAACCCGGGCGAACCAGCCTTTGGAGGATGTCCGTGCAGAGCCTATGTACTTGACTTCCAGCGATGGAACCACAAAGATGGCATAGACGAGGGAAATCAGCAGGGCTATGGCGATAATCCAGGGGAAACTCTTGACAAAGTCCCCGAGGTAGCCGGTGATGATGAACAGAATAGGGAACAGCATAAAGCCGATTGACAGGGTGGAAAGCAGCATCGGCATGAAGAGCTCCGTCACGCTGGCTGCGGCTGCCGCCTTCTTTTTCAGGCCTTTGCCGAGTTTGTCCATATACCCGTCCATCGTGATGATGGAGTCGTCCACAATCATTCCCAGAACCACGATGAGGGCGGCCAGGGTCACCGTGTTGAGGTTCATCCCGGAGAAATACATCACAGCAATCGTAATTACCGTGCACACCGGGACTCCCGAACTTGCAATCATCGCCGAGCGGAACGGGAAGAGCATCAGCATCACGAAAATCACCACGAGCATCGAGATGACCAAATCCCTGATGAAAGACCAGACGGATTTGCTCACTACCTTCGGCTGGTCGCAGATTTTGGTGATTGTAACGCTGTCAGGCAGTTCCCCGGCAAACTCCTCCAGAATCTTGTCCACATCCTTTCCGAATGCGGTGATGTCGTGGTCGGGACGCATCTCAAGAGAAATGACAAGGGCGGTGTGTCCGTTGTAGCTCACAAAGGAAGACGGCTCCTTGCAGCGCCTCTCGATGGTAGCTATGTCCTTGAGTCTGATTACATTGCCGGCTCCGTCAGAATAGACGGTCTTCTGGGCGATTTCCCTCTCGCTGCTGACGGTTCCTGAAATATGCACCGGTGAGTTGACATAGTCCGTGGAGAATTTGCCGCCCGGAATCTGCAATCCGGAAGTCTGATAGTCGAATGTGAGGGAGGAGGGGCTGATTCCGTAGGCTGAGATTTTCTCAAGGTCGAGATGCACGGCAATCTCATCGCTCTGGGTTCCGTAGATTTTTGCGCTTCCGAGGGTTTTCATCTCGCGCAGCCTTTCGCAGAGGGCATTGGCATACTCCTCCATCTCGGAATAGCTTTTGTCCTGAGACTCCATTGCAATGAGCATCGAGGAAATTGCGCTGAAGTCGTCCATCACGGCCACTGCCAGCACTCCCGGCGGCAGAAACGCCTTTTTTGCGTTAATCTGGTGCTTGAGCTTGGACCAGACCTCATTGGTCTTGCTGGCCGGAGAATTGAGACGGACATAGATGAAGCACATCCCGTCCCTGGAGTAGGAATATGTACTCCTGTCAACCTCCTGGAAAGTGAATAGAAGTTCCTCAAGAGGCTTTGTCAGCTGCTGTTCTACCTCGGAGGCATTAGCTCCGGGATAGACTCCGACCACAAGTCCGTCCTTGATCTCGAATGTCGGAAACTCGTCCTTGTTGATGTACAGAAGGCCATAGACACCGGAGCACATCAGCAGGGCCACGATGAAATAGACAATCTTCCTGTAGCGGATTGTTCCTTCTATGAAACTTCCTGCCTTGCGCATCACCTGACAATTTTGACGGTCATTCCCGAACTGACTTTGCCTGCACCTTCGACAATGACACGGTCGCCGCTTTCAAGACCGTCTGTAACCACTACTCCTTCACCGCAGTAGCCCCCTGTCACGATTCTTGCCTTGCGCACTGTCTGCGTGGAATCCACAATCCAGACATATCTCCCGCCTTCATCGTTTCTGACCACCTTTGCCGGAATTACCACATTGCCCGTCCCTTCCCGTGATAGAACGCGCACCTTGCAGACCATTCCCGGCATCAGTCCATTCACGGCTGAGGAAGGGACGCAGACACATTCGTAGCAATGGGAGATGGCCGAGGCGGCTATTCCCTTGACAGTCACCTTTGCCGGGATTCCCTCAAGAGAGAGGGCTGGCACGTCCACTGTCACCATCGCTCCTACAGACAATGAATTTATTTCCTTCTCAGGTACCGGGAAATGTATTTCCACGGATGAGACATCAAGAATCTTCAAAACAGGCTGTGCCATTGACATTTCCACCCCGCAGTCCACAAGAATGTCCCCGACGGTCCCGTCGTAGGGAGCCTTGATGCTGCAGTCCTCGAGTGCCTTGTCGGCAGTGCGTGCAGCAGCTTCCGCCTTTGCCAGCTGGGTCTTGATTTCCACCAGTTTGACCTGTGGGACGCTACCCGCATCATAGACCGACTGAATCCTGTTGTAGCCGTCCCGGGCCTGTTCCAGAGTGGCGTAGGCCATCTCACGGCTGCTGATAACGTTTTGTGACACAATCTTTGCCACAACCTCCCCTTTGGCCACTTTCTGTCCTTTCCTGACATTGAGTTCCGTCAGCGTTCCGGGGTAAGGGGCCGTGAGCACGACGCTCTTGTCAGGATGAACCGTG
Organism: uncultured Bacteroidales bacterium; assembly: GCA_945948555.1. Classification (GTDB taxonomy): domain Bacteria; phylum Bacteroidota; class Bacteroidia; order Bacteroidales; family UBA932; genus Cryptobacteroides. The sequence goes on along the minus strand of CAMFBM010000018.1, from coordinate 12,074 downwards.
CCCACGTAAATGTCGGAAGAAACACCGTCAACTTCCCTGACGGGCTCGACCTTCACTGAAATCTCCACAGCAGATGAACCCTTCCTTTGAAAGACCGAAGGCCCTTCTGAGCAGGAGACCAGAAGGGCTAAGCCGAGAAGGACAGGAAAAAATCTCTTTTCCATCATACCTCCTCCTAATTTTCCTTTGCCACGCAGTCAATGGAGCTTGACTGAATGTCGTACTCGGTGCCGAGGAAGGTGTAGCTGCCTTCGTAGGTGAGACGGAAGATGACAACGTCCGTGAATCTCTCTCCGAAGCCGCTGACAGTGACACTTGCCTCAGGCTTGGCCAGATCCGTTGCGACAGGAATCTTGACCGTTCTCTGAGTTTCAGCCAGAGTCAGGGTTTTGCCCTGGGCAACTGCATTGAAAGTCAGGACAGTGCCTCCGGTGATATTCATCGTCACAATCATATCTCCCGTCTTCCTGTCAACAGTCAGAATGTCCATCTGGCCGCCTTCCGCTGTCAGTGAGATGGTCTGGGGTTCAGCCGGGGTACCTCCTGAAGGTTCTTCCTTTGGGAGGACCGTAATGGTTCCTCCCGTCTTGAAGGTGTAATTGCCGTCAAATCGCGCCGTCCCCTCTTTGGCGCAGGAAGCAAGGACAAGAAATGCGGCTGCTGCCGCTATGGAAAGGTAAATATTTCTCATATTAACTCAAGTTTCGCAAATATATTGTCATATCCCCATCTTTTCTTTCATCGAACGGAGCAAATCAAATGCCTGAAGAGGGGTCATATTGTTAATATCCACTGAGTTGAGGTCGTCCCGCAGCGACATCAGAAGAGGGTCTTCCAATTGGAAGAAAGACAGTTGCAGGCTTCCGTCACTCTCCATGACGCCTTCCTTGACATTGTGGGCTTTCGAAGTGCGGGTCGGAAGAGGTTTCGCCTGAACGCCCGAGTTCCTCTCAAGCGCTGCGAGGGTCTTTTCCGCAGAGTCGATGACCTTTGCAGGCATCCCGGCAAGCCGTGCCACGTGGATACCGAAACTGTGGGCCACCCCGCCTTCCCTGAGTTTGCGCAGGAAAATCACGTTCTTGCCTACCTCCCTGACCTCTATGTGGAAGTTCTTCACACGGTCGTAGATGCCCTCCAGGTCGTTGAGTTCGTGGTAGTGGGTGGCGAAGAGTGTCTTGGCTCCCTGACCGTAGTCGTGGATGTATTCCACTATGGCTCTGGCAATTGACATTCCGTCATAGGTTGAGGTTCCCCTGCCGATTTCGTCCAGGAGCACCAGCGAGCGGGAGGACAGGTTGTGCAGGATCATCGAGGTCTCCAGCATCTCAACCATAAAGGTGGATTCTCCCCGGGAGATGTTGTCCGAGGCTCCCACCCTTGTGAAAATCTTGTCGCAGTAACCGATATCTGCCCTGGAGGCAGGTACGAAAGAACCAATCTGCGCCATCAGGACGATGAGGGCGGTCTGGCGCAGCAGGGCTGACTTTCCGGCCATATTCGGACCTGTCAGGATGATGATCTGCTGCGAGTCGGCATCGAGGTATATGTCATTCGGGACAAATTCCTCCCCGGCCGGCATAAGTGTTTCGATTACAGGGTGGCGTCCGGCCTTGATTTCGATTGCCTTCCCGTCGTTCATCCGAGGACGGCAGTAGCGGTTGCTGACTGCCAGGTCGGCGAATCCCGAAAGCACGTCCAGACGCGAAAGGATGCGGCAGTTGTCCTGAATCTTCGAGATGTTCTCCTGGATTTTTGTGACCAGTTCGGCATAGAGCTGTGATTCAAGGACATATATTCTTTCTTCCGCACCGAGAATCTTCTGCTCGTATTCCTTGAGTTCCTCGGTGATGTACCTCTCGGCATTGACCAGGGTCTGCTTGCGGATCCATTCCTGAGGAACCTTCTCCTTGTGCACATTGCGGACCTCAAGGTAGTAGCCGAAGACGGAATTGTAGCCGATTTTCAGGGAGGATATGCCCGTCTTGTCGATTTCCCTCTGCTGCAGGTCAATGAGATAATCCTTCCCGTGGCGGGCAATCCGGCGGAGTTCGTCCAGTTCCTCCGAGACTCCCGGGGCGATGACATCCCCTTTTCCGACTGCCGCCGCGGTCTGAGGATGCATTGTCTTTCCGAGGTATTCAACAAGGGAGGCGCAGTCGCTCATCGCCGCAATCATCCTGTCCAGCGGCTCTACACCCTTTCCCGCGCACAACTCCCTGATCGGGACAATCCTGCTCAGACCCCTATGCAGCTGCATCACCTCACGCGGGAGAATCTTCCCCGCGGCTGCCCTTGAGATGATTCTCTCAAGGTCTCCTATGTCACCGATCAGCCCCTGAACCTCCTGCAGAGCTTGCGAGTCGTCCACAAAATGCTGAACGACGGAATACCTGTCTTCGAGTTCCGTCAGATCCATCACCGGCATTGCCAGCCAGGTGCGCAGCAGGCGGGAGCCCATCGGGGAGGAGCATTTGTCAATCACGTCCACAAGGCTGACCCCGTCCTTGCCTGAAGCGGAGGCGAAGATCTCAAGGTTGCGGAAGGTAAATCGGTCCATCCAGACGAAGGATCCCTCGTCGATTCTGGAGATGGAGCAGATGTTGGAAAGGCCGCTGTGCTGGGTCTGTTCGAGATAGACCAGCAGGGCCCCTGCCGAGCATACTCCCAGGGGAAAAAGGTCGATGGCGAATCCCTTGAGGGAATCCACCCTGAGCTGTCTCTTGAGTTTCTCGACCGCACTTTCATAGACGAAAGCCCATTCCTCGATGGTCGAGACATAGAAATTGTCCCCGAAACGCTCCCTGGTGCCCTTCTCGTAACCTCTCGGTACGAGGAGTTCCTTCGGGGCGAATGAGCCAAGCAGGGTGGAGATGTAGTCCAGCGAACCTTCCGCCACCTGGAATGTGCCCGTGGAGACATCCAGAAACGCCGCTCCGCATTTGTCCTTTCCGAAGGTCAGGGCGGCTATGTAGTTGTGCTCCTTCTGTTCAAGGAGCTGTTCATTGAAGGCTATTCCCGGGGTGATCAGCTCGGTAATGCCCCTCTTGACGATTTTCTTTGTGAGTTTCGGGTCTTCAAGCTGGTCACAGACAGCCACTTTGTAGCCTGCGCGCACCAGCCTGGGAAGGTACGAGTCAATGGAATGGTACGGAAAACCTGCCATCGGGATGGAGTCCGGGGCGGCATTGGACCTCTTGGTCAGGACAATGCCCAGGACCTTGCTCGCGGTGAGGGCATCCTCACCATATGTCTCGTAGAAGTCTCCGCATCTGAAAAGCAGCAAAGCCTCAGGGTGCTCCGCCTTCACGGCGAAGAACTGCTTCATCATCGGTGTCTCATTCGGTTGCTTTGTTGCCATATATATTAATCATTCTTATTCTTCCTAATCCTCCTGTCCTTGCTGCCCTCTTCGCGCGGGCGTAGCCTGCAAAAATACCAAAATATCTCTTAAATCCTTGTCAAGGGGGCTGAAAAAATCAATCATTTACTGTTTTTGCGTTTAACATTAGTAATTTACTAAAATTAGTACAGCAGTAAATACTAATTTTAGTTCGTAAACAAATACTAATATGGCAGCCCTTGAGTCCGCAAGTGTTAAAGATGACATACTTCCGTTTGCCAGGTTCGTCACTATGTGTGTTAAAAACAGAGATAATGATTAAAATGGCAGGGTAATTTCATCATTATGTCCCATAATTTGTCGAGATAATGATGAAATTGGAGGGAATTTGATAAAGTCAGAGCAAACCTGCCATATAGATAGGAATCATCGTGGTTTCACAGTCTTTCCGCAAATCCTTGGTATAGACAAGGTACCTGCTGCTGATGCGACCGGAGTATTTCCTACAGAACTCGTCAAGCGATTTATGCTTGTTGTATCCGGAGGACTTTACTTCCAATGGCCATAGTTTTGAACCCCGTGACAAGAGGAAGTCAATTTCAAAGGGATGATTATTCTCATCCAACCAAGTGTAGTAGAACAGTTTGTTGCCGGAAGATGCCAATGCCTGGGCTACAGCATTTTCATACACATAGCCGAGGTTTGCTTCCAGTTTGTCATTCAACAGTTTCTGATATATAATATTTTCCGTAAACTTCTTGTCCCAGAATGCCAAGGTGACAAACAGTCCGGTGTCGCAAACATACATCTTGTACGATGATTTGTCCGATGTGAGTTCCATCCCCACATTCGGATCATTGGAGTGATAGGCAATATTCACTGTCTTGCTGTCCTCAATCATTTCAATGAGCCCACGGATGGAGTCGCTGTTAATTCTGCCCAGCACAGTGGTTATCTGGTATCGGGTGGAATTCTTGTACAGTTCCGATGGTATTGCCCTGAAAATGGCCTTGGCCTTGTCTGTTTTATCCAGTTTGTGGAAATCCTGTTCGTAGATCCGGAGAATACCTCTTTTGACCTTATCCACTTTCATTAGGTCACGAGTTTCTATGTACTTGCTTACCGCCTGAGGCATCCCTCCCACCAGCATATAGAGGCGGTAATCACGAAGCATCTTCCGGTTCACATCATCACCCAATGGTCTTTTCTTCTCCAACATCTCCTTCAGCAGAGGAATCGTTTCCTTATCTCCCATAGCCCACCGGAACTCTTCATAGTCCATTGGGTACATACAGAGGGATTCCTCTTCGCTTGGTATGACTATGTTGTCAACATTCTTATGGATACTGATAAGGGAACCGGTCTCGATGAAATCATAACGCCCGTCTTCAACAAGGTATTTGATTGCCTGACGCGCGATTGGATATTGCTGTACTTCATCAAAGATAATAACCGACTCCCTTTCATACAAAGAGATGCCTTTCAGCAATTTCAGTCTGGTGAAGAAGTAGTCCAAATCTGAAATATCATTGAACAGGTTCTTCTCTTCTGTAGAAGCCTTTGCGAAGTCGATGATTACGTGACTGCGATACTCATTCTGTGCAAACAGCCGGACAATGGTTGACTTTCCCACACGTCTCGGCCCTTCTATCAACAAAGCTGATTCTCCATTTGACTCTTTTTTCCAAACGAGCATTTCATCATATATCTTTCTTCTGAATAGAGTATCCATATATATTAGTTTATGTCTTTGCAAATGTAATTATATATAAATGAAAATCAATATATTTTATTGGGTTTTATCGAATTTCCGCAGTTTTCAGAATGGCATTTTATCGAATTTCCGCAGTTTTTATGTTTTTGAAAATAACTGAGTATATTTGTCTGGCTAAACGAGTTTTGTATGGATGAAAGTCAGAACATAGAATACAAGGAGATCTGGAAAGACGAATATTACAAGTGGCTTTGCGGATTCGCCAACGCCAACGGCGGCCGCATCTTCCTTGGCGTGGATGATGACCCTCCGCATAAGCCGGTAGGCCTGGAAAATGCCGACAAACTGATGGAAGACCTGCCGAACAAAGTGCGCGATGTTCTAGGTATTATGGTAGATGTGAACCTTCACCACGAAGGCGACAAGTCTTACATCGAGTTGGTTGTAGAGCCGTATCCTTACCCGGTTAACTACAAAGGACAGTATCATTACCGTTCCGGCAGCACCAAGCAGGAGCTCAAAGGCGCGGCCCTCAACAAGTTCCTCCTTGACAAAGTGGGCGTCCGCTGGTGCAATGTGCCGGTGCCGGACGTGACCCCGGAAGACCTTGACTCCAAATCCATCCAGGACTTCAAGCAAAGTGGTATCAAGAAGAAAAGAATGGACTCCGAGGTTCTGTCCGACTCCAATGCAGACTTCCTGTCCTCTCTCGACATGCTCGTTGACGGCCAAATTACCCGCGCGGGTATCTTGATGTTCCATCCTAAGCCGGAGAAACGATTCCCTGGTTCATTCATCAAGATTGGCTTCTTCCGGTCTGATTCCGACCTCGCATTCCAGGATGAGATTCATGGCAGCTTAGTACAGCAGGTGGACCGTATTTTCGACCTCCTGACCACTAAGTACATGAACTATATGATTACGTACCAGGGGCTGCAGCGGGTCGAGACTCCTCCTTTCCCGGAAGACCCTTTACGAGAGTGTATTCTGAATGCCGTGGCACACAAAAATTACCAGGAACAGGTGCCTATCCAGATAAGCGTGTATCCCGACCGTATCGTCTTTTGGAATCCCGGCGAGCTTCCGGGATCCTGGACAGTTGAGAGCTTGCTGAAGAAACACCCTTCCAGAGCCTTCAACCCTGCGATTGCCAATGCCTTCTTCCGCTGTGGAGAAGTTGAGGCATGGGGTCGCGGCATAGGTAAGATTGTGAACGGTGCCATTGCAGAGAAACTCCTGCCGCCGGTATTCGACACTTCTTTCGGCGGACTTATGGTCACGTTCTTCAACAGCCCTGCGGCGCAGCTCAAAGAGGCGGGAATAAGTGAGCGTGGCATCCAGGCCATAGAATTCGCCTTGAAGAATGGCCGTATAACGAATACTGATGTGCAAGAGATGGCCAAGGTTAGTAAGCCAACCGCCACACGGCTTTTGACGTCATTATCCAATTACCTTGAAGTAAAAGGAACTACGGGAAAGGGAACGTATTACGTCGTCAAAGGGCTCACAAAGGGCTCAAATCTCAGCGAGTAATATGAGCGACGGGCGCAGCCTTTGATTTGCAAGTGCCTGAATTTCTGGATATTATTTTATTCTGCCCAATAAACTAAAAGGGCTTATAAAGGGCTCAACAAAATAAAGAAATCCAGCAACCCGACCACAATGACGTGTATGTCTTCGGCATATTGTTCTCTTAGACACCTTGTCCTATGCGTGATTCTCTCCACGGCCTCGTTGGCTTTATATTCTCAGGGACACCGTGGAAAAGATGAATTACCTCTGAATAAGTCTTTTCTTGAACTCCCCTAATATTGACACATGCAAGAGTTATTTGATTTATTTTTAAATATTTATGAATTTTGGGTATAGGAGTTTGAAAAACTCAAAATTTCATCGAATTTCCGCAGTTTTCAGAATGGCATTTTATCGAATTTCCGCAGTTTTTATGTTTTTGAAAATAACTGAGTATATTTGCAGGCTTTGCTTTAGGAGAGTTTGCGAAACCAGAGGATATGAAACGAGTGTTGGTGATATCATATTATTGGCCGCCGTCAGGGGGGTCGGGCGTGCAGAGGTGGGTGAAATTCGCCAAGTACCTGCCTGCACAGGGGTGGCAATGTGTCGTCTATACCCCTGAGAATCCGGAACTTCTGGCAGTGGATCGCACTCTGGAGAATGATGTTCCCGAGGGCACGGAGGTGTTGAAAACCAGGATTTTCGAGCCATATTCCTTCTATAGGAAACTGCTCGGCGGCAAGTCCGCTTCCGAGGGTGGAAGCAATGAGGTCAACCCGGTCAATTCGCAGAAAAAAACCTTCTTGCAGAGGCTTGCAATGAAGGTCAGGGGGAATTTTTTCATTCCTGACCCCCGGGTTCTCTGGGTTCGGAAGTCTGTCAGATTTCTGAAGGACTACCTCAGGGACCATCCCGTTGATGTGATTGTGAGCACCGGTCCGCCACATTCTATGCATCTGATTGCAATGAAACTCTCCCATGAGTGCGGTCTGCCGTGGATTGCGGATTTCCGCGACCCATGGACGAAGATGTTCTATTTCAAGCATCTGGAACTGTCCAGGTGGGCAAGGCACAGGCACGAGCGTCTGGAGAAGCAGGTGCTGGACAATGCCACGGTGGTGGTTGCGGTCTCACCGATTGTTCAGGAGGAGTTCAGGAGTATGACAGAAACTCCTGTCGAGCTGATAACCAATGGATTCGATGAGGATGACTTTGCCGATGCCCTTGTTGAGGACGATGGCTATTTCAACGTCACCCACACTGGGCTGTTCGCTGCGGACGGCAATCCGGATGTGCTCTGGAAGGTACTCTCAGAGAAATGCGCGGAGGATGAGGAATTTCGCAGGATGCTCAGAATCAGGCTTGTGGGAAAGACAGACAGGGACATCGTCAGGTCAATCCTGGAGGCTTCCCTTGCGGAGAACCTGATTGACAACGGCTATCAGCCCCATCCTGTTGCTGTCAAGGAACAGAAAAGCGCCTCGCTGCTGATTCTTCCGCTCAGGAAGGAACCAGAGTACAGGGCGACCCTTCCTGGGAAACTGTTTGAATATCTCGCCTCAGGCCGCCCTGTGCTCGGAATCGGGCAGCCTGACGGGGCTATGGCGCAAATCCTCAGGCAGTCAGGCGCGGGACAGACCTTTGACTGGGATGACTATGTCGGGATTGCCAAATTCATTGACGGGAGTTGGGAGGCGTTCCGCAACGGGACCCTTCAAGTCGATGTGGAAGGTACGGAACAGTTCTCCCGCCGCTCCACGGCCCGGAAAATGGCGGAGCTGATGGACAGAATTGTAAATATACCGTAAATAGTAAATATCCCTTAAATAGAAAATATATCGTAAAATGAAGAATAACAAGATATTGACTACCTGCCTCGTCTATGTGGGCATCGTCCTCCTCTTCCTCGCACTCGCCTACGGCTTCGTGCCGCAGGTGTTTTCGGGAAAGGTGCTGAATCAGTCGGACATATCTTCCTGGAAGGGCATTACAAATGAAATATCCACCCACAATGCCGCCCATCCCGACGACAGGACCTTGTGGACGAACTCCATCTTCGGGGGAATGCCGACCGTGTCGATGTACGACGAGTTTGAGGGAGACTGGACAAAACCGTTGTACAAGTTTCTGACGGGAGGACTCAGGCCGGCCAACTATCTTTTCGTGTCCCTTCTCGGGGCTTTTCTGCTGATGCTCGCCCTGGGAATCGACAAGGTTCTTGCCATTGCAGGAGCGATTGCCGTGACTTTCTGTTCCTATAATTTCCAGATTATCCAGGTGGGGCACAACACAAAGATGCAGGCCCTTGCATTCGCTCCCTGGGTGCTTGCCGGCCTGATTTTCACCTACCGTAGCGCCCTTTCAGACAAGGCTGCCTGGAGAAAATGGCTTCCCCTGACGGTGCTCGGTTCGGTGCTTTTCTCCCTGGCCCTGAGTATGCAGATCAAGGCCAACCATCCGCAGGTTACATATTACCTTGCGATAGTCATATTTCTCTATGCAATAGCGAATTTTGTCGCCGTCCTTGTGAAGAGGCAGGGCGTCGGACGATTCTTCGCGGCTTCCGGTCTGCTGCTTGTCGTCGGTCTGGTCGGCATCGGGACCAATGCCAACAAGCTGATTCCGACCTACGAGTATGCCAAATACACGATGCGCGGAGGCTCCGAACTCTCCCCGACATCCGACACTCACAATGACAAGGGTCTGGACCTTGGTTACGCGACGGCGTGGTCCTACGGCATTGAGGAGACCCCGAACCTTCTGATTCCTGACTTCAACGGAGGGGCTTCGGCAGGCAGTCTGGGAAAGAAAACAGAGACATATAAACTGCTCAAAAGGGCCGGCCAGCCGGGATTGAACGGGATTATGAAGTCCCTCCCGCTGTACTGGGGACCGCAGCCTTTTACCGCCGGACCTATGTATATGGGCGCTGTCACAATCTTCCTTTTCGTGCTCGGGCTCTGCCTTTTCAGAGGCAGGGAGAAATGGTGGCTTCTGGTTGCTACCGTGCTTGCCATCCTGCTTGCCTGGGGAAGTCATCTGATGTGGTTTACCCGCCTTTGGTTTGAATACGCCCCGATGTACAACAAGTTCAGGACAGTCTCGATGGCTCTGGTGATTCTGCAGTTCAGTCTTCCGATGCTGGGATTCGTGGTCCTGGACAGGATTCTCAAGGATGGTTACAATCACAAGAAGGTGCTGAAAGCTACAGCAATAGCCTTCGGGGTGACGGCCGGCTTCTGCTTTGTCTGCATCCTTTTCCCTTCGATTGCAGGATCTTTTACAAGTGCCTCCGACGCAGGCAATCCGGAAATACTGACCGAGGCCCTTGCAGCGGACAGGAGGACCCTTCTTGTGAAGGATGCCTTCAGGTCACTTCTGATGATTACCCTTGCTGCGGCGCTCATCGCCTGGTGCTACAACACAAAACATCCTTTTGCGGTCAAAGGAAGGCAGTACATTGCCGCCGCCGTGTTCTGCGTCCTGGTGCTCTTCGACCTTGGAGCGGTTGGAAAAAGGTACCTCAACAAGGACCATTTCGTGACGAAAAAGGATTTCAACAGTGCCTACGCACAGAGGACGGTTGACAAGATTATTCTTGCGGACACCGACCCGGACTACAGGGTGCTCGACCTGAGCGTGAACACCTTCAATGACGGAATCCAGGCCTACCGCCACAAGTGCATCGGAGGTTACAGCCCTGCCAAACTTCAGAGATACCAGGATTTGATTGAAAGACATATCTCCGGGGAAATCAACAAGGCCGTACGCAGCCTGAACAATGCCGGGACCATTGCCTCGATGGAGGAGTCCCTGCCGTGCCTTCCGGTGCTATCGGCCCTGAACTGCCGCTACATTGTAGTTGACCCGGACTATCCTCCGGTAAGGAACCGCAACGCCTTCGGCAATGCCTGGTTCGTGGATGACTTTGTCGGTGCGGACACTCCCGACCGGGAAATAGATCTTCTTGGTGCGACCGACCTGAGGAGATGCGCTGTCATCGGCGAGGATTTCCTTTGGGCGAGGGAGGCGTTCGGAGGCGGGGCTTCCGGAGATTCAGCCGGTTGCGAGGGGAGTGTTGACGCTCTCTCCGACACTCAGTCGGGGGATTGCATAAACCTCGTACATTACGCCCCGAACGAACTGCGCTACGACTTCAGCACGTCGCGGGAGCGTCCTGTCGTTTTCAGCGAAATCTACTATCCGAACGGTTGGAAGGCGTGGATTGAACCTTCAGGGAAATATGGAACAGTCCGCGACGGTCATTACATCCCGACTGAGGACGCCATCGGGACAGACCTCTTCCGTGCCGACTGGATTCTTCGTGGAGCTGTTCTCCCGCAGGGGCAGGGTACTCTGGTGATGCGCTTCGAGCCGTCTTCCTACACCGTCGGCAGCACAATTTCCCGCGCGAGCTCAATCTTGCTGCTTCTTCTGCTTCTTCTCTCTGCCTCCGGAGCTGTTGCTGTCAAATTCTGAATCTATTTTAATAGTTCTCCGCAAAGCAGGCTACTTTCGTTAAATGACAATCGCTCCGGCGACCGGCAGGATGGCTCCTGAGATGTAGGATGAAAGGTCGCTGGCCAGAAAGAGGAAGGCGTTGGCTATGTCTTCCGGTTCAGCCATTCTTCCCATAGGAATGTTGCGGATGAGAGGTTTGATCATCTCCTCCGGAAGGACGGCCACCATATCGGTCCTTGTAATACCAGGCGCGACGGCATTCACGCGGATATTGTATCTTCCCAGTTCGCGGGAAAGGGATTTTGTCAGGCCGTTCACGGCAAATTTCGAAGCCGGATAGCCGCATCCCGACCCCTGCCCGTTGAAACTTACGATGGAACTGGTGTTGATGATTGACCCTCCTGTTTCCTTCATCAGTTCAGCAGCGGCACGTGTGCAGGAGTAAAGAGCCTTGACATTGATGTCGAGAATCTTGTCGAAATCCTCATCCTTGTAGTCAAAGAGAGGTGTGTTCTGTGAAATTCCGGCATTGTTCGCCATAATGTCAAGCCTGCCGTATTTCCGCTTCACTTCCGCAAGGACTTCGCTCATCTGCTTCCGGTCCGAAAGATTCGGCCAGATGGCCTCAACCTGTGCATCCGGCATTTCAGCCTTGATTTTCTCCAATGCAGCCTTAGCAGTCTCCTGGCGGGAACCGCACAGTACGGTAACCGCTCCCTCTTCAAGGAATTTTTTCACGATTGCGTAACCGATGCCTCTAGTACCTCCGGTGACTACGGCCACCTTTCCTTTAAGTAACTGTCCCATATCAAAAATTTTTTTCATTGTTGCAAATGTAGTCTGTTTTTGGAGGAATCAAGGCATTATGCTTTTCCGACGAATAACTCAATTTTCACCCATTCAAATGAGACCATACATCCCGCTTTTGCACTTTTTTATCAAGACCTCCCGGACACAGACAAAAATAATCAATTGCTTATGACAAATGCCTCTGAAAGACATTAAGAAAAAGAAAAAACATTAAAAAAGAGAAAAACTTTCATC
>CAMFBM010000017.1 GCA_945948555.1 uncultured Bacteroidales bacterium | reverse complement strand
CATCTATGAATAATCTTTCCGGTACATATTGCTTTTCTCATCGGTCATTTAGCACCACTAAACTCCCTCTTCGAAAATCAATCTGTTCTCGAAAATCTTATCCATATCTGAAGCAGGTCATTTTTTTCATATTCCTTACTGGTCTGTGATTGCCGGCCCCGAACTTGGCGGCAGAGTCCTATTCCACCTCCTCGCAGACAGCGAGTTCGGTCCCGTACCAGACAGTCACGATTTTGTGAAGTCTGGTAGAACGGACTCCCTCTCGTACAACATCGGACTGGGCATAGCGCCTTACCTGCTCCGTTGCCTCCTTGCGGGCCGTTTCAATGCGGCTCTGAGGCTCGCTGCTTCTGACATATTTCAGTTCGACTATGTAGCTGTGCTCCATATCCTTGAAGATGTCAACCATCGGACAGAGAAAGATGTCGGCATAGCCCTGATTGTTGTCCAGTTCCGAAATCGGACGCCAGAACCGGTTTTGGCAGGTCATCGCAAGAGTGAAGCCGTGCACGAATGCCTCGCCCTTCTGCTTGTCCCTCTGGGAGGAGAACCTGCGCATACATTCCGCTATGTACTCGAAGAAAGGTTTCCAGTCACCGGTCCACGCCATCAGTTGGGCCAGTTTGCTCTTCCGGTAATCATCACTTTCCAGTGAAACGTCACGGTAGGTATCAAGCAGATAGCTGAAAATCTGCTCACGTACAACCTCGTTCGGAATTGACAGTTTCGTTTCCCCCATATAGGTGCCGTCAATGCTCACCATCCCGAAATAGTAGAGCAGGCTGACAAAGTTGTTCGTGCTGCCTATCTGCTCCGCCGGGAATCCCGTCTTCAACTCTCCCGTAATGAACCCGTTGCTGACAAGGCTCTGGATGATGGAGGCGTCGTGGGCGAACTCCTTGTCCTTGCGGATGAGCATCCGAAGCTTGTTGTAGTCCACCCGGATGTTCTCCTCCACCATATTCCTTGGCAATTGTCCGTTGTTGCGGATGTAGTTGTCAACGAAGTACAGTACCATACAAGAATTGTACATCGTGGTCTGGCCGTAACACTCCGGCGCGAAACAGTAGTTGTCATACCACGGCTTCATCTTTTCAATGAGCTCATCCACACTGTGGTTGAACAGCGAAACGCTTGAGTAATAGGTCAGCATCTCCCTTACCTCCTGCTCCGTGAATCCGGTCATCTCATTGAATTCCGGAGAAAGGGAATAGTTCGTCCCGATGTTGAACCCGCTGGTGAGGTCATCCATCGTCACGGGGGCCACTCCGGTTACGAAACATCTTCTGATTGAGGAATATGTCCCGGCCTTTACCGTGTCAAAGAAATTGCGGAGATACCCAGTTCCGTGCGTCTCCGACTTGTATGCCTCAAGACATTCCGGCTCGGAGAGAATCTTGTTCGTGAAATGGTCATACTCATCGATGAAAAGATAGATTTTCTGACCGGCTTTCCAACATTCCTTGTAAAGGTAGTCCAACTGTTCCACCGCACCGTTCTTCCTGTTCATTTCCTCTTTCAATCCCTTCGGGAGATAATCGGAGTAAATGTCACAGAAATAATTGAATTCAGTGTTGCAATGTGCATCCAGCGACTTGCGGTAATCATTGATTTCAGCATTGACAACCGCGAAATTCAGATATATAATGAGATATGAATTCCTCTCAGGTGTGGGATGATCTCCAATCCACAGTCCCTTGAACAATTTGTCGAAATTGTCCCTGGCAAGCACATCATAATAATGATGCAGCATTGAGATTGTCAGGCTCTTCCCGAACCTTCGCGGGCGGATGAAGAAAAAGAACTTGTTCGCACTCTCGATCTTCTCAATGAACCGCGTCTTGTCGACATAGTAACAGTCATCGCCGCGCACATCGACGAAATTCATCATCCCGTATGGAATCCTCTTGCGATACTTGCCTGTGTTCGGATCTATCATAATCTTTTTTTCTGACTTAAAAATTCGCCACGTTTATTCTACCTCCTCGCAGACAGCGAGTTCGGTTCCGTACCAGACAGTCACGATTTTGTGAAGTCTGGTAGAACGGACTCCCTCTCGTACAACATCGGACTGGGCATAGCGCCTTACCTGCTCCGTTGCCTCCTTGCGGGCCGTTTCAATGCGGCTCTGAGGCTCGCTGCTTCTGACATATTTCAGTTCGACTATGTAGCTGTGCTCCATATCCTTGAAGATGTCAACCATCGGACAGAGAAAGATGTCGGCATAGCCCTGATTGTTGTCCAGTTCCGAAATCGGACGCCAGAACCGGTTTTGGCAGGTCATCGCAAGAGTGAAGCCGTGCACGAATGCCTCGCCCTTCTGCTTGTCCCTCTGGGAGGAGAACCTGCGCATACATTCCGCTATGTACTCGAAGAAAGGTTTCCAGTCACCGTCCCAGGCCATATTCTGGGCAAGCAGTCTCTTGTCATAGTCAGACCTTTCAAGAGACACTTCCTGATAGGTGTCAAGCAGGTAGCTGAAAATCTGCTCACGTACAACCTCGTTCGGAATAACCAGTTTTGTGTTCCCCTTGTAGGTGCCGTCAATGCTCACCATCCCGAAATAGTAGAGCAGGCTGACGAAATTGTCCGAGTCCCCTATCTGCTCTGCCGGGAATCCCGTCTTCAACTCTCCCGTAATGAACCCGTTGCTGACCAGGCTCTGGATGATGGAGGCATCGTGGGCGAACTCCCTGTCCTTGCGGATGAGCATCCTAAGCTTGTTGTAGTCCACCCGGATGTTCTCCTCTACCATATTCCTCGGCAATTGTCCGTTGTTCCGGATGTAGTTGTCAACGAAGTACAGTACCATACAAGAATTGTACATCGTGGTCTGGCCGTAACACTCCGGCGCGAAACAGTAGTTGTCATACCACGGCTTCATCTTTTCAATGAGCTCATCCACACTGTGGTTGAACAGCGAAACGCTTGAGTAATAGGTCAGCATCTCCCTTACCTCCTGCTCCGTGAATCCGGTCATCTCATTGAATTCCGGAGAAAGGGAATAGTTCGTCCCGATGTTGAACCCGCTGGTGAGGTCATCCATCGTCACGGGGGCCACTCCGGTTACGAAACATCTTCTGATTGAGGAATATGTCCCGGCCTTTACCGTGTCAAAGAAATTGCGGAGATACCCAGTTCCGTGCGTCTCCGACTTGTATGCCTCAAGACATTCCGGCTCGGAGAGAATCTTGTTCGTGAAATGGTCATACTCATCGATGAAAAGATAGATTTTCTGATTAACTTTTGAACATACATCGCATATATATGCCAACTGGCTGACAGCTCCGTATCTCTGTGCAACCTCTTTTTGCATGCCCGCAGGAAGCCTGTCAGAATAACGGTCACAAAAAGACTGGAAGACAATGTCGCAATAGCAGTCCAGCGACTTGCGGTAATCATTGATTTCTGCATTGACTACCGCGAAATTCAGATATATAACGAGATATGAATTCCTCTCAGGCGTAGGGTGATCTCCAATCCACAATCCCTTGAACAATTTGTCGAAATTCTCCTTCTCCAGCACATCGTAATAATGTCGGAGCATTGACATTGTCAGGCTCTTCCCGAACCTTCGAGGGCGGATGAAGAAAAAGAACTTGTTCGCACTCTCGATCTTCTCAATGAACCGCGTCTTGTCGACATAGTAACAGTCATCGCCGCGCACATCGACGAAATTCATCATCCCGTATGGAATCCTCTTGCGGTACTTGCCTGTGTTCGGATCTATCATAAATATCAAATTTGCTCGAAATTTACAAAAGTAGAAAGAAATCGGAACAAATGAAATATGTTCACATCGAAACAGGGATTCAAATCCCACAATAACTCAATATTATGATTTACGCCTACATTAGAGTCAGTACAGAAATGCAGAATTATTCCAGTCAGGAATTTGAAATTGACAATTACTGCAGATTGCACAATCTCAAGATAGACAAGTGGTACAGCGAAGCGATTTCCGGAACCAAGCCGATAGAAAAAAGAATACTTGGCAGGATAATCCGAAAAATGAACAGGGGAGATCTTCTTATTTGTACAGAAATCTCAAGGCTTGGAAGAAATATGCTTATGATAATGTCAATTTTGAACCTGTGTGTCGGGAAAGGCATCAGGATTCAAACCATTAAGGACAATTTCGTCCTTTCCGACAACATCAACTCAAAAATCATTGCTTTCGCCTTTGCCCTCGCCGCGGAGATAGAAAGGAACTTAATATCTCAAAGGACGCGTGAAGCATTGGCGGTAAAGAAGTTGGAAGGAACAAAACTGGGAAGGCCGGCTGGCAGCTCTAAAAAAAAGAAACTTTTCCTTGAATCCGCTGGTGAAATAGTAAAAATGTTAGAAAAAGGGATTCCGATGAGGGCGATTGCCAGGAAATATGGTCTTCATTACAATACGTTAAGGCGATACTTGAAAAGCGAGAACTTATTGTAGAACAATGAAATCACCAAATTTCGAAATTTATTTTTGCTTAAAGATATAAAGTTATTTCTTAAATATACTTTCAATATGAAAGTAAAATATTGGATATTTTCTTGAGATTCCTTGTTTTTATTTGGGAAATATTAAATATATGCAATATATGGACGATGGAATGAATTTTTGAATATTAAAAATATGTTATATATTTGCCAACTCAGGATACCCGAAAACGCCCATTAAAAAGTGCGCATTTTCAAGTGAAAGTTACAGGTTGGAATATATAAGCATTTTCGGGAGCAAAAGTAGGAATTTGAAACTATTCAATATTTATGTTAAACTAATTGATTTGCTTATGAAAAAAATCAGACTTTTTTTCACGGCTTTGATGCTTCTGGTGGCGGCTTCCGCCTTTGCCCAGAACATCACGGTGAGCGGAACTGTGACTGATTCCTCCAACGGGGAGGCAGTGCCGTTCGCCTCTGTGCACCTCAAGGGCACTATGACCGGAGTGAGCACCGATGCAAACGGTAAGTACTCCATCACCGTTCCGGCTGGGGAAGGCACACTTGTCTTTTCATCAATCGGTTACAGGACTTCCGAGCAACAGATTGCCGGAAAAGGTGTGGTTGATGCGAAACTCGAACCGGATTCACAGTATCTGGACGAAGTTGTCGTGACTGCTGTCGGAATCCAGCGTTCCGAAAGGTCACTCGGCTACTCCGTGACAAAGGTTAGTTCGGATGAAACCGTTCAGAGAGCTGAACCGGACATCCTCAGGGCTTTGGACGGAAAGGTTGCCGGAGTACAGGTGGCAGCTCCTTCGGGAGACGCCGGTGGAGCGACAAGAATCACCATCCGCGGAAACTCCTCCTTCCTTGGAAACAACCAGCCTCTCTATGTGGTTGACGGGGTGCCTTACAGCAATGACGGTACTTCTTCAAGCGGACGAGGCAGCGGTTCTTCAGGAGCCTATGGTTCAGGTATCTCCACTCTCGATCCTAATGACATCGAGTCAATGAGCGTGCTCAAGGGTGCCGCTGCAGCCGTTCTCTACGGATCACGCGCTGCAAACGGTGTCATCCTTGTAACCACCAAATCAGGTTCGAAGAATATCGGAGGGAAGAAAGACTTCGAGATTACTTTCAATGGTTCATATTCCATTGAAACAGTTGCATCACTTCCTGAATACCAGAACACCTACGGACAGGGTGCAAACTTCCAGTTCCAGGGAAGCAACGGGTCCTGGGGTCCGGCATTCACAGAAGGAGCCACAATGGATATGTATCCTGCTATCGCAGCCGAGTACCCAGACCTTGCGCTCCAGCTTTATCCTGACCTCGGAGGAAAGATTCCTTACAAGGCATACGAAAATAACGTTAAGGACCTTTTCAAGACCGGAGGAATCTGGGACGTCTCCCTCAATGTCAGAAACACAAGCGAAAGGGGATTCTTCAATGTGACCGGATCCTATATGTCTCAGGACAGCTATATCCCGGGATCACAGTTTGACAGATACTCATTCAGCGTCGGGGGCTCCCACAGGCTCAAGAACGGCGTGCGTTTCGGCGGAAACATCGCTTTCTCCTATACCGATCAGAGGAGTCCTCTTTACGGAAACAACCAATCTTCCGCTTCTGACGGAGGTATGTCCTCTCTCGCAAGGGCATTCATTATGCCGAGAAGCTGGGATATCCAGGGTTTCCCTTACCAGACACAGGACGGAAGCAACCTCCTGTTCCAACTGAGCAGCCAGGCAAACAACCCATACTGGGCCTGGGAGAACGACAAGGTTACCACCACTCAGAAGAGGACCGTGGCAAACTTCAACATCGGCTACAACTTCACCAAGTGGCTCGCCATCGACTACACTCTGGGCTACAACGGATATGACCAGGACAGGAAGAAAATTGTGAACCTCGGATCAAGGGGATTCGCCGGCAAGGGTTACATCGGCAAGAGTATCTTCAATGACAAGCAGCTGGAGTCAACCCTCCTCCTGAGCGGCGAGCACAGGTTTGGAGACTTCGGTCTGAAGGTTACTCTCGGACACAACTACAATATGTGGGTTATGGAGAGCTCGGCATCTTCAGGACAGGAGATTGTCAATCCGGGCATCTTCGCCATCGACAACACGAAATCCCAGACTGCAGCGGAGAGTTACTCGCAGCAGCGCAAATGGGGTCTGTTCGCGGATGTCGTTCTCGACTGGAAAGAGTGGCTGTTCCTCAATCTCTCAGCCAGGAACGATGTGTCATCAACCCTCCCTATGAAAAACAGGAGTTTCTTCTACCCTGCAGTCTCCGCTTCATTCGTGTTCAGCGAGGCATTCAACATCAAGGGTGACGCCTTTTCCTTCGGTAAAATCAGAGCCAGCTGGGCAAAGGTCGGAAACGACGCGTCCCCTTACTATGTGAACGGAACCTATGTTACAGGAAGCCCTTATATGGGCCAGGGGCTGATGGAACTTCCTACAGTCTCCTACGACCCGAACCTCAAACCAGAGTTCACAAGCGAGTTCGAGGTGGGAGCCGAGTTGAAATTCCTCAACGGAAGAATCGGCTTTGACGGGACCTACTACAACAGGGTTTCCGACAACCAGATTGGAGCAAAGACCTCCGCTCCTTCAACCGGCTACAGCAGCTACGTCACGAACTTCGGTTCAATCAGGAACGCCGGATGGGAGACAGGTCTGGACCTCTACCCTGTGATGGGCAAGAACTTCACCTGGAGCATCTACACTACATTCACAAAGAACAAATCAAAGGTTCTCTCGCTTGCCGAAGGAGTTGACAAACTCTACATTGGAGGGGATTTCTCAAGTCCGAGCCCTGTGCTCATCGTCGGACAACCTTACGGAGTGCTTGAAGGAGAGAAACTTGCAAGAGATGAGGAAGGTAACCCGCTTGTTGATCCGTCAACCGGTATGTACATCAACGACACCGAACCGGGCATCATCGGCGACCCTAACCCTAAGTACAAACTTGCGATGACCCACACCTTCTCGTTCTACGGGTTCACCATCAGCGCGATGCTCGACTACCAGCACGGGGGATGCGTTTACAGTTCCTACCTGACCGACCTCCTCGGACGAGGTGTGACAAAGGACACCGAGAACCGTCTCGGATCAAGGATTCTTCCTGGAGTGTATGGTGATGCCAACACCCTTCAGCCCATCCTTGACGATGCAGGGAACAAGATCAGGAACACAACGGCTATCTCTGAGGCAGACCTTTGGTTCTCCGACGGAACATACTCGACATTTGCCATCAACGCCTGCGACGAAGTTGCAGTCTATGATGCATCAGTACTCCGTCTGAGGGAAGTCGTACTCTCCTACAAGTTCCCGTCAAAATGGATGAGGAAAATCAAACTTGCAGGCGCAGAAATCTCAATCGTGGGAAGGAATCTCTGGTACTGGGCACCTAATGTTCCGAAATATTCGAACTACGACCCGACCGTCAACTCTTACGGTGAGACCAACGTTCAGGGTATAGACTACACTTCCGCTCCTTCAACCAGAAGATTCGCGTTCAACTTGAAACTCACATTCTAAAAGGACATCGAAGTATGAAAAAGAAAATATTATATCTCATTGCGGCAGTGCTTCTTGTGCCTGCTTTCGGGAGTTGCAACCTGAACATCAACAACGACCCTTACGCGGTTACCAAGCTTGACCCTTCACAACTCCTCACCGCAGCGGAGTACGAAGTCGGAGCCACTTTCGCAGGCGGGGACTATCTGAATGGCAACTTCTCCTCATACACTCACCACACCTGCAGCAGGGAGGTTGACAATTACTCGCTCGTCTCAAACTATGCGACTCTCGGCAACACCTGGAGTCAGGCATACCGTTATTCAATCAAGAACTGCGACGAACTCATCGCCTACGGAGACAATAGCGGAGATGCTATAATGGCAGGAATTGGCCGTGTTCTCAGAACTCACGTCTATATGGCAATGACAGACCTCTGGGGAGACATTCCTTACAGCGAGGCCAACGTGGTCGGAATCGAGACTCCGAAGGCCGACCCGAGCGTTGACATCTACAACGACCTCCTCAAGAGCCTCAATACGGCAATCGCGAATTTCCAGAACGATGAGGCAGCGAATCCCAACAGACCGGGCAGCAACGACCTTTTCTACAATGGTGATGTCGACAAATGGCTGAAGGCAGCTAACACGCTGAAACTCAAACTGCTTGTTCAATCAAGACTTGCCCAGGACAAAGTGACAGGATGGAAGTCGGAACTGACTGCCCTTCTGACCGAGAACAACTTCCTTGCCGACGACGAGGACCTTGAATTCCCTCACACAGATGCCAAGACACCGATGGATGAGCGCAACAACACTTTCATTGACGAGTACGAAGGCGGTCAGAAATCTGTCTGGATCAGCCCTTGGCTCTACGAGGTGATGAACGGAAAGACCTACAATTTCAAGGACAATCCTTTCAGGGGAATCAAAGACCCGAGGACAAACTACTATTACTACAACCAGTGCACCGCCAGCGGTGCTGCAGCCAACAACACCGACTACCGTGACGGAGCTTTCATCTCCATTATGTTCGGAAGCAACTCAGGCTATACCTCCGGCACACAGGAAAACGTGATGACAACCCTCGGAATCTATCCTTGCGGTGGAAAATATGACGACGGAAACGGTGGTACAATCACGGCATCCTCAGGAAACGGAATTGCTCCGGACAAAATGCTCCAGGCATATTCAGTTCCTTTTATGAAAGCTGAGCTGGTGCTCTCAGGAGAAACTTCAGGCAATGTTGCCGATCTTCTGAAAGAAGGTATCCTCGCATCAATCCACCACGTGAACAAGGTTGCAACAGGCTCAAACTCCGCAGTTCCGACCATTTCCACCACAGCGGCAGAGGACTTTGCAAGCAATGTTGTCGAGAAATACAATAACGCAGCAGACGATGCGAAGAAAATGGAAATACTGATGACTCAGAAATGGGTTGCCAACTTCTACAACCCTGTCGAGGCTTACAATGACATCAGACGTACAGGCTACCCTCTCCTTTTCAAAGGCGATGAGAACAACATGGCCTGGACTCCATACGCCCAGACCATCGAAGCGACAGAGTCACTCACTTCATTCAATCTCGTAAAAATCCTGGACTATCCGAGGGTTATGTGGTATCCGAACGGAGAGGTCACAGTCAACCCGAACATCACCAACAACGGCAGGGTTGTCAGCGAGAAGACAGTATTCTGGGATGTGAAATAAACTCAAAACATTGGAAATATGAAAAATTACAGAATATTAGCAACGATCCTCGTTCTTGCGGCCTTTACCGGCTGCAACAAGCAGAAACTGCCGTACGATCTCGCCGGAGTCGAGAAGGGAGTTGTGATCAACATCCACAAGCCTGCAGGCTCCGGAGCGGCGATGTCAACGGACAAGAGCGACGTGTTCAGCGTCATCCTTGACATCCCTGAACAGCAGGGAGACTGGTCAATGCTCAAGGAGGCATATCTCACAGCTGTATATACCCACGACGGGAAGAAGACTTCCGCTGCGGTGACCGAAGGCTTCAGGGAATTTCCTTGCACCCTTCAGGTGAGAATCAGCGATGTCTGCGACAAACTCGGTGTCAGCACACTATCGGTGGGCGACAGGATTGAATTCACTCCGAGCTACGTACTTAACAGCGGCACCGAGGTAAAGGGTTGGACATCCCTTGGAGGATTCAACAACACAACTTTCACCGGATGGAAGATGGCTGACGGTTCGACTTTCTCCTACAGGATTTCATATACCGCATTCGCTCCATTCGTAAAGGCACACTTCCTCGGAACAGGAACACTCAATGACGGATATGACACTCAAGTCACCGTCACAGAGATTACTGAATTGCCTGATGCCAAATGGATTCCTGCAGGAGTGACTTCCGACAAGCTCATCGGCCTTAAAGTGGAAGGTGACATCTTCTTCGGCGGTGACGTGTTCAAGATGTGGATCAACACATTGGATTACACCCTCATAATTCCTGACCAGGTTATTTGTCCGGGATTCACTTTAGCCCCATACGGTACATTTGATGCTTATGCCGTAGATTGTACGGGAGAAATTGACACACTCAAAGAGACTATCAATTTCTACTTCGACACAAGCTGGGGTCCGGGCGGGTTTGGAGCTGCCGAATACCAGATTTTCGACATAAAATAAGGTAATCCGCCTCTTCACAAGAAGTCCTGCAAATTTCACATTTGCAGGACTTCTTCTTTTTCAGCATCAACGCCTCCGGCCGGGCAGCAGGCTACCTCTCGTCAGGAGCGTATTTGTAAGGGTCGAGAGGAGATTCGTAGTCAAAATAGTCCTCCGGACTGAAAAAACGCGAGAGTTCGATGGCGGCGTTTTCAAGGGAGTCAGAAGTGTGGACGACATTCTCCTGTGCGCTTACAGAATAGTCCCCGCGGATTGTCCCCGGGACGGCCTTGCTGGCTTTAGTCGCACCTGCCATTGAACGGACAACCTGGACTGCGTCATAGCCTTCCCAGCAGCAAAGCAGCACCGGAGCGGCTTTCATACTGTCACGAAGCCAGGGATAGAAGGGTTTGTCCAGAAGATGGGCATAGTGAACCGAGAGGATTTTGTCATCCAGCCTTGCCATTTTCATAGCCACAAGTTTTAGTCCCCTTTTCTCGAAACGGGTAATGATTTCTCCGGCAATACCTCTCTGGAGGGCGCCGGGTTTGATTATTAGCAGTGTCCTTTCCATAATAAAACCTATAATATCCTGATACATAAGGGGTATTTGAAGACCCCAGAGCCAAAGATACAAAATATTTCACTTAGTCAAACACCCGGTTTGCAGACTTTGATTTTTTTGCTACCTTTGCGTCGCTCAAAACGGGAGCTGAGACTCTTGTCCGAACGGAGTATTTTTACTTGTCAATATATATGAAAGTTGGAATCATTATGGGCTCTGCCAGCGACCTCGAAGTGATGTCAGCTGCGATGGAGACACTTGCCGAATTCGGCGTCGACTTTGAAAAACGCGTAATCAGCGCGCACAGAACTCCCGACCTTATGTTTGAATATGCCAAAACCGCAAAAGAACGCGGAATCGGCGTGATTATAGCCGGAGCCGGCGGAGCCGCACACGTTGCAGGCGTCGTGGCCGGACTTACAACCGTACCTGTGATTGGGGTGCCTGTAAGGACACAGATGATGGGAGGTCTTGACTCGCTGCTCTCAATCGTCCAGATGCCGGGAGGAATCCCGGTGGCTACCGTGGCCATCAACGGCTCGAAGAATGCTGCACTTCTGGCAGTGGAGATTCTCGCGCTCGGGGATGAGGAACTCGGAAAGAAACTCGAAGAATATCGCAAGAAACAGACTGAAAAAGTATTGAATACCGAAATCTGATGGAAAACTACCGTATTTTTGTAGAGAAGTATCCGGAATTTCAGGTTGAGGCAGACAGTTTGAGGGATGAGCTGAATGAGAATCTTCAGCTCAACCTTCGTTCATTGCGTCTGCTGAACGTGTATGACCTGTTCGGATTTTCAAGGGAACTTCTGGAAAAGAGCCGCTACGGCGTTTTCGGAGAGATTGTTACTGATAGTGTCACTGACAGCTGTGACCTTTCAGGCGTTAAATATGTTGCCGTGGAGTACCTTCCGGGGCAATTCGACCAGAGGGCGGCTTCGGCCGTGGAATGCGTAAGGCTGATTGACCCGACCGCAGATGTCCGCATCAAAAGTTCCAAATTGCTGATTTTCAACTCTGAGACCTCCGATGAGGAGATTGCGGCAATCAAGCATTACTGCATCAATGCAGTTGAATCAAGGGAGAAGAACCTTGCAGTACTCAGCGATTCGGAACAGGCTCAGGTGGTTCCGGTGAAGATTCTTGAAGGACTCAGAGACCTTGCCGAAGAAGATTTGGCACCTTACTGCAAGAAAGCGGGGCTGGCAATGAATGCCGACGACCTGAGGGAGGTGGTCAAATATTTCAAAAAGGAAGGAAGGGATCCTTACGAGACCGAGCTGAGGATTCTCGACACCTACTGGAGCGACCACTGCCGCCACACGACCTTCACCACCGAACTGGAGAATGTCACCATCGAGGAGTCATTCGCAAAGAGCGAAATCGAGAATACCTACAACCTGTACCTGAAGCTTCGCAAGGAACTTGGAAGGGAAGACAAGGGTTTGAATCTGATGGACCTTGCCACAATCGGAGCAAAATGGCTCCGCAAGGAAGGCCTACTGGACGACCTTGAGGTCAGCGAGGAGAACAATGCGTGCAGCATCTTCGTTGACATCGACCTTGCAGATGCACCGGGTGAGGAGACTCACAAGGAGAAATGGCTGCTCCAGTTCAAGAACGAAACCCACAACCATCCGACTGAAATCGAACCGTTCGGAGGCGCAGCGACTTGTCTTGGCGGGGCAATCAGGGACCCTCTCTCCGGAAGGGCGTATGTCTATCAGGCAATGCGTGTGACTGGTGCCGGGAACATCTGGCAGAGTGTTTCGGACACCATTCCGGGTAAACTGCCACAGAAAGTCATCAGCCGCAAGGCAGCACACGGATACTCAAGTTACGGAAACCAGATAGGACTCGCCACAACTCACGTGCGCGAAATCTACCACCCGGGCTACACCGCCAAGAGGATGGAAATCGGTGCGGTCGTGGGTGCGGTCAAGGCAGAGAATGTCAGAAGGGAAAGTCCGGCGCCGGGCGATGTGATCCTGCTTTTGGGAGGAAGGACCGGAAGGGACGGAATCGGCGGAGCCACAGGTTCATCCAAAGAGCACACTGAAGCATCGCTGGAGACCTGCGGAAGTGAGGTCCAGAAAGGAAATGCACCTGAAGAAAGGAAACTCCAGAGACTATTCCGCCGCAGCGAGGTGACAAGGCTGATCAAGAAATCAAACGATTTCGGAGCGGGAGGAGTCAGCGTGGCCATCGGCGAACTTGCCGACGGACTCGACATCTGGCTTGACCGCGTTCCGACAAAATACAGCGGGCTCAACTCGACCGAACTCGCCATCAGCGAATCCCAGGAAAGAATGGCAGTGGTGGTTGAGAGCAAGGATATGGAGGAGTTCAGGAGGTTCTGCGCCAGCGAGAACGTGGAGGTTACCCACGTAGCAAATGTGACAGACACGGCACGCCTGAGAATGTTCAACGGAGACAGGAAAGTGGTTGACCTTTCAAGGGAGTTCATTGACAGCGCCGGAGCCAGACACTATTCTTCCGCTGCCGTTCCTGCAGTCGAGGACAGGAATCCTTTCGAAGCCTCACAGGCAGAGGGAAGCATCAGGGAGCGCACTCTGGAAACCCTTTCCGACCCTAACGTGACTTCACAGAAAGGTCTCATCGAGATGTTCGACTCGACAATCGGGCGCTCGACCGTCCTGATGCCTTTCGGGGGAATGCTCCAGACGACCGAGACCCAGGTGTCCGTTCAGAAACTCCCTGTTGACGGCTACACGGACACCGCAAGTATGATGGCATTCGGATACGATCCGTTCATTTCCGAGTGGAGCCCTTACCACGGTGCCGCCTACGCAGTTGTCGAGGCCTGCGCCAAAGTGGTTGCCGCCGGAGGTAAATATGACAGGATGAGATTCTCCTACCAGGAGTATTTCGAGAGGATGACTTCCGACCCTCACAGCTGGGGCAAACCGCTTTCAGCCCTTCTGGGTGCACTGAAAATGCAGGTGGAACTCGGCCTGCCTTCAATCGGAGGCAAGGACTCGATGAGCGGTACTTTCGAGCACATCAATGTGCCTCCTACCCTTGTGGCCTTCGGAATCACC
The DNA here is from genome assembly GCA_945948555.1 of uncultured Bacteroidales bacterium. Taxonomy (GTDB): domain Bacteria; phylum Bacteroidota; class Bacteroidia; order Bacteroidales; family UBA932; genus Cryptobacteroides. The sequence goes on along the minus strand of CAMFBM010000017.1, from coordinate 33,252 downwards.
ACAGTTGATGCGAACAAGGTGATTTCACCTGAACTCAAATGGGAAGGCAACAGGCTCTACTACTTCAGACACACACCTCTTGCAGACAGGATGCCTGATCTGGATTGGCTCAGGAGTGCCTGGAGCTACATCCACGAGCACATTGAGAGCGGGGACATCGTTTCAGGTTTCGCAGTCAGGAAAGCCGGAGCAATCGAGGCCATTACAAAGATGTCATTCGGAAACGGATTCGGAGTCAGGGTCAAGATGGATGAGAAGGACCTTTTCTGCGCGGCTCCCGGCTCCATCCTTGTAGAATCGGAGGTTGAGCTCGACTTCCCGGGTGCGGTTCTCATCGGTGAGGTGACCGACGGGGAAGACGGACTTCTGCACATCAACGGAGAAGACCTGGACCTCTTCGAAATGATGGACGCCAACAGCATCACATTCAACAAAATATATCCGGACAGCCGCCAGGCTTCCCACGAAGGGATTGTCCCTGAAGGATTTGAAGGGATCAAACCGCTGAAGGTCAAGAAAGCCGAGATGAGGTACAAGGGAGAGCCTGTGCAGACTCCAGTGGTCTACATCCCCGTCTTCCCGGGAACGAACTGCGACTATGACAGTGCCAAGGCATTCAGGAAAGCCGGAGCCGAGGTACGCCTCGGAGTGTTCCGCAACCTGACGGAGGACGACATTTTCACCTCGATCAAGGAGATGAAACGGAATATTGACCAGTGCCACATTCTTATGCTTGCGGGCGGATTCTCCGCCGGAGACGAACCTGACGGAAGCGGAAAGTTCATTGCGAACATATTGAACAACAAGGATATAACTGAGGCTGTCCACTCGCTGATTGACAGGGGCGGTCTGATTCTCGGAATCTGCAACGGCTTCCAGGCACTTGTCAAGTCAGGACTGCTGCCATACGGAAGGCTGGGAATGGTGACAAAGGAATCCCCTACCCTTTTCCGCAACGACATCAACCGTCACATCTCACAGATGGTTACCACGCGGGTGGCCTCAACCAACTCCCCGTGGCTTGCCGGTATGAACATCGGAGATTTGCACACCATTGCAGTCAGCCACGGTGAAGGCAAATTCGTGGTCAGCGGGGAACTGGCCCGCGAACTGTTTGCGAACGGTCAGGTGGCGTTCCAGTATGCCGACCCGATTGAAGAGACTCCTACGATGGAATCCCCTTACAACCCGAACGGGTCATATTACGCCATCGAGGGAATCATCAGCCGCAACGGACAGATTCTCGGCAAGATGGGCCACACGGAGCGTTACGAGCGGAATGTCTTCAAGAACATTGTGGACGACGGGCTGGAGCAGCCGCTGTTCGAGAATGCAGTGAGGTATTTCCGGGGAAATTAGAATCCCGGTAAGGCCGCAATGACGGAACACAGAAAGAATATGGACAAAAGGGAAATAATATACAACGGGGAATCCGTGAAGATCTTCGGTACTGAGGACCCCGACAAGGTGCTGGTCTGCTTCACCGACAACATCACAGCCTTCAACAAAATCAAGAGGGCTGTTATTGCCGACAAGGGAAGGATGAACTGCGCCATTGCGACGATGATATACAACATCCTGAGGGACAATGGGATTGATTCCCATTTCATCAGAAGGTCATCCCTGACCGAACAGGTATGCAGGAGGGTTGCGAACATCCCTGTGGAGGTGATAGTCCGCAATGTCATCGCAGGTTCGATGGCGGCAAGGCTCGGTCTGAAGGAAGGTCTGAAGCCTGCCGCACCGATTTTTGACCTATGCTACAAGAACGAGGATCTCTGCGACCCGATAATCAATGACTATCACGCCATAGCCCTCGGGCTTCTTACTGAAGACGAGTTGAAGGAGATTTACAGTCAGACGAAAAGGATCAACGAAATCCTGGTTCCTGTGTTCAGTAATGTGGGAATAGAACTGATTGACTTCAAGATTGAGTTCGGACGGCTCCCTCAGGGAGGGATTATTCTCGCGGACGAGATCAATCCGGACAATGCACGGTTCTGGGACCTCCAGACCCGCGAAAGACTCGACAAGGACCGTTTCCGCAGGGACATGGGCAAGGTCGGGGATGCGTACAGGACTGTTTACGAGAGACTTGCCTCCCAGGGATATAATGAGGCCATTGAGGACTAAAAAAGTGAGAAAATGACTGAGAAATACCAGACAGAGGAAATTCACGAAGAATGTGGTGTCTTCGGAGTGTGGGGTGTTCCCGACGCAGCCAGCCTTGTGTACTACGGGCTGCACGCCCTCCAGCACAGGGGCCAGGAAGGTTGCGGAATCGTGGCGGTGAACGACGAGGGATATCTGAAGAGGATCAAGGGAGAAGGACTTGTGACCGAGGTGTTCGATGAGAGCAAAGTCTCCTCACTCCCCGGTTCGATGGCAATAGGCCACGTGCGTTACTCCACCACCGGTGGAGGTGGCATCGAGAACGTGCAGCCTTTCCTTTTCAGGCACAACACGGGCGACTTTTCCCTTGCACACAACGGAAACCTCGTGAACTCAGCACAGTTGAGGAAATATCTTGAGGACAGAGGCAGTCTTTTCCAGTCATCTTCGGACAGCGAAATACTCGCACACCTGATCAAGAAGGACGCAATTGACCGCAGGAAGCCGAGAATCTTCGCAATTCTTGAAGCCCTGAACATGATTGAGGGAGCATTCGCCTTCCTGATAATGACCAAGAACAGAATATATGCCTGCCGGGACAAATACGGTCTGAGGCCGCTCTCAATCGCAAAGCTCGGAGAGGGTTATGTCATCAGCAGCGAGACCTGCGCCTTCGACACCATCGGGGCCGAATTCATCAGGGACATCGAGCCGGGGGAGGTCATCACAGTTGACCATCACGGAATCAGATCAAGACAGTACTCGGAGTACAAACGCCACGCAATGTGCGCTATGGAGTACATCTATTTCGCCCGTCCTGACAGCGACATAGAGGGATGCAACGTTCACAGTTTCCGCAAGGAAACCGGCAGACTTCTCGCCAGGGAAGCTCCTGCAGATGCAGATATAGTGGTAGGCGTACCGGATTCAAGTCTCAGTGCAGCAATGGGTTACGCGGAAGAGAGCGGACTCCCGTACGAAATGGGGCTCATAAAGAACAAATATATCGGAAGGACATTCATTTTCCCTTCGCAGGCAATGAGGGAGAAAGGCGTGAGGATGAAACTGTCTGCCGTCAAGACAATTGTCAAAGGCAAGAGAGTCGTGCTGATTGATGATTCCGTAGTCAGGGGAACCACTTCCAGAAGAATTGTCAGGATGCTGAAGGAGGCGGGTGCCAGCGAAGTGCACGTACGCATCGCCAGCCCGCAGATAAAGGCACCTTGCTTCTACGGGGTGGACATATCCACCTATGAGGAGCTTCTCTGCGCCCACAAGAGCCTTGAGGAAGTCAGGGAATACCTTGCTGCAGACTCAATAGCATTCCTTTCCGAGGAAGCTCTGTTCACGGCAGGCGGAAGAAACGAACTCTGCCTGGCCTGCTTCAGCGGCCGCTACCCTACCGCCCTATACCAATCCATCGAAGAAGCCAACAAGGACGGCAAATTCTGATTCCCGATTACCTTGCAATCGGGAGATCATACTGGATGCCGAGATTGAAATTCAACAGGGCATCATAGTAATTGCGGTTATTATCCGGTCTTGTCCTGTTGTCTGTCGGAGCGGAATAAGGTACGATTGACAATCTCGGTTCAGCAATTACGGAAAAACCTTTGGCAATGCGCACACTGGCCTGCAGGGCAGCCGTTAGTCCCACATAAACTCCTCTGACATTGAAATCCATATCTTTCTTGATATACATTCCGGCCTCCGGTCCGAACAACACGGATGCTCTCACCCGCGGATCCCTGTCCTGCATAATGAATTTAACCACATCAAACTGACCCTCAAGGCGCGCACCTGCATAATATGCAGGGAGAGACTTGGATGTCAGATATTTCATCCATTTGCAGTCCGAATAGTACAGAGAGAGTCTGAAGGCAAAGAAATCCTTGTACCATTTGCCGGCACCAACATTAATATGCGGTCCGAGAGCCTTGGAAACGCCGATTCTTTCATACACGACTGAAGAATTCTGGAAATTCGGGCCGCCTGTCAGATAGACAAACCATCCGTCTCCTGGGAAATACGCTGCAGGATTCTTCTGACCGAGTTTGTAACTAAGGCCCACCCTGCCGTTGAATCCCGGTGCGACACGCCTCCAGGTTCCTCCGTATGACAGGATGGATGAATGGGAGTACAATTCAAAAAGAGGCTCGACGAAAATATCAAAATCAGGAAAGACCCTTAGATTGAGATTCAGACCTATATGTGAGGTAAAACAATGAGCGGAGGCCCCGGAGCGCCACAGGTATGAATATCCCGGTCCAACAACAGTCGATATTTCACAAAAACGGGATGTATCATAGCCCCAGATATAGGAAGACAGATTGAACAGATATGAGAACTTAACTGATGCTTCCTTCACATGTGCTCCGTCATAATTGTCTTCCCAGAACGCGACACCGGCCTCAGCCCTCACGGCGTGATACGGGCTGAACCATTTCCCAAAAGAAAGGTGAAGGGAGGGGCCACTGGTATAGCACGGATCTGTAAGACGGAAACCGCTGCCAATCAGAGAAAGTGAAGAATTGTTCAGAAACCCTCCATTGACAAACTGTGAGGCATTCTTTACCCGATAGCGTTTCTGCATACTGTAGGCCGAGGCATTAAAACCCTTCTTTTTATTAACGGCCGCAGAATCCGCCACAACATTCTCTCCCGTTTTCACCGAGGATGTATCCACCGAAGACGCAGACGGTGCCGGCGATAATGACGAAGCAGACGCAGTAACGGAAAGATGGAGAATCCCCGCCGCAAAGAAAAGATATATGAATTTCAGCCTAATCATCATAAAAATCACATTCCCATAGACATCTGCATCTCATATTCAGCCTTGGCATCCTTCAGGATGTCCTCGAATATGTCCCAATCAGCCTCGGCAGTTCTGATATATTTCTTATCCTTCTTGAAACAGTCCACAAGAGCCATCATAGCCTTGTCATAATCCTCATATTCCATAGTAAGAGCATCGGTATTGCTGCGGCAGATGGCCTGGCAGGTAAGATACAGTGTAATAGGATCATCCTGAGGCAGGGCCATAAGTGCATTTTTAGCAAGTCCGATGTTTCCTACGGCAAGGTTCATCACGACTTTGTTCCTCGGGGACGAATCCCTGACAAGGGTATATATTTCCCTACCCTCCTCGGTCTCAGCATTCTTGAAATAGCCTGCAAGGCATTTGGTGATTGCTTTCAGGAGCTTATAACGGCTCGGCAGATAAACGGACAGCTGAACAGCCCGGAAATATTTCTTCATCATCAGAAGCATCACGACCTGGTTCGCAATTACCTGCTCGGGATTGAAAATTTCCTGGGTTCCCCTGTTCATATCACGTATGGTATAATTGCAGGGATAATTCAAATCTATGAACGGGGCGAGAATCGTCGTGTCAGGAGCCTCGTTCTTTATGCAGAGAACGGCAAGATTGTTGGCCGGAAGTACCCATTTTTTTGTCTCCGCCTTTTCTGAAGCCACGAGAGCCCTTCGGTACACGGCCTCAAGTTCCTTTTCGTCCTTAAGCATATTGAAAAGGTGCCAATACTCATAAAGGGCGAACTCCTTCGTACCATTGCGGTAGTCTTCATCGGTTTTATACCTGTCAAGGATTTCAGCAGGGGTCAGTTCCCTGTATATTTCATTTACGTATGTGTAACTTACGGAACGTAGTTTCGGCAAACGTGGCGAAATGAGGGTCTTGTAGAAAGGCAGGGCACGAATCTGCGACCACTGCTGGTCCATACTCTTGGAAAATTTCCGGGCAATCTCACGGACCTTGTCAGCCTCCGTTTTGAGTGAATCCGCGAAAAGAAGGTCGGCAACGTCTTCCCAGGAAGCCACCTTGGCCTTTTTGGTCATATAAACCCTGGCCCTGACGTCACGAGGGAGCACGGAAGTTATCTGCTCAAGAGCAAAAGCCATCCTCTTTTGTGCAAGATCGACATTTTTCGCGTACGGTCCGTCGGGCGATGCGACTCCCTCGATGTGAAATTCCTTCAATGTGGAACCCTCTCCTGTGACAATGGCCGTAAGTTCACTCTTGAGGGACTCCATATAAAAATTGTTCATCGTGTCGGCCGGGTCTAACTGGGCCTTGCCGACAAGGAAGGTCAAGGATATGTCTCCGGCGGCATTTCTCTTTTCCCTGCGAGGATGCTTCCTGTATTTTTCCGGGTCAAGATCATACGAATCAAAGGAATATTCGAGGAACTGCATAGGACGACGCAACCTCTTCGTGTCGTACGTCTTGGAGAAGTCGAAATATATATGGTTATAATCTTCAAGCCATATTTTGTTCTCGCATTGATAGAAATGATCCGGATGCTCACGGAAGATTGTATCCACCCACTGAACGACGTTCAGGGAATCATAGAGCCTCGGATTCTTGTCGGCAAAAGGATAGAGGGGGTCCTCCTCCGGATTGAAATTCATCCTCCTGAACTGAGTCTCGTGATATTGCTTCCCATCATAGACGAGCGGCCTGCCGAAACTGACCGTATCCCCGGTATCGCAATCAATTACATTAGACTGGACTACAAGACGGGAGTCTGTATGAATCAGACGATTTTTCGGATCAAAAGGAAAGGCACGCGGTGAAATGATGTTCTCACCGTCTTCTGTAGGTGGTTCGATTATCACGACATCAGTCACCCTGTCCACAGTTTTCTTCGCAGCATCAAGGACGATTTCAAGTGCGAACTGGACATTGATTTCAAGACGATAATTCACCTTCTCGAGAATGGGATCAACTATTCCAGTATAGAACAATATGGCTCCATTCTGGGCCACGCTGACCTCATAGTAGCCTCCCGTGTCCGGATAGGTCTCAGTGACCAGACCGGCAGAGAAGAATCCTCCGGTACGGCGCGCCTCCATCAGCTGATTATAGGCATCTTCCGCCTCAGCTACAGTATTGTAGGCATATATCTGCACATCAGTCAAAGGTTTGTCATTGTCGCTCTTGTTGGTCACACGGCCCGTGACCAGTTTTTTCTCCTGTGCATCACAACGGAGACCCCCATCCGTGAAAAGGACGGAAAGCAACAGGATAGAAACGAGAGAACAAAACACCTTCTTCATAACCGGAGTTTCATTTAATTATATATATGAAAGTAACTCCCAGCTTCACGGGGAACAGTTTATATCCCCAGGAATTCGCTTTCACACCCTCTCCGACAAACGCATCCTCATAATTGTCGTGAAGAGTCAGTTGTTTCTGATTGAAGAACAGGAAGCCGAAACCTCCCGACATTTCCATACCCCAGCGGGGTCCGAGATTGAATACATATCCTCCCGTGAGCCCAAGGGCAAGCGCCTCACCGTCGAAACGGCGGTTGCTGACCGAAATGTCGTAGGTCGTAGCAAATGCAGTCACTCCGACAAACTCCCTGGTGAGGGGTCTTCCGTTGAACCAGTATCGGAATTCCGGCTGGAGGAGGAAAATTTTTGAATTGACTCCGTAAGGTTTGTAATGTCCCGATGCAGAAAGTGAGAGACTTGTATGTTCCCCAGTGACAAGTTCAAAACCGATGTCTGGAGTACACAACACCCAGTTTAATGCATTGGCTTTAACAGCAAACTGCTGGGCACGGGCTTCCTCTACATCAAGCAGAAGAAGCCCTGCGCCCATACAGATTGCCAGGGCAAACAATTTGATTTTCTTACGGAATTCCATCATTGTTTTCCTGTAGAGAGACTAACCTATGTCGGCTACCTGGTTGTCATCAAAGGCACCCTGATTCCATCCGGAAAGGTCCGCATTGATGACAATCTCCTCCAGAGAACGCACAAGTATCTTGAAATTATAGAACTTGCCTGCCTCGAAACTACCTCCCTGAGGAACCGGGATGGAATCTTTGAAATACACATCGCCGTTAGGGCTGGTCAATGTGAAAGAAACCTCTATGCCCGCAGCAGCCTGAGGGATGATGAACATTCCTTCACCAATCTCAGTTCCGGCACCAGTAGTAGGGGTAACCCCAAGGCCATCTGTTACACCGGCAAGATTGTGCATTTTCAATGAATCCGTAGCAGTGGCAGGGACAAGAGGTTCAAGCACTCCCTCTCCCTCTGTGGACTTGCTTGCTATGCACAATTTGGCAGTGGTAGGGATTCCGATTACACTGAGATTTTTGACTGTAACCTTTCCGTTGAGAGTATTATATGCCTCTTCATCCTCGGCAACTGCATAGAAATGAAGGGCAGAAGTAAGATGCTGGTAAGTCAAAAGAGGCTGGTAGTCAGTGTATGTACCAGGATACCATCTTCTTGAATAACGGGCATATTTTGCATTGAAACCCTTGAGAGTGGTCTCCTCTGCATCTTCTTCCTTCAACCTGCCGGTAATGTCATTGGCAGAGGCCTTTGCCCAGAGAATGTCTGTTCTGCCGAGAGGAATCTCGGTATAGAGGGCATCCCCTTCGAAAGTCCCGTTGAAATCATTCTTGTATGCAGTAAAGTCCGTCTCGCTCGAAGTATGGAAGCCGTAGAAGGTGTAGTTGAACCGGGTTATCAGCGGATAATAATACTGCACATCACCCATTGCCTCGACAAACTGCATCTTGTCTGCTTCAAACTTGGCATACTTGTCATAAAGAAGAACCTGTTCGGCGGTCTCCGACCAAGCTCCGTCCGCTTCAAGGTCAACTCCAAAGACTCCGAACAGAGTTCCGCCGATATTCTCATCAGTAATCGGGGCTGCCTTAGTCAGAGCTGCATCGAGAGTGTTCTGCCCGATACTGATAGGTACAGGCAGACTCTCATTGCTCACCCACTCCTCCTGCTCGATGACAGGGGTCTGAGGCTGCTCAGGAGCATGTTTCTTGGAGCAGGCCACAGTCAGGACTGCGACCAATCCAAGAATTATAAAAGTACTCTTATTCATAAAGAAAAAACAAAACTACGGTATCTGTGGGGTATTATTGTTTCTCCACTCCTCATCAGGGTCAAAAGTCATTTCTCCACCATTTTCCCAAGGAGTCATAGTAGCATCGATCTTAATCTCCTCAATACCATAGATGATGATTGTAATGGTATATGCATATCCTGCTTTAAAACTTTCTGCATCGACTTTATCAGGAGTAATTGTAATTGGGATGGCAGGAACAATGTCACCGAGGGAAACAGCAAGGTCATATGAAGGCTCACCAGGAATCACCATAAGATCACCAAGAACTTTCGGATCGCCTGCTTTGTCTTCTGCCAGATTCCAGTCTGGGGTGCAGTCAACCGGGAGCGCAAGAGTGAGAGGAGAAGTCTCACCGTTACCGACAAGTCCCTGGTCTCCTACAACAGTAAGATTACCCGTAGTTTTGGATGTAAGGGTCAGGTTTGTAACTGCTACAGTCGAACCGCTCTTAGAGCCTGCCTTGATTTGGAAAGTGAATTTGGAAAGCTGGTGTTTGAACTCAAGGTTAGGAACAACGCCGCGACGGGCAGAGAATGCGCTATAGGCATAATTCGGATTGTTAACCTCGGTACCTTCAATGTCAGTTGCCTGATCTGCTTTTGCAAGCATAATGTCCTGGCTTCCGGAAATGGTCACAGGATAAGTGATATTTCCTTCGGCAACGGAGACTTCACCGAGAATAGCATTATCTACATAGTAACCGTAGAAATCATAACAAGTATTGCTCGGATCATAATAATAGGTCTTACTCAAAGTAATGGCAGTTTCCCCTTGTGCAGGAGCAGTAGCAGCGTCATTGTTGATATGAAGTTCACCGTTTGTCTTATTGACACCGTAGATGTAGATCTTCTGGCCATCCCACTCGTCGAGAGCGGCTTTTGTAGTAGCAACAGAATACACATTTGTGTTGAAACTGATGAGTTCGGCCCTGTGGATTCCGTCATCAGGAACAACCGGAAGATTCGGCTCCTCAACCGGAGCATTCTTGGCGCAGGCTACTGCAAGTGCTGCAGAAGCGACTGCAAAAAATAATTTGTTTTTCATAATAAAATTTATTAGGTGTTGTTAAACATTGTCAATTATACTTCCGGGAGGTTCATCTCCCTTGTCAACTGTCATTCCGCCTCCATACATCCAGGGAACGATTGACACGGAGACAGCTATATTAGTCAATCCTATTACAGTAAGCTTAACCTTGTAGCGCGTACCTGGCCGGAATCCGCCTTCGGTCTTGAGAATTATCGGACTGAAGTTCTCACTGCTATTTTCCTCACCGCCATATCTTTCCTTTAGTGTCAGTCTGAATGAATAGGAATCCGAAGGTGCAAGGAAAAAGGAACTTCCAAGTGTAATCAGATCTGCAGGAACAGATTCGGAAGACCTTGTCAGGAAAGTCACCGGGACAAAAGGACTGCCGTCTTTTTCCATAAGATACAATTTCTTCACGTCTCCGATGAAATCAATTCCTACCATGGATTCATCTTTTGCCGCAACAGTAAACAGGCCTGAAGTCTGAGACTCAACTGAAACATCCATAATGGACATCTCCTTGTTGATTCCGAGAGTGACACCCGGAATAATCTCGAAATCAAGTCTGACCAGTTGGTGATTGAGGACGATGGTCGGAGTGACATCCCTGATGGCCGTGTAATAGCTGTAGGCATACTCCTGAACCCTTTCCCTCTCCTGCGCTCCGAAACGCTGCAACTGTTTCTCAGTCAGAGAGGCCTTTCCTGCCATAAGGTCATTGTTTCCATCAATGTTGACCTTGATGGAAATCCTGTCGTCCGTCCTGTCATAGTCGGACTCCCGAACATTAAGGTCATCAAGATAATATGCGTAGAAATCATACGGATTCGCTCCATTCTCCCCCACAGGCCAATACACGGTCCTGTCGGAGTCAACCCACTCAAGGTAGGTGTCAGCGGAGCCGATTCGCGCCCTTCTCCCGCTGACAGAGCCCGGAGTGTCCAGGGAGGCATCTATCAGACAAGAATAAGAATCCTTTTCATTGCGCAGAGCAAGCGAGGAGGCCGATGAACCGAAACCATACACATACAAATATTTCCCCTCACCGATAAGATCCGAGGCAGCATCCACGGAACCGGAGCCTTTCGTGGAGGATTTTCCCGAAGTGATGTTCCCGGAAGGGTCACCGAGACTGAGAATCACGGGCATTTTGTCATTCCCGGCCAACACCTCGTCCAACCGGCCTCTGTACGAGTCATCGGAACATCCGATACAAAAGGCCGGGAGCAAGATGCAGCAAATATGTTTCAGTTTCGTCACCATTCAATTTCTATATCTTTGTCCTCAAACCATCCCGAAAGGGAATCGTCGCCTGCGTTCTCAATCTGTTCCCTGCTTACCCTCAAGGTTTGGAATATTTCGATTGTAGCGGAACTGCAGGCAACCCGGTAACCGTTCTTCTCATTTGACTGCAACATCAGGTCAGCCTTCTCGATGTCCCTTTTTAGATTTATTCCTGCATAGAACACCCTCGTAACACCGTTGCTGGAAGCTGTCAGGGTGAGTCTCAAGATTCCGTTTCCCGACCGAAGAGTATCCGATGAAGCCGGAAACAGGCCAGCTGTACGGATGACAGCCTCATAGACAGCCTCGGAACCGGCCGAGGAGACTTTCTCCATTTCAAAACACATCTTTCCCGTCCTGTCTTCGGTTACAAGTCCGTTCATCAGGCCGATTTCACTTGGCACTCCGGAAAGATCCGCCACGATCCTCCCGATTTCCACCCCGCTGGCGGAATTGACAGTCAGCCTCAGGGTCAAAAGCATAGTCAGATCCTTCATCTGAAAATCAATCATACCCGTCCCCGATCCAGGAAGAATCGACGGTTTGACCACTGACAATCCCAAAGGAGAAGCCTCCTCAATAAAATCGAAAGCAGGATTGAAATCCTTTATTTTTCCGAAACGTGCAGCAATGTCATCCCTGCTAACTACCGGGATTACCGCCTTGAGGTTCATCATACCGAAACCATTGTCGGAGCGGAATTTGTCCAATCCAACTATACTGTAAGTCTCCGGCAGGAAGCCGCAGGCAGTGACATAATAGTCTCCGACAAGGACAATATGTGCATTATCCTCAACAACACCGTCTGCCTCAGGATCCGCTGCATCCGGAGCGGACGTTTCAGAATCTGGAACATCCGCATCATCCATATCCTCGTCCCAGACATAATGTACCTCATTGACAATTCTGCTCATCAGAACAGTCACACTTGAAGGCAGCTGTCCGTCAGAAGCAAAACCCTCAGGCCAGATTACGGAGAACTTCACATCCACCTTGTCCGGAGTACCGTCCACATCATCATATGTAAAATTAACGTGGGAACAGGCGGCAAAACAAGCCAGGACCACCGCAACAACGATGATTTCCAACAAATGATATGACCGGCACGACCTCATTGATTCTTATCCGTTTTCTTCACTTTCTTTACCTTGACGGTCTCCGTCCCGGCATCCTCGTCTTTCTGCGCGTCTGCCGCATCTCCACCTGAAGCCGCCTTCAGGGCTTTCTCCTGAGCCTTCTTTTCAGCAGCCTCCGATTTCTCAGCCTGCTTCAGTGCCTTCTTTTCAGTCTTTTCCGCAGCGGCAGCCTCCATAAGAACGCCGGCATACCGTTTCTTCCATTCTTTTTCAAAGTCCTTAAGATACTGCTTCCTGATTGCATCCGCCTTCTTCTCCATTACCTTCGCATCAGCCTCTTCAAGACCATAGTTCGGAATTACGACAGTAAGAACTCTCTGATATTCATTATCCACCACAACTCCGAACTCATCCAGCATACTCTGCGGCCCCGCATCATACCTTTCCTTGTTCGAACCTCCTGCGTTATCCTTGAAAATCTTCACCTCATTGTCAAATCCAGCCCTTATATCCTTCTCAACACGGGCCAGCTTCTCGATTTTCGGATCCTCCTTTATGTATTTGTCCTTTATGGAAATATGTCTCCACACAAACGCCACCTTAATTTCAGTGACCGTCGGATATGGAACAAAATGCCATCCTCTGCTTTCATCCACGTGCCTGACATAATAATTCCCGTCCGAGCTGTGGGAAAAAACATCCTTGGAAGCAATCGCAAAACCGGCGGACAAAGCAAACTCGATGTCAACTGCGCCATTCTTGTAGGCGCGTAGAGGAAGAGCATATCCTGCCACCGCACCGAATCCCACTGCATTGCCCTGGATACCTTTCGGAGCGAATTTTGCAGAATATGACGCATAATCCACATAACCCCCGAGGAAATATGCTCTCCACGGCTTGATCGGACGCTCCGCCCTGGCAGAATCCCTGCAAAAGCGTGCGGAATTCCGGATAAAATCCACAGAATCCTGCACAGATGCGTTTTCCGGCATTCTCGGCCTTTCAGGAATCACCCTTGGCTTCTGCCTGAAATAATATCTGAATCCCGGCCTGATATCAAACAGGTTGAAAACGACCGAGGGCACATTCTTGTGATATGTTTCCCAGTTATACTTCGCTTCAAGATTCAGAGCCCAGCGGTTGTACGGTGATGGGGAAAGTTCAAATTCAAACTCGAAATTCGGGATGGTCAGCATCCATTCCACGGCATTTGTCTTGAATGCCCACCTGTCCAACATCGGTTTGTCGTCCGGTGACTGTTCCTTCTTTGCTTTTTTTTCTGGCTTTGCAGCATTTTCTGCGACAGGTTTTGTCTCCTCGGGGTCCTCATCTGCGTATGTATTGACGGACAGGCATAATAAAAGGCAGCACATAGCAAAGTGCTGACCTATTGAATAGTTGTTTCGTACAAATACCATTAACTGTCCACAATCACAAAAACGCGCAAATATAATTATTTTTATATTACCCCCCCCATTCCCTCGTGAAATCTTTGCAAAATCGCACATAATTTTCATTTGTTGGACGTTTTTTTTTACTTTTGCCAAGCTTATACAATTCGATGCTATGAGAGAATATTTCATTACCGATACACTTTCCAGAAAAAAAGAACTTTTCACTCCAGTAAACCCGGGAATGGTAGGACTTTACGTCTGCGGGCCGACAGTCTATGGCGACGCCCACCTCGGACACGCCAGGCCGGGAGTGACCTACGACGTGTTCGTGAGACTGATGCGCCACCTGGGCTACAAGGTGAGATATGTCAGAAACATCACCGACGTGGGACACCTCGAACACGATGCGGACGAGGGTGAGGACAAGATTGCAAAGAAGGCGAGAATCGAGCAGCTGGAGCCTATGGAGGTCGTGCAAACCTACACCCTTAGGTACCACGAGGCTATGAGGCAGCTCAATGTAGCCCCGCCGTCAATCGAGCCGCGCGCTTCGGGGCACATCATCGAGCAGATTGACCTGGTGAAGAAGATTCTGGATGCCGGCTATGCCTACGAGAGCAACGGTTCCATCTACTTCGATGTCAGGAAATACGACAAAGACCACAAGTACGGAGTGCTCTCGGGGCGCACCCTTGACCAGGTACTTGAGGGGACACGCGAGCTGGACGGGCAGCAGGACAAGAGGGCGTCCTACGACTTCGCCCTCTGGAAAAAGGCCTCTCCGGAACACATAATGCGATGGCCTTCACCGTGGAGCGACGGCTTCCCGGGATGGCATCTGGAGTGCTCGGCAATGAGCGAGAAGTATCTCGGAAAGGAATTTGACATCCACGGCGGCGGAATGGACCTGATGTTCCCGCACCACGAGTGCGAACTGGCACAGAACACAGCCTCACGCGGTGAAGGCGGTGTGAAATACTGGATGCACAACAATATGATTACCATCAACGGAAAGAAGATGGGCAAGTCCCTGGGCAATTTCATCACCCTCCAGGAACTTTTTGAAGGAACGCACCGGATTCTTGCACAGGCCTACAGCCCGATGACCATCCGCTTCTTCATCCTTCAGGCACATTACAGAAGCACTCTTGACTTCAGCAACGACGCCCTCCAGGCAGCTGAAAAAGGGCTCAGGAGGGTTCTCTTAGCAGCAAAGGACCTCAAGGCAATGGCAACAGCCGCAGGGGTTGACTTCAAATGGAAAGGCACTGAGGGACATCCTGCCGATGCAATGGCCTACGGGGAGTTCCTCGCAGACACTGCTCCGGAGACCTGCATCGCGGATTCCGCTGAAATAAAGGCTCTGTTCGAGAACATCTACACCGCTCTCTGCGACGACCTCAACACCCCGATTGCCCTGTCCCACATCTTCGAGGCAGTGCGCATCATCAATTCAGCAAAGGACAAGTCCCTGAAACTCTCCGCCAATGACATCTCCGCCCTGATGCAGATTTTCGAGGACATCGTCTTCGGCGTTCTCGGTCTGCGCGATGAGGAAGCAGCTTCCGACAAGACTGAAAAGACAGTAGGCACTCTCGTGGAGATGGTTCTGGAGCAGCGCAAGGCAGCAAAGGCAGCAAAGGACTGGGCCACCAGCGACCGCATCCGTGACGAGCTCAAGGCAGCCGGCATCCTCCTGAAGGACACCAAGGACGGCACCGAGTGGCATCTGGAGTAGTTCTCCCGTTTTGTCATGCCGGACTTTGACCGGGCAGGCTTCTTTCAACATACGGATTACCACAGTCCTGATGTGACGGGCTGAGAATCAGAGGTATATGCAAGGATATTGGCATTTGCCTCGGCCACGGCCCTGAGGTCGCAGTCGGGATTGGCCTGTGCCCAGGAAGGGCGGAATGGTGAATATTCCGTTGAGGACATATCCAACATTTTGCATATCAACCAGTCAAGATCCTCCGAGCCTATGGCGATGCGGCTCTGTTCGAGCGTACGGCCTGAAGATGGAGACGGCGTTGCAGTTTTCCAGTAACCGTTCAGATAGTAATATGCCTTCTGCTGCACGGTGGCGTTCCCGACTCCGGGGACTTCAAGATTCAGCAATTGGTAGAAGATTTTCGAATGGTTGCTGTAGGCATCCGTGGCGCCCCGGTAACTGTTCATCTTGATGTTGTCCGTGCGGTCGGCCCCGGAAAATCCGGTCAGTTCGTAGTCTAGTGCGGTCTGGTTGGCGCACGGAGAGGGAAGTTGACTGGCATCCTTGGCGGCTGGATGGTTGGTGCACGGGGCGAACTGTTGGTTGGCGCACGGGGCGAAAGGCTGGTCATAACACCCCAGAAGAGATTCCAGGAGGAAAGCCACGGCCCCGGTGCGGTCGGCTCCCTGACGGCAGTTGAAATAGACTGACTTCCCGCGCCTGAGTTCAAGGATTATCCAGGCAATGGCGCTTACCAGGGATGCATCCTCATTGTAAGCCCCATAGTCGGCCATAGTGTTGTTGTAGTCGGCATCCGGGATGGTGGTTTCGTTGCGAGCGTAGGAATGGTTGCTGTACTCCCCCGCGATGTACTTGCCGGAGTTTGTCGCAGCACGCAAATCCAGATGGGCATTTATGCCAAGACGTTTGAGTTCGGCCTTTGTTGCCTCACCAATGTCGGTAACCACCAGAGTCTGGCCACCGCCGGGCCCCCTGTTGGTTCCCCCAAGGCTTCCTCCACGGTAAAGCAGTCCGTACCTGACAGTCTTCCCACCAAGTCCGGTCCATCCTCCAAGGTCCCTGATGTTGAAGCCGTCCTCAAGGTAAATCATCCGGACAAGACCTGTCACGGTGAGTTTTGCTGCACGGATGAGTCTCCCGTCCTTCTCCACCTTGTAATAATAGTCCCCGCCGGGAATAAGGTTGACAAAGGAGAACTCCTTGTCCGCCACAGTCCTCAGCAGAATTGATGCTTCATTGAATGCCGGGTCACTGGCAAGGGTAACCAGTGCACCATCGACTCCAAAATTCACCTTGTGGACCGCCGGGCGATCCTGATTGTCATCCCCACCGAAGTCAGCCGAAGTCTTGTTTGAGGAAAGGAAGGTGGATGTGGCTGTGGCAAGGTAATTCCTGACATAGTCGTTCTCGACATTCATGATTTCCTCTTCAAAGGCTATTTCTCCTGAGGGGTTGTCTCCGGCGTTGTTCCCGGTTGTGTCTTCGGAATTGTCACCGGCGTTGTCTCCGGCCGTGTCCTGTGAAGGATTCCCGGAATTGCTCCTGTCCGGGTTCACTGCCGCGCAGGACTGTGTCATTGCCATCGCAAGAGCACAAAACAGCATAGCGAAACTGATTTTCATCAAAAACAATATTGTGTTCAGACGGCAAAGATAGGAATTTCCGGGAGTTTTCCTCAAAAAGGGGTCTCCCTGAGGACAATCCCCAGGATGAAAGCTGCCCCGTCCTCAAAAAAGGCTTTTGAGAGAACGGCACTGCATTGGAACTGAACTTGTCCTCAAAAAAGGCCATCTGTGAGGATAACACAGCGGTGAGACTGAACTTGTCCTCAAAAAAGGCCATCTGTGAGGATAACACAGCGGTGAGACTGTACTTGTCCTCAAAACAGGGCATCCCTGAGGACAACCCCGGCATGAAACCCTTCCCGTCCTCAAAAACAGGTTTCTGGAAGGACGACACGGCATTGGGACTGAACTTGTCCTCAAAAAGGAGCTCCTGGAGGACAAATCCGGTATGGAGGCCTTCCCCGTCCTCAAAAAGGCACCTCCGGGAGGACAAACAAATGGCATCCATAAGGAAGAGATGAACCTTAAAAACACCAAAACCCATAAGCACAACGACCATAAACCAGCTACACTCTATTGGCTTTTGCCATGCTCGGGGGGTTCTCAAGAATTTCCCATATCCTGATGCTTATCCCTGCTCCAGTAACTACCGACAGCCGCGACCTATACCCTGATGCTTATCCTTGTCCAGTTCACAACTGACAGCAGTTCACAACTGACAGCAGTCCACACCGCGATGCCGACCCTGTCCCAGTCAAAATTGGCAGCAGCACACTCCCACACCCTGTAATATGCAAGTCTCTCCCTGATGTTCCACCACAAAATAATCTGATACACAAAGAAAACACTTCCCGTGAAATTCATTCGCCACAGCCAAAGGCAACAGGATGCCCTCTATAACCATCTCGCGTGCCCAATGAGGAAAAATTGCCTCATCCGCCACACCGAATGCCACTACAAAGGCCTCCAGGCAATGTTCCTGTGCCGAATGAATTTCACGGTCAGTATAGACGGAAAGGACAGCCAGGAAAAGACAGCCAAAAACGGATAGACAGCCAGAAAAGGACAACCGGGGAAGGGCAGCCGGAAAGGCGGAAAGGACAGCCGAAAAAAGAATTACAAAGCGAAAGTCACCGACTGGTCCCCCACGGATGCCTTGAACTCGCCCGGCTCGAGAACCCAGTTCAGGTCCTCGTTAACGAAGGCCAGGTCGGCAATCTTCACGGACAGTTCCACTGTCTTCGCCTCACCGGCCTCCAGGGAAACCTTGTCAAAGGCGCGCAGGCGTTTGATGTCTGGAGTCAGCGTGGCCACCAGATCCGAAATATAAAGCAGCACAGGCTCCTTCACAGCACGATTGGAATTGTTGGTCAGGGTAACCCCGAACCTCAGCACATCCCCCTTCTCCAGAAGTTTCAATTCAGAAACCTTGACATCGGAGTAGGAAAGTCCGAAGCCGAAAGGCCACTGCACAGGGGTGTTCGCATCGTAATTGTACGCACCGGCCATCGTTTCTACATATTCACAAGGCTTGCAGTCGTAGGTGATGAACGAGCCGTGGTACTTCGGATAGGTGTACGGAAGACGGCCGGAGAAGTTGGCCTCACCTGAAAGCAGGTTGGCGAGAGCGTCTCCTCCATAGTTGCCCGGAAGGAATGTCTGGACGATGGCAGCAGACTGCGGGACGATTGAGTTGATCAGTCTCGGACGGCCCTCGTTCAGAACGAGGATGACCGGCTTTCCGCTCTGCTGAAGGGTGCGGACCATCTCGAGCTGGTTTGCAGAGAGATTCAGGTCATCGATGTTTCCCGGGGTTTCGGTGTAGGAATTCTCACCCACAAAAGCGATGAGCACATCCGCACGGGCAATCTTGTCGGCCGTTGAATTCCCGTCTTCGGCAAGTGTCTGAGGCACCTGATGGTCGATGCGGAAATCATTGTCATCGTAGCGGACCATCTGGCTGTACTCCACGTTCTCCGCTCCGAATTTCTCACGCAAAGCCTCGTAGAAAGACCTGCAAGCGCCAATCTTCCTGACAATCTCATCGGTTTTGTGACCCTGCCAGGTGTAGGACCATCCACCGTTCATCGGACGGAAATTGTCCGCATTCGGTCCGCAGACAAAGATTTTCGTACCCTGCTTCAGAGGGAGAATGGAATTTTCATTCTTCAGAAGAACCATACATTCCTCAGCAATCTTCACTGCCTCCTGTGCATAGCCCTCGCATCCGAACGAACGGTACATCGACTTCAGGTCGCGAGGCTGCATCTTGTTCTGCCTGCCTTTCTTGCGGGGAGCCTCGTAAGGAATGTCCCAGGTTTCGCGGTCCATCAGGCCCACACGGATTTTCAGGCGAAGGATGCGGCGCACGGCGTCATCTATTCTTTCCATCGGAACCTTACCCTCCTGCACAAGTTCGAGAAGAAGGTCACAGAAATCAGTGGAATATGGATCCATCGTCATATCTATTCCGGCATTGATTGCCATTGCGATGGCTTCCTTCTTGTTTGCAGCCACTCTGTCCCGTTTCCAGATGTTGTCAATGTCAGCCCAGTCGGTAACTATCATACCGTCCCAGTCCAGACCCTCCTTCAGCCACTCTGTCAGCAGACGGCGGTTGGCGTGGAAAGGAACACCATTGTTGTTGGCTGAGTTGACCATTATGCTGAGTGCCCCTGCCTCGCAGCAGGCCTTGAAAGGCTGGAAATATTTCTCCATCATTTCCCTGTAGGTCACGCTTGAAGGAGTCCTGTCCTTTCCGCTGACCGCTGCACCGTAGGCAAGGTAATGTTTCAGGCAGGCGGCCACATTGTACATCCCGACATTGTTCGGATCCTCTCCCTGAAGGCCTTTCACAAGAGCTGACCCCATCACGGAATTGACCAGTACATCCTCTCCGAAACTTTCCCAGAGTCGTGGCCAGAGCGGGCTGCGGGCAATATCCATCACAGGTGAATATACCCACGGAATGAGACAGGCGCGACTTTCGTAGGCCGTGATTTCTCCAATCCTGCGGCTGATTTCAGGGTTGAACGATGCCCCCTGACCGATTTCCTGCGGGAAGAGGGTTGCACCCCAGGTGTAGCTTGCACCGTGAATCTGGTCCACTCCGAAAATCTGCGGAACCCCACACATCTCGAGCGAGGCGGCATTCAAAGTTCGGATAACATCGGCCCACACTTCAGGAGTCTGGGCAACACCCTCGGGAACATTCAGGATGGACCCCACCTTGTACTTTCCGAAAGTGGTGCTGACAGCCTGCGCAGACAACATTCCTCCTGCAAGTTGTTCATCGGACTTGTTGCTGGCGACATTGCCATCACTCGAATTCTGGGCGACCTTGTCAATCGTCAGTTCGCACATCTGTCCGATTTTTTCCTCGAGCGTAAGACGGGAGAGTATGGCCTCGACCTGAGCCTCAACATTCTCGTCGCGCCGGATGCACTGCGCCGAGGCGGTGGAGAAGAATAGCGAGAATATTGAATATACAGAAATGATATATATTAATTTGTTCATATTCACCAGTATATATTATATTATATTTTATTTCTTAATTGGATATTTATAAATCAGCAGGAGCATTATGAGCACCACGGCTGCAGGGATGAGGCTGAACAGGGCCCAGACCATCGTGCGGACGCTTTCGATGCAGCCCTCTGCAATGACAGGTTCAGCCGCACCCTCCGGAGTGTGGAGGCCTGCCCAACCCAGGAAAAGGGTGATCAGGGCACCGGAGATTGCCGAGCCGAATTTTTGGGACATCGTTCCGGACGAGAAAATCAGGCCTGTTGAGGATGTGCCGTTCTTCTGGGTGGCATAGTCTGCGACGTCGGCATACATCGACCAAAGAAGCGGAGAGTATATTCCGATTCCGATGGAAGTGATGATGACAAAGACAATCATCAGCCATATCCAGGAAGGGTCCATCGGGATGAAAAAGAACAGGACGGATGTCACAAGGCAGATGAGGGCGGACAATGTGAAAGCCTTTTTCTTCGAGCCGGCCCACTGGGTAAACTTCGGAGAAAGTCCTCCGGCAACCATACAGACGACCTCACCGAAAGTCATAAAGACAGTGTAGTTGACAATCAGTCCCATCACGGTGATTTCGCCCGGAAGACAGTAGGTGAACATATATGCGGCTGCAGCGTAACGGAAACCGTTGAAAAAGTTCGTGCAGATTCCGACAAGAGTCAGGTAAATCCAAGGCTTGTTCCTGAACAGGTCGGCAAATGGCTTTAAAGTGAATTTCTCGGCACGGACCG
This sequence comes from uncultured Bacteroidales bacterium, assembly GCA_945948555.1. Classification (GTDB taxonomy): domain Bacteria; phylum Bacteroidota; class Bacteroidia; order Bacteroidales; family UBA932; genus Cryptobacteroides. The sequence continues at coordinate 11,888 of CAMFBM010000017.1, read as the reverse complement.
GTTTGAGCCTTTCCTTTGTAAATAAACCGCACAAAAGGGTCATCAGGGCGGCAACTGCACCGAAAGAGGCTCCGATGACGGCATACTGGTGAGCCGGGCTGCCTCCAATCATTTTTTGGATGTAAGGGAAGCTCAGCAGGGTCACAAAACCCATCGCGTACGCTCCCACCATCCTGAATGACGAGAACTGGTTCTTTTCATTGTCGTCATCCGTCATCACGCCGAGAAGGGACCCGTAAGGCACATTCACTGCAGTGTAAACCGCCATCATCAGCAGGTACAGGCTATAGGCCCAGATCCTTTTGCCCACGGGACCGAACTCAGGAGTGTAAAGCAAAAGTGCAAACACCAACCCAAGAGGGATTGCACCGAAGATGAGCCACGGCCGGTAGGTTCCCCAGCGACTGCAGGTGCGGTCAGCAAGAGACCCCATCAGAGGATCGGTCACGACATCGAACATCCTTGCAATGAGCATCAGGGCTGCCGTGTCGGCGAGCGTAAGTCCGTAGATGTTGGTGAAAAAGAAAGGAAAAGCGATGGACATCACCTTCCACACGATGCCACCGGCAGCTGCATCTCCGAGGGCGTAGGCAATTTTTTCGGTCAATTTAGCCATAGTTTCTGTGTTCAATCAGTGGTTTTCAAACGGCTGCAAAGTTACAAACTAATATCTTTTATATTGATATTATTCTAACTTTTATAGAACATTTACCCGAAATCCGCCACAGTGAATTTCGGGTAAATATCTCATAATCAGATTAAGATTACTTTACCGTTACCTTGGTGAGCTGGTAGCCGAAGCCTGTAATTACCATATTTCCTTCATCCATATATGATTTGAATTCATCGGTGTAGGTAAACTCATAGCTATCCGGGAATTCCGTATCGATTGCGTCAACCTGGGCTACGAAATCCTTTTTCCAGTCGAAGTTGCATACCCTCAATGCGTGGTAGTCGGCGGTAATCATCTTATAATGGAGAACGATGGTCGCTCCGACAGGCACATCAGCCAAATCTGTCGGAGTGAGCTGGACATTGGCGTCTCCCCAGTTGATGTCTTGGGATCCCTCCCAGACGGTGGTTTCGGACGATGATTTGGAAACGGCCTCTACGGATTTGAGCTTGTAGCCGAAGCCTGTGATTACCATATTTCCTTCATCCATATATGATTTGAATTCATCGGTGTAGGTAAACTCATAGCTATCCGGGAATTCCGTATCGATTGCGTCAACCTGGGCTACGAAATCCTTTTTCCAGTCGAAGTTGCATACCCTCAATGCGTGGTAGTCGGCGGTAATCATCTCATAGTGGAGGACGATGGTTGCTCCGACAGGAACATCAGCAAACAGATCCGGAGTGAGCTGGACGTTGGAATCTCCCCAGTTGATGTCCGCAGCTCCTTCCCAGATGGTGGTTCTTGTCACACCAGGATCAGCATACTCGTCTGCGTGAACCCCGAAGATTCCTGCACCGAACTGTGTGCCGTCCTCCTTTTCGAGAATCAGGAGATAATCACCCTCAGCGAGGTCGGACGGAACGTTGAAGCTGATTTTTCCGCCTTCGTTCACAAAGTTCTGCAGTTCAACAAGTCCTGAAATTTCCGCCTTGGAGGTTTCATCTCCGAAGACTGAAGCTTTGAGGAAGGCCCTGGAGACACCCGTAAGGTTCTCTCCACTGACAGTCACTCCCTTGCCCTGCTGCAGCCATCTTGATTTTGCATCGGATGCAAGAGACGGCTCTCCCTCGGAAGAAAGGACCTCAATGCTGGCTTTGCGGTAGGTCTGCTTACCCTTGGTGGTGGTTGCAACGACCTTAATTTTGTGAGTACCGGCAAGCAAAGGCTGGTCAATCTTGTTTCCGGTGTGCACGAGATCGCCGTCCACAAACCACTCCACGGTCGTGTAGCGTGCAGGAGTAACGATGATTTCGAAAACGAAGTTCTCGCTGGTGTAAACTGAAGGGAAGGTGGTGAGAATGTCAGTAGTGCTGAACTCCGAATTGAGAATTCTCGGATAGTCATCCTCGCCTGCCGTGTAGAACGGCTCCTGTTTCTGGCAGCCGGTCAGCGCCAGTGCCGCAGTCAGGGCGGCAATCAAACTTTTGTATATGGTCTTCATAATATTACTTGTAAAGGTCGTGGTTTACGCGGGTAGGGTTCTTGTCCCACCACACCGGTTTGTGCCAGTCATCCTTGCCTCCTTCGATGCGGGAAATGGCAATTTCATACTGCTCTCTGTTGTACTGCATCTCGAACTGAGGATAGTACAGACGCAGAGGAGTGTTGAGATTGTTCGGATCGTCCGGAGTAAAGTCTGAAATATTGTATTTGCTGCGGTCATCCAGCACCGGATAGTCGCTGCGGCGAAGGTTGGCCCAGCCTTCTGAAGGGTTGGTCAGGTGGAGAATCCAGGCCTGGGTGTTGATGGCTTCAACCTGTGCGTCCGCAGATGAGCCCACAGGGTTTGCTGCAAGATAGGCGGCAATCTCTGATTCGGAGATTTTGCTGACGTTGTAATAATCGTTGATTACCTGCATTGCATCGCGCACGCCTGCCTCATAGTGTTCTGAAACGGTTCCTTCAACTGTCCAGCCCTTGACGATTGCCTCAGCCATCAGGAAATGGGACTCTGCGGAGGTCATCATAATTCCCGGGCACTCGCTCTTTTCCAACTGGATTGAGAGGGAAGGACGGATCATACGGGCAGGGAAATTGGAGCCGTCGAATCCTGCATCAGGATACTGGGCGACAAGAGCCGCAAGGGTAGGTATGTCTGCATTGTCCGGAGCGGCTACCCAGTCGGAATACCAGGCTGCACCCACATAGCAAGCCCATCCCGGAGCCTGTGTCTGCTGATTGCTCTGTCCCTTTGCACTGTTCTGGTAAGCAACAACCTCATCAGTGACATCAATATTCCATTCGTCGTCAGCCTTGATCTGGCTGCGTTTCGTGTTGATGTAGTGGCGGCAGATGCGGTACAGACGCGGGTCGGAAGTCTGTTTCATCCTGTGGAAGAGGGTGTGGCAGACAAAGGTCGGCGAAGTGGCATCCTGGCCGTAGAGCATTTCTCCGAGAGCATTCACACGAAAATCCAAATCCTTTGCTCCATCATAGAGGGTGAACGGACCGTCGATGTATTTGACAAAAGCATTGTCAGCAAATGTCGAGATGTATCCTGCAGGGCTTGCAAGGGCACTTTCAAACTCAGCCTTAGCCTTGTCCGGATTTACATCCGAGATACGCATTGCAAAACGCATCCTGAGACTGTTGGCAAACTTAGCCCACTGTGCTGTGTTTCCGGAGTAGTTTGTCACGTCCCCTGTCACGACATCCTTTCCTTCGCTGTTGCGAAGCTGCTCCACACAGGCAGCGAGTTCAGTGAAGAACCAGTTGTAGATTTCCTCCTGGGTGTCGTACTTAGGATTACCTATGCCGGCAATTTTTCCAAGACCTGCCTCAGAGCAAGGAATGTCACCGTAGGTGTCGGTGAGGATTGACATCATATATACCTTGTGGATACGCAGAATCGCATTTACGTTCGGCAGGTCCTGACTGCGGTCAATGGCGTCAACCACATTCTTGATGCCGACAGAGTAGAATCTGTCCCAAAGGCTTGACATCATGTTGTTGTCGGCGTGCACTGCGCCGCCATAGCTGGACACGTTCCAGCCGCCTGCGTAGTACTGAGTGAAACCTGTGATATAGCAACGGTAGGTGTCCATCAGCTGGAAGTCTCCCATCGGCTGAAGAAGGCCGGTGGTGAGCTGGGCGTTGGGATTGATTGTGGTAGGCTTGGTCTTGTCGGTGTTCAGGTCAGTGAGATACCTGTCGCTGCAGGATGTAAGGGCAGCGGCTCCAAGAGCAAGGCACACAAGTTTTGTAAATATATTTTTCATTTTGTATCCTCCGAATTAGAAATTGAGCTTAATGTTGAAACCAAAGCTCCTGCGAGACGGGAGTGAACCATACTCCAGGCCCATACCCGAAGTATTGTAGGCCGAATCAGGGTCGATGTTAGGAATATTCTTCCAGACGATGAACGGGTTGCGCGCCACGAATGAGAGGCTGAGACCTTTCACGGCCTTGCCGAGCCATTTGCTTGGGAAGGCATAGCTGAAGGTCAGCTCACGGCACTTGATGTAGGAGTTGTCGTAGATGAACTGGACAGGGTCTTTCTCAGCCGCCGTCTGCCAATATTTCTCAGGATCGACCGGAATGGTGTTGACCACTTCCGTTCCGACGATGTTTCCGTCAGCATCCTTGGTTCCATACACACCCTCGACGACGTAACCTGAAGCATGACCGGAATTGATCCAGTCCTTCTGGTTCCAGCCAGCCGCCTTTCTCTGCTCCTCGGAAGTGTACCACTCCTCACGTCCTGCAACAGTCTCCATAGCCTTTCCGCAATTGTAGGCTGAACGCATTGACATCGAGTAGAGATCTGCACCGACCTTCACGTCGAAAGCAGCAGACAGACGGAAGCCCTTGTAGGAGAATGTGGTGTAGAAACCTCCGGTCCAGTCCCAGGATGCGTTTCCGAGAACTTTGGTGGTGTTGTCGATGTAAGGCATACCGGTTTCAGGATCGACAATGATTCTGTTCTTCTCGTCACGAAGGAATCCCGGGCCGACGATGGAACCGAAATTCTCGCCTTTCTGTGCGCCTACCGAAACATTGCACCACGCTGCCTTCTCAAGTTCAAAGAAGTCCATTCCATCCACAAGGTCGATGACCTTGTTGTTGTTCTTCGAGAAGTTCAAGCCCAGATCCCAGGCGAAGTCACCTGCCTGAACTGCGCGGGCGTTGATTGCAAACTCAACTCCGGAGTTGCGGATCTGTCCGGCGTTCACCAGCCTCTTGTCGTAGCCTGAAGCCGAAGAAGATGCAAGACGGATAATCTGGTCCTTTGAATTCTGCCAGTAGTAAGTGAAGTCAACTCCCAGGCGGTTGTTGAAGAACTTCATCTCGAGACCCGCCTCAACGGAAGACGTCATAGTCGGACGGAGGTTCATATTCGGCTGGATGTTTCCGTTGATCATTCCGATCGTGTAGCCCGGATATGAATATTTTCCGTTAGCGTAGTTGAGTGAAAGCATATAAGGGTCAGTGTCACTTCCGACAACGGCGTAGGATGCGCGAATCTTACCGAAAGAAAGGATATTCTTCTTTTCCACGAAGTTGGAGAACACGAGGGAAGCCGAAACTGAAGGATATACATATATATTGTTGTTCACCGGCAGGGTCGAAGACTGGTCGCCGCGAACCGTTGCCTCAAGGTAATATGTACGCTTGTAGCCGAGACTTGCGCTGGCAAAGAGAGAGTTGATCTGCTTGCAGTACGAACTTTCCTGAGTGTTCTGCTCTTCATAGTTCATAATGGCAACGATGTCGTCCATCAGCTGGGTAGTGCCAGTCGTAACGGTGGTGTGGTTGTTCACGTTGAAGATATTGCCTCCGGCAGTGGCACTGAAGTCGAAGTTACCCCACTCGTTGTTGTAGAGGACGAGAAGTTCAGCATTCACGGTGCGATTCCTGAAGATGGAATTCTGAAGCTGTCCGGCAGCCTTTCCCGGGGTTGTGCGGGCAACATAGTCAGAGAACTCCATATTGTTCATATCCGAACCGACGGTTCCCTGAATCCTGAGGTGTGAATTGATGTTCCAGACGAGCTTTCCTGTCAGACGGAAAACATCCTTTGCTGATTTGTTGCTGTTCTTGTAGAGGTCCCAGTACGGGTTCTTGTTGTACTGGTCGTTTCCATTCCAGTTCGCGTAATCGCCGGTGGCAGTCTGGTAGTTCTTCAACCAGGATTGGTCGAAAGAGTTGGCGATGGTCATAAGGTTCTTACCGACATTGCTCTGGGAGTCTCCCAATGCAGGACGATTCTTGACATCCTCGCGGGTGTAGGTGACATTGAAGTCCATATCCACCTTGCCCACGCTCGTGTTGGCACGGAGATTCACATTGTCGCGGCTCATTCCTGAATTTGGAAGAATGTCGAGATTGCGCATATCGGTCAGGGACACACGGATACCGCTTTTTCCAGTGTTAGTGGAGAAAATCAGAGAGTTCTGTGCAGTGAAACCGGTGCGGAAGAAATCCGATGCATTGTTCGGATAGATGAGGGTCGGACGGGTGACTCCGTCGAAGTAGGTCATCTCGTTGATGTCGGCCTTCGGACCCCAGCTGCTGTTGGTCAGGGCTGTTGCATCTTTTGAATATTCACCTTTAGTACCCTGTCCGTAGATTAGCTGGACATTGTCCCATCTTGCGAGCTGGGATTCAAAGGTGAACGATCCGTTGTACTCGAGGCTGAACTTGTCCTCGTCAGCCTTTTTGGTGGTAATGAGAATCACACCGTGTGAGGCACGCGAACCGTAAAGTGCGGATGCGGCAGGACCCTTGAGCACCGTCATAGTCTCGATGTCATCAGGATTGATTGCAGAGATTCCGTCACCAAGGTCATATCCACCCGCCTGGCCTGCGCTTCCGAAGTTGGTATTGTCGAGCGGAACGCCGTCCACGACGTAGAGAGGCTGGTTGTTTCCCGTCATCTCGGTGTTACCCCTGAGCATAACACGGGTTGAACCGGAAGCGCCTCCGGCAGTCTGCTGTATCACCAGACCGGCCACCTTTCCGGCAAGGGAGTTGACGACATTGGTCTCCTTGGCAGTTGTGAGTTCATCACCCTTGACCTCTGCCACGCCGTAACCCAGAGCCTTGCGCTCACGCTTTACTCCAAGAGCCGTCACGACAACTTCCTCAAGGAGAGTTGTGTCCTCTTCGAGAGTTACATCGATGACAGCCTGAGTTGTCACAATCACCTTGACTGTCTTGTAACCGATGCAGGAGAACACGAGAACGTCACCTGTTTTCGTGTCAATTGTGTACTTGCCGTCCAGGTCCGTGATGGTACCTGTCAATGTTCCGTCAATCATTACGGAAGCGCCTGCAACACCTCCGATGGCATCTGCAACCGTTCCGGTCACCTTGATGCCGTCCTGCTGCACTGCCGAACCTGTTCCAGTTGCCTCGGCTGAATGTGCCGGAACAATGCAGAAAGCGGTCGACAATGCCACGAGGAGCATTATTCGATAAAAGTTTTTCATATTTTATAATTGATTATCAGTGTGTCTCATTTCGAATCCGGAGCCCTGTTCCAGATGCTTTGCAGGGAGTAGGCCGGATCATTGTTGTTCCAGGCATCGATGACGGTACGGACAACGTCCTTCGCATTGTTGATGAACTTGCCGTTGTCGTGTCTGATCAGCCCGAAGGCCTCCTCACCGCTTCCCGGATTGGCATTATCCCAGAGGAAAACCGGCATCCTGTGGTTGCGGAGCGACTTTGCAGTATACTCCAGATAGTACAGGCGGAATTCCTCGGCCTTTTTTGTGTTGCGATGAACACAGCCGTATTCCCCTACATACACAGGCACTCCCCTTCTGACAAATTTGTTGAAAAGGGCATCGAGGGTTGCGTTGTACTCCGTCTCCCCGTCACTTCCCGGAACGACATCCTTTCCGGTGTGCCCCCATTCGCTGTATTTGGCGCTGCCGGCATAGTCCCAGGGGTCGTAAATATGTACTGAGACCATCAGCCTTCCGGTTGCGCTGTCTTCCGGCAGGACGAGATATTTCACTGCCTTGTCCGGCTGGCAGACGAAACTCGGGATTCCGATGTAGCGGGTCTCGTTGCATCCTCCCGTCGCGCGGATGACATCCACACAGAGCTGATTCCACTCATTGAGAGTCATATACATCTTTCCGCCGTCGGTGAGATTCTCCCCGCCGCCCCAGTTTCCGTCCTGGATTTCATTGAGAACTTCGAAGATGAGCCACTCGCCCTCGTTCTGGAAGCGGTTTGCAATCTGCATCCAGACCATAGCGAGCTTTGACATTATCTCGCGATTCTTCTCGGGATCCTTTGACGCAGCAGGCAAGTCAAGCCAGTGATATCCCTGCTTTGCGGGGTCTTTCTCGGCACCAAAACCGTCGTGATGGATGTTGATTATACACTTCAGACCCTCATCACGGGCGTAACCCGCAACCTCAGCGACACGGTCGAGCCAAGCCTTCTCGATGCGGTATTCAGGAGCTTTCCCGATGTGTCCCATCCAGGTCACGGGAATACGCACACTGCCGAAACCGGCAGCCTTGAGAGCCTTGAAAAGTTCTCGCGTAACCACAGGGTTGCCCCAGAGGGTTTCACCGCTCATTCCGTCGATGTGAGCATCAAAACTGTTGCCCAGGTTCCATCCAACTCCCAGACTCATCGCAAATTCGATGGCCTCAGGGTATTTCGGAGTCTGACCCGGGTCAGCTGGTGGAGCAGGTTTTGCACAGGCAAGAGTGAGTGCAAAGAACAGTCCTGCAGCAAGAGCAGCAATTGATTTGGTTATCAGTTTCATTGTTTGTGGATATTTACTATTGTTGAATATTTCCTAAAGTTCAACGGTTATTTCGTGATCCCCCGGCTCGTAAGGAACGAAGGTCGGCAATGAGGCCTTGTTCCTTGAGTATGGGTTCAGAACCGTGATTTTGTAGCTTGCATCCCTGAAACGGCGGTAAACCGTGTACTCTTTCAGGTCCGAAGGAATGCAAGGATCAATGAGGAGACCGTCATACTCAGGTTTGATTCCTAGAATGAACTGGCTGACAGTCACCCAGTTCCAGGCTGCAGTCCCCGTGAGCCAGGAATTCTTTGCCTCCCCAGGAAGAGCCGCTTCCTTGCCCGCAAGACACTGTGCATAGACGTAAGGCTCCGTACGGTGAAGTTTCTGGTCACGGATGAACGCCGGGGAAATCTTTGTGTAATGTTCCCAGGCATCATCTCCCCTGCCGCAGAGGGTTTCGCCGATTATTACCCAAGGGTTGTTGTGGCAGAATATGCCTCCGTTCTCCTTGTAACCCACAGGGTAGGAAGACTGTTCGCCGAGTTCTATGTGATATTTCGTGTATGCCGGATAGTTCAGGACCATTCCGTGCTCGCAGTCAAGGTATTTCTTTACCGAATCAAGTGCCCTTTGCGGCATCTGGCACTCCTTTCCTATCTGCGCCATAGAGCACCAGCCCTGACTCTCGATGAATATTTTTCCTTCCTCATTCTCCGATGAACCGACCTTGCCGCCGAAGAAATCGTAGGCACGCAGGTACCATTCTCCATCCCAGCCATACTCCTGCACGGCGCGGGACATCGCATCGACAGCCTTTGCTGCACGCTCAGCCTCCTCAGTAAGAGAGAGTTTCGAACAAAGCTCGGAGTAAAGACCTCCGCAGTAGACAAAGAGGCCGGCGATCATCAGAGACTCAGCCTTGGACCCCTCGGTCCTGTTCTCAGTCGTCTGGAAGGACTCGTTAGGGTCAGAAGAGAAACAGTTCAGGTTCAGGCAGTCATTCCAGTCTGCACGGCCAATCAGCGGCAGTCCGTGAGGACCGACATTGTCAATGACGTGATTGAATGAAACGCGCAGATGCTCCAGAAGAGGGACCTCTGTGCCAGGCTTGTTGTCGAAAGGAACCGGTTCGTCAAGAATGGAGAAATCCCCGGTCTCCTTCAGATAGGAAACAGTTCCGAAAATCAGCCAGAGCGGATCATCATTGAAGCCGCCTCCGATGTCGTTGTTACCGCGCTTTGTCAGAGGCTGGTACTGGTGGTAGCAGCCACCGTCCGGGAACTGGGTTGAAGCAATGTCGAGGATTCTCCGGCGGGCACGTTCCGGAACCTGATGCACGAAACCGGCCAGGTCCTGGTTGGAATCGCGGAAGCCCATTCCCCTGCCGATTCCCGATTCGAAATAGCTTGCCGAACGGGAAAAGCAGAATGTAATCATACACTGGTACTGGTTCCAGATGTTCACCATCCGGTCAAGACGTGGTTCTGAGCTCTCAACCCGGTACTTGTCGAGCAGATTGTCCCAGACAGACTTAAGTTCGGCAAATGCCGCATCCACGGCCTCTGGAGTAGAAAATCGGTTTACAATGGCCTTTGCCTTGGCTTTGTTCACAACACCCGGAGCCTCCCACTTTGCATCCTCAACATTTTCTACATAACCCAGAACAAAGACCAGTTCTTCGGATTCACCCGGGCCGAGAGTTACTTCAATGCAATGTGAAGCAACCGGGCTCCAGCCGTGGGCGTGGCTGTTGCGGCTTCTACCTTCGAGAACTGCCTCGGGAGCATCAAAACCGTTGTACATTCCCAGGAAGGACTCCCTGTCGGTGTCGAATCCGTCCGGCATCCTGTTGACCGAGTAGAAGGCATAGTGATTCCTGCGCTCGCGGTACTCCGTCTTGTGATATATGACCGAACCTTCGATTTCCACCTCACCCGTGGAGAGATTCCTCTGGAAATTCTCCATATCTGTCTGGGCATTCCAGAGACACCACTCGACAAAGGAGAAGAGTTTCAGGGATTTGGTCTGGGAGGACTTGTTGGTAAGTGTAACTTTCTGTACCTCTGCCCAGGTATTCTCAGGCACAAAGAAAAGTACTGAGGCCTGCACACCGTTCTTCTCGCCGGTAATCCTCGTGTAACCCATTCCGTGACGGCACTCGTAGCTGTCAAGCGGAGTCTTGCAAGGCTTCCAGCCCGGATTCCAGATGCAGTCTCCGTCCTTTATGTAGAAATAACGCCCGCCGTTGTCCATCGGAACGCCATTGTAGCGATAGCGGGTGATGCGGCGGAACTTTGCATCCTTGTAGAAGGAGTAACCTCCCGCCGTGTTGCTGATCAGCGAGAAGAAATCATTGTTGCCCAGGTAGTTGATCCAGGGATATGGGGTCGCCGGAGTGACGGTCACGAACTCCCTCGCGGAGTCGTCAAAATATCCGAATTCTGATTTGGTCATATTTAGTGTCAGTCTGTTACTTTATTTTACCGCGGCAAAGGTATAAAGTAATATTTTCCCAGACTGACACAATTCTACCTGAATGTTACACAATGCTTTCTCAGATGAAAAAAATGTTCTTTTTGTAGCTCTCCCTGAATTCCTTCGGCGTTATCTCCTTGACATTCTTAAAGATACGATTGAAGTTCGATATAGTGTTAAAGCCGCAACGGTAGGAAATCTCGGCAATTGACATAGTGCTGTCCGCAAGCATATTTGTGGCATGTCCGAGCCTGACTTCGTTAATATAATTGGATATTGACCTGTTCGTACGCTGTTTGAAGAAACGGCTGAGAGCATTCGGAGTCATTCCCACCATATCTGCAAGGACCTCAATCCGTATTTCCTCATTGAAATGCGCATCGATGTAGTCTTTCAGCTTCTGGATGCGCCGGCTGGTGACCGGAACCTCCGCGTGCGAATAATGCGACGATGCGAGAGTGTGGTAATCCCCGGAAGCCGCAAGGTCATATATTATCGAGAGAAGGGTCTGGACCGTGCCGAATGACGGTTCTGAAGAAACAATCTGATTAATCCGGTCATAGACTGTCATTATTGCCCTCATCCCGAAGGCGACTCCCACCTGGGCGTTCTCGAACATATCCTTCACGGGCTTCATACAGTTCTTCTCCATGAATTTTGCTTCGAAGAAATCGGCGGGAATCATTATGGTGATTTCGTGGATGATTCCCGGCTTGCATTCATACTGTTCCCAGACGTGCTCCAGGTTGCAGCCCACAAATGCAAGGTCGTACTCACCAAGCACTTCCACACTGTCCCCGACAATCCTCCGGGCTCCCTCACAATGCTCCACAAAATTGAATTCATAGACATTGTGCTTGTGCAGGGGATAATTGAAGCAGGGCTTGTACCTTTCCTGAATGTAGTAACAGTCACGCTCCCCGATCGGGGGTATCTCAATAATCAGATTTCCCATATCCCGGATTCCTAATCAATTGCCTCCAGATGGAGAACCCTGCTGGACCAGTCGAAAGCCTGGAT
>CAMFBM010000016.1 GCA_945948555.1 uncultured Bacteroidales bacterium | reverse complement strand
ATTGCTGCCACTTCATTGTTATTGGGTGTCACACGTACTTTGTCGGAGGCTTACTGCAAAGATAGCGTTTTGCTTTTAAGTGGTGTATCGTGGAGATATAAGTAAAAGAAGCCGACCCAAAAGGGTCGGTTTCCTGGCGCAAATAGTGCTGCACTAATCAATACACTTTTAACCTTTTCGGGATTCTATGTTTTAGGTTAGAATTGCGGTGGTCTTCCGATGTGAATCGGGAGGCCACTATCTTTTATGAAGCAGCAACGAATGCCTCAAAATTCTACACTCAATAGCCAAAATGGTCTTGAATATCAGCCACTGATAGAAATGGGGATCAATAATGAATTGTCATTGAGTATGAAACCGGGATACACACTTTACCGATGCGACCCGGTGCCCATTTCGGAGAACATAAAAACGCACACATTATTGTTTTTTTCAGAGTATCATCCTCGACATTGAATACTTGAACATTACAAACCTCACCATTTTCACTTATAGTGTAGTGTACCTTTGCTATTTTTTTATCTTTCTGACTCCAATGTATTTCCCAAATTAAATAATTATTTAACTGTTCAGTTATCCATTCCTCAAATGTCTTCTTCCTTCCAAGGTAGCTGCCCGGCAAGAATTCCGGGGATATTTTTTCACCTTCGAGGTCTTTTATATTCTGTTTTTTATCTTCATGTTTCTTGTACTTCAAAATCTCGACAACTTGACTATATTTGCCATCGACTCCCGCCCGCTTCATACACAATTTATACTCTCCTGCACCATGTCCTATTTCTACAAGTTGTCGATAGATATCTTCATAATAGGGAGCATAAAACTCATTTTTTATATCATAACGTGTCCCTTTCTTAAACTCAACATATCCATTATGCAAAATAACTGAAAATATCCTTTTTTGATATACATAGTCAATAGAAACAACACCTCGAACCGCAGCCACAAATGTAGTATCTAAAACACTCACTTGCTGAGAAGGAAAAGAAATCGAAGACGTTGCACTACTTATAAAAGTTTCTATTTTCTTATGATCTGTTATATTTCCACAATACCCATCAATGACATCAACCGGAAAAAGGTATTGGTTCAAGCCTCCTGATTTCGATATTTTTACAGAATACTTAAAATTTACCTTAGCCTCATCATATGAAGTAGAGCGAAACTTTTCAAACAGACACGTACCTATTTGCCTCATAATACTTTTCTTAAGAGAATCACTCATTTCCACTCCGTCCGATTCGGATTCCAGCAATGCGGCGTTTATCGCAGTGCGGCGTTTTATAGAATCCTGACGCTTCCTTTCCTGCAACGCTCTATATTCTTTTTCTTTTTGAAATTGTATTTCCGCTTGCCTGCGAGCCTCTTCCTGTACTTTCAATCTTTCCACATCTTCTTTTGTATAATAGCGGAATCCATAATCCTTATAAAACTCCATTGACACATCAAAATAAGAAGTAGAAAATGCTATTGCTGTATTAAATGTAGTGTTACGCCAGACACTTACATCATTGTAAGATTCCGACATATCGTGCCAATACCCTGTCTTAGACATTGCGTTCAAAATGAGAGCAGCCGTAAAATCATTCTTAGATAAAGTTATTGAAATTGAAGCAAGGCGCTTATTATCAAATCCATAAATATATCTTATATTGTATCTGTCCTTATATTTAAGGATATAATCAATATGTCCTTCCTTGTTTGAATATTCATCCAACAAGACTGCTGACTCCATCTCATTTTTTATTGCAGACGGACTTTTCCCTAACAGCAGGTCCATATTAAGATCTCTGATTTTTGTAAAATAATCCTGTGCAGAAAGCATCATTGGAAAGAATATGCACAAAACAACAAATAACACTCTAAATTTTTTCATCTCAATAATCATTAATAGTTACACAATTTACATTTCCCGGCATTCTGACGGACAAAGTCTATGAATGATGACGGATCTTCCGTTATATATCCTGTGGAAATCTGTCCTTTAGGAACATTAGGACGTACCGTATTGGGAATTTCCAGAGGAGTCGAATCTATGCTGCCTCCGAAATAATAGAATTCTTTGCAGACCAGAACATATTTTCCCCTCAGATCTTTATTCTTTTGGCAACTTGTACAATGACGATAATTAGGAACAATTCTATATCCTTCAAGTTCTGAAATATCAGGGCAATAGATATTGTCTCCTGTCAAAGTTCCCGGACCATTGCCCGGCCGTTTGTTCGGATATCTATTCCAATACTCGTCAAAAGACAATTTTTCCGCGACCTTGGCCAAAAAGACTAATCTCTCTTGCCCGACAGGAGTACTATGAGCCTTCATTGACCTCGATGTCCAGCCTGCAATCCAATTACCAACTTCGGATTTTTGCCTTAACTGAGGTTTACAAGTTGCAAGAGTCAACACTCCATGATATGGATTAGGCGCAAATCCGTCATCATGGGACATCTTATAACAGTACAGTTTTTCCATACGTTACTCAGAGCCATTTTTCCCGACAACTCCCACCGAGACAGTATAAAAAGAAAGTGTGGAGCTGATTCTCGTTTATCTTTCTGAAGGTTGTGGAAAGACCCTGGTAGAGATAAACGGCACAATACCCCACACTCGGATAGATATGGGATATCGGGGCACTCAAAATATGCCCGTCCACAGGTATCTATACGAAAGTGAGTGTTGTTCCGTCACATCCTTCTACCAAAGAAAACTTCCACATTTTCAGAAAAGGATCTGCGAAAAACACTTTCACAAATATGTTTTGCCAAACAGTTCAAACGTTTGACTTCACAAATGTAAGAAAAGTTTGTCAGAAACGGACAACACTCACAGAGGTATTGCAATAGCATGATAAAAGCCGATTGGATTATTGGTATTTATACCTACCTTAGAGGAACTAAAAATATTGACATGAACATACCTCAGGGAAACAGTAGAGAGGAAGTCAAGATGAGAGATCAAATCATCAAGGACTTTTACGCAGGGTGGATAGCTGAGCACCCTGAAAAGAAGATGTGGAACGATGACTTGCAGGATTATATCCTTGTAAAGTATCTTTCAATAACAGAGACAGCGGAAAAGGCTGCCCGCCAGTATGGATCCACATTGGCAGTTATGAGACTGTCTGAACTTTTAGCAAAGTCTAAGAAAGTCGCCGAAGTTCCTGTCAAGAAAGGGACAAAGAATCAGAGGCCATTTCTGAAGATGTACATAATGCAATTGGACAACATCAAGATGACCGTCGGATTGCAGAAGTCAACCGGTGACAAGGTTCAATACTGCATTACATCCATGTAAGCAAAAAGCCACTCCGAAGAGTGGCTGATATATTTTGGGGCTCGAAACTGAAGAGTTGTTGAATTCTCATTCAGAAAGGGTTGTCATCCCTTACGCGAAATCCCCTTGACACCGCAAAAGTATATATTTTTTGTGAATCTGCAAAATCTTATCCAAATCTCAGTTGTTGCAAAATATGCAACAACTGGCGAACATAGTGCTGAACTAATCAATACACTTTTAACCTTTTCGGGATTCTATGTTTTAGGTTAGAATTGCGGATGCCCTGCGTTGTGAAATGCGGGGCATCTATCTTTTTTGAAGATTCTTTATTATTTTTGCCGGTTGAAATATGCTTGTTTTCCAAAGCGGAGCAGTGGACAGGAGTAATATATATATACAAATATGAAAAAGGTACTATCGTTAATTTTATTTTTTACCGTGATGGTTTCGTGCAGGAATATCAATATTTTTCTGCAGGAATGGGAAACGCCTTACGGCATACCTCCGTTCGAGCAGATACAGGAAAAGGACTATATCCCGGCAGTAAAGCTGGGAATCAGGATGCAGGAGGCGGAGATCGATGCGATCATCGCCCGCAATGACGAACCGACATTTGAGAACACCGTGGCGGCATACGAACGTTCCGGTGCCGTGCTTGACAAGGTTACCGGTGTGCTTTTCAATCTTTCGGAGACGGATGCAACCGAGTCTCTCCAGAAGATCGTCGAGAAGGTGATTCCGATGATTGCGGAGCATAGTGACAACATCTTCATGAATCCCTATCTCTTCGAAAGGGTTGACATCCTCTACCGCAAGAAGGACCAGCTGGGCCTGACCCGCGAGCAGGAGATGGTGCTGGATGATATGTACAGGTCATTCGTGAAGAATGGAATCGCACTTGACAGGGAGTCGCAGAAAAGGATGAAGAAAATCAACAGCACGCTTGCATCCCTTGAATATGCCTTCGGGAACAATCTCCTTGCGGAGAACAATGCTTTTCAGAAGGAGTTCGGGATATCAGTCTCCGAGTATGTTTCCGAGATGACCTCCTGCCGGGACAGGGACAGACGTGAGAGAATGTTCAGGGCGTATTCTTCCAGGGGACGCAACGGGAACGAAAATGACAACAGGAAAATTGTTACCGATGTGATGAGACTGCGTGCTGAAAAGGCTGCCCTTCTCGGTTATGACTGTCCTGCCAATTTCATTCTTTCAGACAAGATGGCTGGAAACGCATCGACTGTGGACAGCTTCCTGGAGACAATCTTCCGTCCGGCCGTCGCAAAGGCACGTGAGGAGATAGTGGAAATGCAGAAAATCATGGATGAAGACATCGCTGAGGGGCTGGTGCCTGAGGGAGAGACAATCCGCCCGTGGGACTGGTTCCATTATGCTGAAAGGGTGCGCCAGAGGAAGTATGACCTTGACGAGGAGATGACAAAGCCTTATTTCAAGATGGAGAATGTACGTCAGGGTGTTTTTGAGACTGCACGGAAGCTGTACGGAATCAATGTCGAGAAACTTGACGGCGTGAAGGGGTATCATCCTGATGTGGAGGTTTTCAAGGTCTCAGATGCGGACGGAAGCCTCATCGGGATTTTCCTGACCGACTATTTCCCTCGCCAGACCAAGAGGGGAGGTGCCTGGATGAACAATTTCCGTAATCAGGAAATCAATGTTGACGGGGTCGATGTCAGGCCTGTGATCGTGAATGTCGGCAATTTCAACAAACCTTCCGAAGACTCCCCTTCACTGTTGACCCTGGACCAGGTCTCCACGATGTTCCACGAGTTTGGTCACGCACTCCACGGTCTGTTGTCGAAATGTACCTACAAGGGTGTCAGCGGGACATCTGTGGCAAGGGATTTCGTGGAACTGCCTTCGCAGATAAACGAGAACTGGGCATTCCAGCCTGAGGTACTCGCAACCTATGCCCGTCATTATCAGACAGGTGAGGTGATTCCTCAGGAACTTGTTGACAAAATCGTCGCTGCCTCAAAGTTCAACCAGGGATTTATGACCACGGAACTTGCCGCAGCATCAATCCTCGACATGAAATGGCATGAACTTTCTTCCGTGGATGTCCCTTCGGACAGTCCTTTAGCTTCAGACATGGAAGGCAGCGGGGAAGGTCTCAAGGTGATTGACCCGGTGAAGTTCGAGGAACAGATCTGCCGTGAAATCGGACTGATCGACGAAATCATCCCTCGATACCGCACTACCTATTTCGCGCACATATTCAACAGCGGCTATAGTGCCGGCTATTACAGTTATCTCTGGGCCGAGGTCCTTGACAAGGATGCCTTCGAACTTTTCAGGGAAAAGGGTATCTTCAACCGCGAGGTCTCAATGTCTTTCCGCCGCAACATCCTGGAGATGGGCGGCAGTGAGGAACCTATGGTGCTTTACCGCCGTTTCCGCGGAGCAGATCCCGACCCGAAGGCACTGCTGAAGGCCAGGGGACTGGAATAGACGCTCTCACGGCCCGGGTTGGTGGAATTGACGACATCTCCGTGGTTTACGGCTTCAGACAAAACGAAGGAAGCGGTCCTGGTCGGATCGCTTCCTTTTCTGTATGTCGCAAAGTACTATTTGCTGAACTGTGCGAACTCTATGTCTTTCGCTGCGCGCTCTGCAAGGGCCTTGTCTTTCTTTGCAGTCTCAAGATTTGTCTTGACTGCGTCTGCCTTGCCCTGACGGGCTGCGATAATGGCTTTCAGGTATGCTGCCTTAGGGCAGTTGCACTTGAGTGCGGATGATGCTGCATTGAGGTTATTGGTGAGGATCAGAGCAAGAGCCTTGTTTGTGCAGCACTCTGCGTCTGCAAGTTTTGCAGCGGCATCGGCGTATTTCCCGTTCAGGATGTCAAGCACGCCCTGGTTCTCTTTTGCTGCCTCGCTGCCTGAAGCTGCGAAGTATTTTGCGGCTTCGTCATACTTGCCTTCCTGGAGGGCTACAACACCCATCGCATTGTTGTAGTCAGCATCTTTCTCGGAAACTTTCCCGAGAGCTTTCTTTGCCTTTGCAGTCTCTCCGGCTTTCAGGTAAACCGCTGCAATGTTGTACTGAGCTGTCTTGCTGCCGAATTTCTCCACTGCCTTGTTGTAGAGGGAAACCTTGTCCTCAAGTTTTGAAACGAGGGTTGCCGCACGAAGGAGGGCAGTCTCGTCAAGGATGTCGATGTTGTCCTCGATGAGGGAGAGCAGTTCTTCGCTGGTGTAGTTGGTGAACTCAACGTTTGCAATGAACCTTGCACGGCGGAGGGCAGGAAGCACCTCTTTTGCGAGGGTCTTGTAAACGGCTGACATATTCTTGATTTCCTTTTCACGGACTGCAGGGTCGCTATACATTGAAAGAACGCGGATAATGAGATCCTTGTCCTCGATGTCAGACTCTGCAACGAGCTCCTTGAAGCCTTCCCAGTCCTGTCCGATGCTCTGAACGTTTACCGGAGCATCGAGGGCGTTCTTTTTGGTGACCTTGGCGAAAGCCTTCTCTGCACTCTTTGAACGGCTGTCGGAAAGTTTGTCGTTGAGTTTCTGGCCGCCGTCAGGTGATGCGTAGGCAACCACGTCAGTGCTGGTGATGTTCTTGCGGGAGTTTTCCTGAATCTCTGCGAGAGCAGCCTGGAAGTCCTTGACAGACTTTGACTTGAGTTCGCTTCCGCGTACGTTCGAACTGTTGATTGTGTAGAGGATCTGTCCTTCGGCGGTCTGCTTGATGATTTCCTGGTAGCCGTCTGCCTTGAGGTCAACGCGGCCTGACTTGTCAACAAGCATATAAGTTGTGTTTGCACCGTCGGCAACCTTCTTTGAAGGAATGTTGGTAGATTTCTTTCCGTATTTCACCACACCCCTGAGTTCGAGATAGCATTTCTCCATTCCCGGAACATAGTTGAAAGAAACTTTCTTGGTCACTGTAGCACCGGTTGAAGGAACCGTCTCGTAGTTGTCCTTGACTTTTTCGCCCTGGAAATAGTACGGAGCCATCTTTGCCTCTCCGCCTTCGTAAACAATCACAGGAGTGACCTCAAGGATGGCCTTGGGATGGAAATATTTGTCCGGATAAGTAACAGAAACCTCTGCATTGATTTTTCCGGCCACTACTTCAAGAACGGCAGGATTGCATTTCACAGTCACATTCTCTGCCTGTTCAGCCATTTTCTCCGGAGAGCTGCAGGCAACTGCGGCGAGTCCGAGCACAATGGCTGCCAATGATTTGATACCTTTGTTCATTGCTTAAAATTTATAAATTGTTATTTAACTTTCCAGCAAACCGCGTACCCAACACGGCAATATCGCGCAAATATAACTATATATTTTGAATTTTTTAGTTTTTTAAGTTCGTATTTCATCCCTTTTCTTTAACTTTGTGGCATTATGACGAATCCAGAATTACAGACTTTAAAAAACAAATTTGACATAATTGGTAACGATCCTGTGCTCAACAGGGCGCTTGAAATCGCCGTTGCCGTCGCTCCGACCGACCTGACTGTCCTCATCAGCGGGGAGAGCGGAGTCGGAAAGGAGAATATACCTAAAATCATACATCAGTTCAGCCGCCGCAGGACAGGAAAGTACTTTGCTGTCAACTGTGGGGCGATTCCCGAGGGTACCATCGACTCGGAACTTTTCGGACACGAGAAAGGTTCCTTCACGGGTGCGGGGGAGATGCGCAAGGGCTATTTTGAGGAGGCTGACGGTGGAACTCTCTTTCTTGACGAAATCGGGGAACTTCCCCTGGCATCGCAGGCTAAGCTGCTCAGGGTGCTGCAGTCGGGCGAGTTCATCAGGGTAGGCTCCTCCAAGGTGCTCAAGACCGATGTCAGGGTTGTGGCAGCCACCAATGTCAATCTGACGTATGCCGTTTCTAAGGGCAAGTTCAGGGAGGATCTCTACTATCGCCTCAATGCGGTTCCGGTCGTGATGCCTCCGCTCAGGGAAAGGAAGGATGATATCCATCTGCTGTTCAGGAAGTTCGCCTCGGATTTCTCTGAAAGGTACGGTATGGGAAGACCTGCCCTGTCCGCCGATGCGGTCGCCCTCCTGAAGGAGTACAGGTGGCCGGGCAACATCAGGCAGCTGAAGAATGTCGCGGAGACTGTCTGTGCCCTGGAGTCCCGCAGGATTGCCTCAAGGGAGGAAATCACTGCGGCTGTCCTTTCGGCCTATATCCCTAAGGATGATCCGAATGCCCTGCCTGTGAAGTCCTTCCATTCTTCGGACGATACTCTGAATCCGGGGGAGAGGGAGATGATAATCAGGATGATTTACCAGCTGCGCCAGGAGGTGGATTATCTGAAGGAGGTCATTTCCGGAAAGACTTCCCGTCCGGCTGCCGCCGTGGCCAGAATTGCTGCACCTCAGGTTGGAGAATATGGAGAGCCGGATGACCGTCCGGATGACCAGACGGTGGATTTCCAGGAGGGTCCTTTGCAGGGCAGTCCGACAGTGACACCTTATAATAATATCTATCCCGGGAACGAGGAGGAACCGGATGAGCAGGCCGCCGAGGATCTGTCATCCCGCAGAGCCGAGGAGTTGTCTCTCCACAAGGCTGAGGAGGATCTCATCAGGAAGGCCCTCGAAAAATACGGCAACCGCAAGCAGGCTGCCGCCGAACTGGGCATTTCCGAGCGCACCCTTTACAGGAAGTTGAGTGAAATGGGTTACGGCAAACTGAAGGAGACGAAGAAATGAGTATAAAGAAGATACTGTCCGCCCTCGGGGTGGCCGCCGCTCTGTCCGTGACAGGGGTTATTCTCCGCTCCTGCGGGGTGTATTCATTTACCGGTACTTCCATCCAGCCGGACGTGAAGACTGTGACCATTCCGTATGTTGAATATAAGGCCTTGAGGGTCAATCCTTCCCTGAGCAATGCCCTCACCGAGGCCCTGAAGGAGAAGTTCCGCAAGCTGACGAAACTGGAGCAGGTGGATGAGGAAGGGGATCTCGAAATAAGGGGAGAGGTCGTGGGCTATGATGTCAAGGCTATGGGTATCACCGCCAACGAGGTGGCTGCCCAGAACCGTCTCACCATAAATGTCAAGATATATTTCACCAACAGGAAGTATCCCGAGGATGATTTCGAGAAGAGTTTCTCTTCATACGCGGACTTTGATTCCGCCCTCACCCTCGATGCGGTCGAGTCGGAGAAATGCGACGAGATAATTGAAAAACTGGTCGAGGACATTTTCAATGCCACTGTTGCCAACTGGTAGTTTTGCTATGGATTTGAATGAATATTCGATAGACAGTCTTTACGAGGTCATTGACGCCCACCCGTGGTTTGGCGTGGCAAGGAGTGTGCTTGCACGCAAGATGTCCCGTCTCGGAGGGTGGAGCGGGGCGGAATATGCCAATGCCGCACTATATGTCCCGTCGAGGAGCAGATTCGACAGAATGCTGTCTTCCAGTCAGACTGCCGTCCCGGCTCAGGAACTGCCTTCTTCGATTCCTTCGTCAGTCAGGAAGGCCGTCGTGGTAGGCGGAGACTATTTTACCCAGGAACAGTATGACCTCATAAAGGAAGAAGGCTACGGCCGTTTCGGTCTCGGTGCCGTTACACGGACATCCGCTGCGGAACTGTCCGTGACTGCTGATGCGGGATTGCCTGCGGCTGAGGACCCTCGTCCTTCCGCTGCGGACGGGTTAGCCCCGTCCTTTTCCGGTGACGCTTCACCGGCACTTGCCGACACCGATTTCTGCACTGAAACCCTGGCTGAGATTTACGCCGAGCAGGGCTATTATGACAGGGCAAGGGACATTTATTCAAAACTTCTTTTGGCATATCCGGAAAAAAATACTTACTTTGCAGCCCTTATTGAAAAATTGGATAGTGTAAATTAAAAAGTTATAGAAAGAATATGAATGTATTGTTTACTATTCTGACAGTGCTCGTAATCATAGCTGCGGTGCTCCTCACAATAGTCGTTCTCCTTCAGAACTCGAAGGGTGGCGGACTTGCAAGCAATTTTGTGGCAGGAAACCAGACTTTCGGAGTGCGTCAGACCACAGACATCCTTGAGAAGATTACCTGGGTGCTCGTAGCCGTGATTTTCGTGGCTTCAATCTTCACGAACTTCACCAGCACAGGTTCAGGAAAGAACGAGATGGACATCACCGAGAAGGTGGAGAACCTCGCCACTGAGCAGGCTCCTCAGTTCCCGTCCGCTCCGGTTGCCACTGAAGAGGCTCCTGCTGCTGAAGAGGCTCCTGCCGCTGAAGGAAACCAGGGAGAGTAATCCGGTTCCGTGAGTCTTCCCGGTCCACTGACAATTTGTCAGTAAAAGGACATTGGAATATATTTTGACTTGATGTCGTCTGTCCTGATGGACAGGCGGCTATTTTGATGTCTGCCTGTTTCTGAAAGGAAGGAAAAAGGAGAAGAAATATGGCAGAAAATAAATTTGAAAATCTTGAAAAGTTCGCGGTCAATCTGAATGAGAAGGCTGCGCAGGGTAAGCTTGACCCGGTCATCGGTAGGGATGACGAAATCAGGAGAGTCCTGCAGATACTCAGCAGGAGAACCAAGAACAACCCGATTCTTGTGGGTGAGCCGGGAGTCGGAAAAACCGCAATCTCTGAGGGAATCGCCCAGAAGATTGTGGACGGACAGGTCCCGGAGAACCTTAAAAGCAGGAAGATCTATTCCCTTGACTTGGGTGCCCTCATAGCGGGCGCGAAGTACCAGGGTGAATTTGAGGAAAGGCTGAAGGGGGTCGTGAAGGAGGTCGTTGACAGTGACGGCGAGATTATCCTTTTCATTGATGAGATTCACACTCTCGTCGGTGCCGGAAGATCTTCCGGTGCGATGGATGCATCCAACATTCTCAAGCCTGCCCTTGCAAGGGGTGAGCTCAGGACCATCGGTTCGACCACCCTCGATGAGTACCAGAAGTATTTTGAAGCAGACAAGGCCCTGGAGAGGCGTTTCCAGATGGTGATGGTGGACGAACCGTCGCCTGCGGAGTCAATCTCCATTCTGAGGGGATTGAAGGAAAGGTATGAGAACCATCATAAGGTCAGCATCCAGGATGACGCGCTGATAGCAGCCGTCGAGCTTTCGCACCGTTACATCACCAACAGGTTCCTGCCGGACAAGGCGATTGACCTGGTGGATGAGGCGGCTTCAAAGTTGAGGCTTGAGATGAATTCCGTCCCTGAGCCGATCGATGAACTGAACAGCAGAATCCGTCAGCTCGAAATCGAAAGGGAAGCCATCAAACGTGAGGGAGTGTCCGTGAAGATGGACAAAATCAAGGCGGATCTCGCACAGTTGAACTCCCAGAGGGATGTGCTGATGAAAAAATGGGAGGAGGAAAAGCAAATCCTCTCCGAACTTCAGGAAACCCGCAGAAAGGTTGAGGATTACAAAATCCAGGCGCAGAATGCCGAGAGGGCCGGTGACTACGGACGGGTGGCGGAACTCCGCTACGGCAAAATGGCTCAGGCAAGGGAAAGGATAGAAGCCCTGACCCGAAGACAGGCCGAAATCAAGGACCCTATCATTACTGAAGCGGTTACTCCTGAGGATATTGCGGAAGTGGTGGCAAAATGGACCGGCATACCGGTGAAAAGGATGTTGGAGAGCGAGAGGGAGAAACTTCTCAGGATGGAGAGTGAGTTGCACAAGAGGGTGGTCGGCCAGGATCAGGCAATCGAGGCCGTCTCTGATGCCGTCCGCAGGTCCCGTGCAGGACTCCAGAACGAAAAAAGGCCGATTGGTTCCTTCCTGTTTATGGGAACGACCGGAGTGGGAAAGACTGAACTGGCAAAGGCTCTTGCGGAGTTCCTCTTCAATGATGAGAATATGATTACAAGGATTGATATGAGCGAGTACCAGGAGCGTCACTCAGTCAGTCGTCTGGTCGGTGCGCCTCCGGGATATGTCGGTTATGACGAGGGCGGACAACTGACGGAGGCCGTGCGCCGCAAACCATATTCCGTTGTCCTTCTTGACGAAATAGAGAAGGCCCATCCGGATGTGTTCAACATCCTTCTGCAGGTGCTTGACGACGGCCGGCTGACTGACAACAAGGGCCGTACGGTGGATTTCAAGAACACCATCCTGATAATGACTTCCAATGTGGGAGCGGATGTGATTCAACGGTATATGGACAATCTTCCCGATCTGTCCGGAAATGCTTCGGCGGATGCCGATGCGCTCGCCCGGCGCAGGGCGATGCTTTCGGATTGCCGCAGGGAGGTGGTGGACATCCTCAAGCAGACTGTCCGTCCGGAGTTCCTGAACAGGATTGACGAAATCATAATGTTCGAGCCTCTGAGCAGGAAGGATGTCAGGGAAATCCTTCATCTGCAGATGGAGGATCTGCGCAGGAAATTGTCGGAGAACGGCGTGGATGTCAGGTTCACAGCGGAGTTCGAGGACTATATGACCGAAAAAGGTTATGAGCCGGCCTACGGTGCGCGTCCTATCAAGCGGCTGATGCAGAAAGAACTTGTCAATCTGCTCGCAAAGGAGATTCTGGACGGAAGGATCCATCGGGACAGCGTCATAGAGGTCTCCGCCTCGGATGGTGGTATAGTTCTTCGGAATGTCTGAGGAGGGTGACTGCCCGGAATGATTACTGAGCATTTTTAGAGTCCGGTTTCTTGGAAGCCGGACTTTTTTTTGTACCTTTACACGGTTTTTTGGGGATATGGAGAATCCCTTTGCCGGAAAATCGTAATTATTAACAATAAAACATATCAAAATGCAAAAAAAAGGTAATGTTCTTGCGATTGCGGTCATGTTCGCATTGTTCTTCATGATTGCATTCGTGACAAATTTCGCTGGCTCTATGGGAGTCATCGTCACCAACCAGTTCGGAGCCACCAAGGCACTTTCCCAGCTCGGAACTCTTGCCAACTTCATTGCGTACGCATGTATGGGTATTCCTGCCGGAATCATCCTCAAGAGAAAAGGCTACAAGTTCACGGCCCTTCTTGCTGTCATCATCGGTCTTGCCGGGGTTGCAGTGCAGTGGATTTCCGGTCCCGCCGAGTCTTTCCTCGTGTATGTGGTCGGTGCATTCATCGCAGGTTTCTCAATGTGTCTTTTGAACATTGTCGTGAATCCTATGCTCAACACTCTCGGCGGCGGCGGAAACTCCGGTAACCGTCTCATCCAGCTCGGAGGTTCCTGCAACTCCATCGGAGGAACCATCGCACCGATTCTCCTCGGTTATCTGGTTGGAGGAAGCGTCGAGAACGCGACGGTGAAGGACGCTGCTCCTGCAATGATCATTGCAATGGCAATCTTCGCCCTTGCAGCCGTCATCATCGCCCTCACCAAGATTCCTGAGCCTCATATGGAAACTCCTGAAGAGAAGGCTGCACGCAAGGAAGGCAAAGTGGCCAAGGATCCTCACGGACCTCTTTCATTCCGTCACTTCGTGCTCGGAGCCGTTGCAATCTTCTTCTATGTAGGAATTGAGGTAGGTATTCCAAACACTGCCAATGTCTATTTCTCAGACCTCAGCTGGGTTGGACCGGCACTCACCGGAACGATGATCGGAGCCTACTGGTTCTGCATGATGCTCGGCCGTCTTGCGGGAGGTGCCATCGGAGGCAAGGTCTCTTCAAAGGCCATGCTTGCAGCCACTTCCATCGCAGCCATCGTGTTCATCATCGCCTTCATCTTCACCCCTGACTCTGCCAATATTGCAATGTTCGGCAAGGAACTTCCAGTGGCCCTCATCTTCATAGTCCTCTGCGGACTCTGCACATCAGTGATGTGGGGAGCTATCTTCAACCTTGCTGCAGAAGGCCTTGGAAAATACACTGCACCTGCTTCAGGAATCTTTATGGCACTGGTTTGCGGCGGCGGAATCATTCCGTTCCTCCAGAACCTTCTTGCCGACAAAGTCGGTTCAGTACAGAGCTACTGGCTTCTTGTCGCCTGCCTGGCATACCTTCTTTTCTATGCCCTGGTCGGAAGCAAAAATGTAAACAAGGATATTAAAGTTGACTGATTATGGCACAGGGAATATATGTAGTCGGAATCGACATTGGAGGACAGACGACAAAGCTGGGCGTTGTTGATGCCAGGGGAACTGTCCTGTCTCAGACTGTTATCAGAACTGACACCCACAATGAGGTTGAGAAATATGTGGACGAGCTTGCCGAGGCCCTCAACAGAATCATCAGTGAATCCAAGACTGAAGGAAACATCAGGGGAATTGGTGTGGGCGCCCCTAACGGAAACTACTACACAGGAACCATCGAAAACGCGGTGAACATCGCCTGGGGAGGAAGCAGGACAATCCCGTTCGCAAAACTCCTCTCCGAAAGAATGAACGGACTCCCTGTAGCCTTGACTAATGACGCCAATGCGGCTGCAGTGGGTGAGATGACCTATGGAGCTGCAAGAGGAATGAAGAACTTCATAATGATCACACTCGGAACAGGTGTCGGCAGCGGTATCGTCATCAACGGTGAGGTGGTTTACGGGCACGACGGTTTTGCCGGTGAACTCGGACACACCACGGCAGTGCGCAACAACGGCCGTACCTGCAACTGCGGAAAGACAGGATGCCTTGAGACCTACGCTTCCGCAACAGGTGTGACCAGGACTGCCCGCGAGTGGCTTGAGCTGACAGATGAACCTTCTGTTTTACGCAGCCTTGACACGATTTCCTCAAAGGATGTCTATGATGCAGCCAAGGAAGGAGACAAACTCGCCCTCAGGATTTTCGATTTCACAGGAAAGATGCTCGGCCGTTCTTTCGCGGATTTCGTTGCATTCAGTGCTCCTGAGGCCATCGTTCTTTTCGGAGGTCTCGCCAGGGCAAAGGAATTCCTCGCAAAACCGATTGAGGATGCGATGAATGAGAACCTTCTCCACCTCTGGCAGGGCAAGATCAAGATTGTCTTCTCTCAGCTGAAGGAGTCGGATGCCGCCATCCTCGGTGCTTCCGCCCTTGCATGGGAACTCTGACAAGACTGTTTCTGAAGATTCTTGAATTAATGAGGTTGTATTCCCGATTTGAGAATACAACCTCTTTTTTTTGTTCCGCAACGCGGAAATCCTCCGGAGATGGATATTTCACCTCCCAAACCACCTTTCTTTTATGAATTACGGTTGCCACAGGATGCTGTACAAAGCATCAGAAATATGACTGCTAAGACTGTAAATGTCTGTGCTATAGCCTGTTTTATACTATTTTCAAGTAAATCTACACCGCTAAGGTGGAGATTTACTGATATATAAGCAAAATTCAATGCCACAAATCTACATTAAAAAGGTGTGGATTTGTAGAGGGCATTGCCTCGCTTCAATCCTTCAGGCAATGCTCTTAAATTTGTTCGGAATGATAATAAACCATATATTTGCTGCGTTGAGCGCAAGTTGTCTGCCTGTCGCTATGTTTTGACATTTGAAATAAGAAATTGGCCTCCGGAGAGATTCGGCGGCTTTCAGGACTATGAATTTTGACACATCTCTTCTGATTTTGCTTCTGCTGCTCCCTTTTGCCGGTACGTCCCTCGGGGCGGGCTGCGTGTTCTTCATGAAGAAAAACCTGGGGCCCTCCGTTGAGCGTGGTCTCTCGGGCTTCGCGGCAGGTGTTATGGTAGCGGCTTCAGTGTGGAGCCTGCTGATTCCGGCGATGGAAATGCCTTCCTCAAGTGTTTTTTTCCCGATGGATACGGTCGTGGCAGGATTCTGGGCGGGAATCCTCTTTCTCCTGCTGCTTGACCACGTCATTCCCCATCTCCACAATCACGGTCAGGAGGATGAAGGCCCCAGAAGCAAATTGAAGAGGACCACAAAGCTGGTCCTTGCCGTCACCCTCCACAACATACCTGAGGGAATGGCTGTCGGTGTGACCTGCGCCGGATGGATGAGCGGCAGTCAGGTGATGACCTTCAGCGGTGCCCTTGCCCTTGCAATCGGAATCGCCGTCCAGAATTTCCCTGAGGGAGCCATCATCTCAATGCCTCTGCGTGCGGAAGGCGCATCGAAGTCCCGTTCATTCTTTTACGGAGTCCTTTCCGGTGCAGTTGAACCCCTGGGTGCCATGATTACCATCCTCCTGGTCGGTTTCATAACTCCCTATATGCCTTTTCTCCTGAGTCTTGCCGCAGGAGCGATGATGTATGTCGTGGTTGAGGAACTCATCCCGGAGATGGCCTCCGGGAGTCATTCCAATGTTGGGACCCTAATGTTCGCGGCGGGATTCTCCCTGATGATGGCACTTGACACCCTTCTGGGATGATTGACTTGCCGGTTCAGGACGTTCCTATTCTTCCGAAAGCCGTGCAGGAGACATCACAATGACTGATGCGTTTGCCATCAGTCATTGCGATGTGGTGTTTTATTTCATTCTTTCCTTGTCAATTTTCGAGAGGATATTCACAAAACGGTCTCCAAGACCGATGGTGTAGCCCTGTGAGAGGAAGACAACCCTGTTGAAGGTGTCGGCTATGATGAAAATCGGCTTTTGAGAGTCTGAAAGGCTCATCGCAGCCATTACCTCAGCCTGGATTTTCCCATCGATGTCGATTCCATAAACGATGTTTGACGGCAGTCCCGGGAAGTCCTCCTTGCGGAAACGGTCTGCTGATGCCTTGTCTTCGAACAACAGGACGATTTTCCCTTCCCATTTCCCGAGGTCTTCGGCGCAGGCTGCAAGATCCCTCAGGGTGTGGTTCACAGGTTCGCTTGCAGGGTCGATCAGACCGAGGATGTAGTAGCCTCTTCCGGTGGTTGAGAGCAGGGATTTGTCCACTCCTGCGGCGAGGTCGTGGTAGATGTCCTCTGAATTGAAGTTTCCGATGACCTTGATGTTGTCCTTGTCCTCCCTCATAACCAGTTCGAGGTTAACGCTCTTACCTTTTTCGATTTCAAAGAACTCGAGCCTTGCCGCAACGCTTCCGTCAGCCATTCTGGTTCCGGTCGTGAGCACGTACTGGCCCGGGTCCAGGTCGACGCCCTTCTTCAGCAGGCTTGACCAGGTGTCCTCTTCAGGGTAATTGAGTACGAATGCTTTCCCGTCCTGAATCCTGGCGATTGTGAAATGAATGTAATATTTCGGGTCTGCAGGTTTTCCCTTGGCCCTGAAGCTGGCGCGGAGCCGTCCTGTCTCCTGGGCTTTCACCTGTTTCTCGGCTGCAGGAGTGAAGTTCACGTCAATCCATCCGCCCGCCGCGTTTCTGTACTGGAGTTTCTCGGTGACAGGGTCGATGCGTGAAGGGATGCCCATACTCCTTGCACCGGCAACGAAGAAAATCTCCCTCGAAAGAGGGTCGCAGATGCGGTGATTCCAGACTGATTCTGGATGCATCTTGAGCCTTCTCGGGTTTTTGCTTCCGTCAATCGTGATGTTTTCGCGGCACCAGTTCACCCAAAGCTCAGGGTTGGAACGGAAGCCTTCCGCCTCATTGCGGAGAACATCATTGAAGAATGATTTGTACGGGGTGAGCATTTCCGTGTAAACGCGCGGATTCATCACATATTCATCAGCCGAGAGGGAATTGTTGAAATGATCCAGAAGAACGTCTTCGGTGATGTCCCGAAGGTCTTTTGCCGAAATCATCCCGAGCAGCGCCAGAGCAGTTTCCTTGTTGGAAGCCTGATGGATGAAGTCCTTGATTGTCTGCCAGTTGCCTCTTGATGCAATGAGCAGGTCGGCGGTTTTTGCGGGGTCAGTCCCTTCTTCAGCCGCAAAGGCCTCGGCCTGCTGGCGGGTGATGAAGGTTGCTACATAAGCATTCCTGAGGGAATCCTCGTAGGCAGTCCTTTTCTTGTTCAGGGCATTCTGCTCAGCCGTCAGGTCCGGAACGGTGTTTCTCTGGACAGGCGGCACGATGTCCAGGTCGACAATCCCTTTGAAATCCCTTCCTTTGTCGAGGGTAACCACCAGAGTGTCAATGCTCCCGGTGCGGGCTTTGGCAATGCCGAACATACCGTCTTTCGATGCCCACACCCCGATGTCACCCAGGCCGGTGCGTAGCTGTGTGAGACCTTTTTCGTCACATCTCTTGAACACTACCGTGTAGAGTTCCGCATAGTTGTAGATTTTGAATTCCACGTCAGCGGCTTCGACCGGTTTCCCGCTTCTGTCCACAACCTTGACATTCAGGATGTCGGTCGGGGCGTAATTCGATGTTATGTTGATGGTAGTGAAGCACTTTGTCCTGCCGATGACCTCCTCCGGCCCGTCATACACCCCGTAGGCATCGGTGTGCATAAGCATACCCCTAGAGGCAGGTGCGTTGAACCATCCCAGATCCAGCACCGGTTCAGGCTCACAGGCCCCGAGGAAATGCCACTGGCCGTCCGTCCAGACCTCCACCCAGGCGTGATTGTCGTCGGTGTGTGCCCAGCGCGGTGTGTAGACCTGTCGTGCAGGGATTCCGACAGAGCGCATAGCGGCAACCGTGAATGTGGATTCCTCACCGCAGCGGCCGTAGGCCGTCTTGATTGAAGCCAGAGGTGAGCTGGTGCGCGCATCGCTTGGAGTATATGTGACTTTTTCGTGGCACCAGTGGTTGACCTCCAGGGCGGCTTCCGTCATTGACAGTCCCTTCACCCTGTCTTTCAATTCTTTGTAGAAAACCATCCTGGATTCATCCAGATTCTCGTTGTTGACCCTGACAGGGAGCACGAAATGGAGGAATTCACGCTCCGGAACCATTTTCCCCCAAGGCATTTCCTTTCTTGCCTTGAGGCTCTGACGGATGTTTTTCAGGTAGAAATCCCTTGAATAGTCAGTGCTGTCCGGCAGCGGCATGCTGCTGTAAAGAATGTCAAGTAACTGATTCTCAGTCCACTCTCCTGAAGAGGAGTTTGAGCAGGACGCAAATGTGAACAGCCCGAGAAATGCTGCGGCCATCGTGGCCAGGAATGAACCTTTTCTCATAAAGTAAATGTTATATATCTTATAAAATATTGTTTTCTGAATATTCAATATTGTCATAAAGCGAACGGAGGACTGTCATATCGCCGGAGGCGAAAAGCCTGACTTCGCCGCGGGATCCGGAAGGCTCCCCTTCGTTGTTGAATATTCCGTTGATGGATATACCCTTGTTTTTCAGCAAACCCCTTGATTCCATCACCTCCCTGAGATGGTGGACGACTGCCGGGGCCGGGTCGATGATGTCGAATTTCCTGCCGGGGGCGAGGGACTGCGCCACTTTCAGGATGGTGTCCTTCAGGAAAGGGTAGTGGGTGCATCCGAGCACAATCGTGTCCGCACCCGCTTCAACGAGAGGTCTGACGCTTTCCCTTACAACTTCCTCAGCCTCGGGGCCGCAGGTCTTTCCGCCCTCTACCAGCTCCACAAAGCCGCTTCCGATGTGTTCCACCACCTTGACACCCTTTGCGTAAGTGTCCCTGGTCCGTGCATATTTGTCTCCCCTGAGGGTCCCCGCCGTGGCAAGCACGCCGACCACCCCGCTCCGCGTGGTGTGAACCGCCGGTTTCACCGCCGGCTCCATCCCGATGAACGGGATGTCCGGCCACTCAGCCCTCAATTGCGCAATGGCCGCCGCAGTGGCCGTGTTGCAGGCCACCACAATAACCTGCGCACCCTCCTTCAGCAGAAATTCCGTGATTGTCTTCGCCCTTAAGACGATGAAATCCCGGCTCTTCTCCCCATAGGGACAGAACGCATTGTCGGAGAAATACACGCAATCTTCCGATGGCATCTCCTTCCGTATCTCCCTCAGGACGGACAACCCGCCCGCCCCAGAATCAAAAATCCCGATCATATTCCGCAAATATAGAAAATATCATATAAAATTTGCTTATTTTTGTGCCCGAAACATCTGCCGTTCCCGGACTGTCGGAGAAAAACCGGAGCGCGCCCCACAAGGACAATTTATGGTAACTTCAGAACAGATACATTCCCTTCAGCAGAGGGTTGACACTCTTGCCCGCTGCCTTGACATCGAAACCAAGAGGAAAGAAGTGGAGCAGAAGCAGGAAAGAACCCTTGCTCCTGATTTCTGGGATGACCCGAAGGCCGCCGAGCAATTCCTCAAGGAACTTGCCGGGGTAAAATTCTGGGTCACCGGTTATGACAAGGTTGTTTCCGGAGTCTCCGACCTGGAGATTCTTCTCGACTTTGCCAGGGAAAGCCTTGCAGACGCCGCAGAGGACGCACAGACAGATGAAGTCAGGGAGCTGGATCAGGCTTTCAAGACTGTGGAATCCGACATCGAGGCCCTGGAACTCAGGAATATGCTCGGCGAGGAGGGAGACAATCTCGGGGCTGTCCTCACAATCAATTCCGGAGCAGGAGGCACGGAGGCCAATGACTGGTCCGCGATGCTGATGAGGATGTATATGCGCTGGGGCGAGAGAAACGGCTACAAAGTCACCGTGACGGACGAACTTGAGGGCGAGGATGCCGGAGTGAAGTCCGTCACCATCCAGTTCGAGGGTGACTATGCCTTCGGATACCTGAAGGCTGAAAGCGGAGTGCACCGCCTTGTGCGAATCTCTCCGTTCAACGCCCAGGGGAAACGCCAGACGACATTTTCCTCAGTCTTCGTCTATCCTCTTGTGGATGACACGATTGAGATTGAAATCAATCCGGCCGACCTCGAATGGGACACCTACCGTTCAAGCGGTGCCGGCGGTCAGAACGTGAACAAGGTCGAGACAGGTGTCCGTGTCCGCCACATCCCGAGCGGAATCGTTGTGGAGAACACTGAAACCCGCTCCCAGCTAGACAACAGGAACAATGCCCTGCGGATTCTCAAATCCCGTCTCTACGACATAGAACTCAAGAAACGTCAGGCAAAGCAGGCAGAACTTGAGGGACAGAAAAAGAAAATCGAGTGGGGCTCCCAGATCCGCAGCTATGTCCTTCACCCCTATAAGATGGTCAAGGACCTCCGCACCGGCTACGAAACCTCCGATACCCAGGCTGTTCTTGACGGTGACCTCAACGAATTTATGAAGGTTTTCCTGATGGGAGGTAGCCGGGATGACAGGAGAAATACAAACTAATACAATACAAAATGGCTGAATTTAAATATGCCCCAATGTTCCAGCTTGGTGAGGACAAGACGGAATATTACAAGATTCCCGGATCGGAGAAACTTGTTTCAACATCCGAATTCGAAGGGAAAAGAATCCTCAAGGTGACCCCGGAGGCCCTGACATTGATGACCAACACTGCTTTCCGCGATGTGAGTTTCCTGCTGCGCCGCTCCCACAACGAGCAGGTTGCGAAGATTCTCAGCGACCCGGAGGCGAGTGCGAATGACAAGTATGTGGCACTGACCTTCCTGCGCAATGCCGAGGTGGCAGCCAAGGGTAAACTCCCTCTGTGTCAGGACACAGGAACGGCCATTGTCCACGGTGAGAAAGGCCAGCAGGTCTGGACCGGCTTCGATGACGAGGAAGCCATTTCCCTCGGAGTCTTCAAGACCTACACCGAGGAGAACCTCCGCTACTCGCAGAATGCACCGCTGGATATGTACAATGAGGTCAACACCAAGTGCAACCTTCCGGCTCAGATTGACATTGAGGCAACTCACGGTGACGAGTACCGTTTCCTGATGGTCACAAAGGGTGGCGGATCGGCAAACAAGACCTACCTTTACCAGGAGACCAAGGCCCGCATCCAGAACCCGGGAACCCTCATCCCTTTCCTCGTGGAGAAGATGAAGAGTCTCGGAACTGCAGCCTGCCCTCCTTACCACATCGCTTTCGTCATCGGCGGAACGTCTGCTGAGAAGAACCTCCTGACAGTCAAGCTGGCTTCAACCCATTACTATGACGGCCTTCCGACAACCGGAGACGAGACAGGCCGCGCTTTCCGTGACATCCAGCTTGAGGAGCAACTGCTTGAGGAAACCCACAAAATCGGCCTCGGAGCACAGTTCGGCGGTAAATATATGGCTCACGATGTCCGTGTCATCCGCCTTCCGCGCCACGGTGCAAGCTGCCCGATCGGTCTTGGTGTCAGCTGCTCGGCGGACCGCAACATCAAAGCAAAAATCAATGCCGACGGAATCTGGATTGAAAAGATGGATGACAAACCTTACGAACTGATTCCTGAGGAACTCCGCAATGCCGGTGAGGGCGATGCAGTCAGGATTGACCTTGACCGCCCTATGTCTGAAGTCTGCGCTGAACTTTCCAAATATCCTGTTTCGACCCGCCTTTCCCTCAACGGAACCATCATAGTTGGCCGTGACATAGCTCACGCCAAAATCAAGGCCCGCCTGGATGCAGGAGAGGATATGCCTCAGTACCTGAAGGATCATCCGATTTACTATGCAGGTCCTGCAAAGACACCTGAGGGAATGCCTTGCGGTTCAATGGGGCCGACCACAGCAGGCCGAATGGACCCATACGTGGATGAGTTCCAGGATCACGGCGGAAGTATGATAATGCTTGCCAAGGGCAACAGGAGCCAGGCAGTGACCGATGCCTGCAAGAAACACGGCGGCTTCTACCTCGGTTCAATCGGAGGCCCTGCAGCCATCCTTGCCCAGAACAACATCAAGTCAATCGAGTGCGTGGAGTATCCTGAACTCGGAATGGAGGCAATCTGGAAAATCCGCGTCGTGGACTTCCCGGCATTCATCCTCGTGGATGACAAGGGCAACGATTTCTTCAAGACTGTCCTGAAGTAGGAAAATAGCCGGACAGGCCCCTCCTCCACCTTTCAGGAATATGAAAAAAGTGTTTTTCTTCTTGTAAAATTTGCACTTTCAAAAAATATTCGTACCTTTGTAGTCCAATATCGCGGGGTAGAGCAGTTGGTAGCTCGTCGGGCTCATAACCCGGAGGCCGGAGGTTCGAGTCCTTCCCCCGCTACCAAAAGCAAGGTCGACTGAAAATTCAGCCGACCTTTATTATGTTACCTTATACCGTATTTCCTGAGGATTTTCAGAATCGGCTTCTCGATGGATTTTGCCCAGAGCATATAACCCCAGTCGGAAGGGTGGGTCGCATCCACACTGGTGTCGTGTGTGGCCTCATCGGTGGCATTTGTCTGAACAAAATAGACATTCTTGTATTTGACCACGGCCTCGGCCATCAGTTTTTCGGCCATTTCCTGTTTCTTCCTCTCGTATGATTCCGAAACGACGGAGAAATTCCGGCTCTCACGGTAGATGGTCTGCTGGAAAATCAAAGGAATGTCCGGTTTGGCGGCCTGGATCTTTTCGATGAACGGGAACAGCCTTTCCTTGATCATTTCGGCTGATGGATTTGAGAATGCATCGAAAATGATGGCATCCACATCGGCTGCTATGAGCACATCGGCAAAATACGGCTGCAGTTTGCAGTTCCCGCTGCATCCGAGACTCAGAATCTGAAGTCCGGTGTTTCTCATGAACTGCATAGGGTAGCTCATTCCGGAACGGCTGATGCTGATTCCCTGTGTGAAACTTGAACCGAAGATTGCGATTCTGTGGCGGAATTCTGATTCGAGAGGTTCAATCACTGAGCCTTTCTCCACCCCGATCTTCACGGAATATTCCTCGCTGTACATCGGCAGGTAGAGCATACACTCCTTCATCTCCGAGTCCATATCCTTTATCAGGACGAGATTCTTCTCCCTGTCCGCTTTTTTCTGGGTGGCTGCACGGGCGTAAGTCCATTTCCCGTCTTTCTTGATGTAAAGGTCGTATCCGTTCAATGCAACCGGCATAGTGTTGGTTCCTTCGTTCCAGTACCCATACCTGGACTGTACGGAGATTGTACTTGAATTGGTCTTGAACAGCACTGCCAGACCGGCTGAACAACGGACCTGGGCATTCTCTCCTTTTGTGAAACCCTTGAACAGGACAGTGTCAACGCGGTGGTACGGGTTCGGGGTGTCCTTGTGAATCTTGCCTATCAGATTAAGGTCGGAAGCCTCTGTGAATGTGTATTCAACATTTTTTGGAGTCTGCCCGCGGAGGACCGGTGTGGCCAGCATTGCGGCGGCCATCGCCATCAAAATAAGTATCCTTTTCATTTTTATAAATGTGATTAGAGACCGTAAAGATAAGAAAATTGACATTCTTTTTCTACCTTTGCCCCGGAAAACCTACTGAAATTCCAGAATGAGTATATATAGCCGCTACAGAATAAGCAAGCCTTCCACTGGGAGAGTGCCTTCTGAGCTGATTCAGTCGAAGTATCATTCCCTTCGCTCCCGAACCTTCTGGGGAGCGACTCTTGCGTACAGTTTGTATTATGTTTGCAGGCTTAGTCTCGGTGTCGTCAAACAGCCTTTGATAGACGAGGGAATCCTGACCCCTGCGCAGTTGGGGCTGATTGGTTCCGCCCTGCTTTTCGTCTATGCTGCCGGGAAGTTTCTGAACGGATTCATCGCCGATTACTGCAATATCCGCCGTTTCATGGCGACCGGACTGCTGCTTTCCGCCGTGGTGAACCTGCTGATGGGGGTCCTGGGTCTGTTCGAGAACAATGCGGGATGGTTCAACATCCTGCTGTTCGGAATGTTTGCCGTCTGCTGGGGCATCAACGGATGGGTCCAGTCAATGGGATCGCCTCCGGGAATCATCAATCTTTCAAGATGGTTCCCCTTGTCGAAAAGGGGAACATATTACGGAATATTCAGCGCCAGTCCGTATGTCGGTGAGTTCATCTCCTTCATCCTTGTCGGGATGATTGTAGGGGCATTCGGATGGCAGTACGGTTTCATCTTTTCTTCGGCCTGCGGATTCCTCGGGGTGGCCGTCATACTGATTTTCGTGCATGACACTCCTGAGAGCGAAGGGCTTCCCTCCATACAGGCTCTCACGGGAGAGACC
The DNA here is from genome assembly GCA_945948555.1 of uncultured Bacteroidales bacterium. GTDB lineage: Bacteria > Bacteroidota > Bacteroidia > Bacteroidales > UBA932 > Cryptobacteroides. The sequence continues at coordinate 25,653 of CAMFBM010000016.1, read as the reverse complement.
CCGGTGAAGGAGGACACGATGCCTACCTCGGAACTGCAGAAGATGGTTCTTTCCCATCCGGGAATCTGGATAATCGCAGCATCCAGCGCGTTTGTATATATAGTCAAATATGCAATCGCCGGGTGGGGTGTCCTGTTTCTTCAGAAAGAGAAGGCGTTCTCCCTTGAAAATGCCACTCAGATCATCGCTTTCTCCGCTGCTTTCGGCGTTCTTGGAACAGTGCTGGCAGGATGGCTGTCCGACACTGTCTTCAAGGGGGACAGAATCAAGCCGGCAATCCTGTCCGGGCTTCTTGTTGTCCTCTCTCTTGCCGCTTTCCTTCTTACTGGAGGCGGATATGTAGCCAATATCCTGTACATATCCCTTTTCAGTCTTACCATCGGCGTGCTATACTGCATAATCGCAGGCTTGATGGCCGTTGACATCGTGCCCCGCAAGGCAACCGGGGCGGCCCTGGGCATAGTCGGCATCTCCAGTTATGTCGCTGCGGGGATTCAGGACATCGTTAGCGGCCATCTCATTGAGAAATATGCCTGTCTTCCGGAGCAGACCGAAGGGTTGACTGAAACGCAAATCCTTTCGGCCACCGTCTATGATTTCCTTCCGGCATCCATTTTCTGGATTGTGTGTGCAGTGGTTGCGTTCGTGCTTCCGGTTCTGTTCTGGAACCGGATGAAGAGATAGGGGGATTCGTGAGGTCAGATGCTCCCGGCAGAAAGTCCGCAGGGCTATTTCGTCTGACGCTTGCGGGTGTCTTTGAAGCAGAACATAAAGAGGATTGCAACCACAAGGGCATAGGCTGCGAAGATGTACCAGCAGGTGCTCCAGTCGCCCACGCGGAAGAATCTGGTCACTCCATCAATCACAATAGCCTCCTCAGTTGTGAAATGATTGACGATCGCCTGTGCCGAAAGCGTTCCGAGAGTTGCTCCGATACCGTTGGTCATCAGCATAAAAAGCCCCTGGGCGCTGTTCTTGATGGAGGCCGGGGTGTTCTCATTTACATAGAGCGAACCGGAAATGTTGAAGAAATCGAAGGCGACTCCATAGACAATGCAGGAGAGGATGAGCATCCACACTCCTGAACCTGTGTCACCGGCACCGAAGAGACCAAAGCGGAGAACCCAGGCGAACATCGCTATGAGCATGACGTTCTTGATTCCGAACTTCTTCATCGCAAACGGGATGAGCAGGATTCCGAGTGTCTCGGCGATTTGTGAGATGGAGTAAATGAATGTAGCATTCCTTGCGCCCCAGGACTGTGTGAAGCCTTCGACTCCCTGGAAATGGGAGATGAACGGAGTGGCATAGCCGTTAGTCACCTGAAGGGCAACCCCAAGCAGCATAGAGAAGATGAAGAAGATTGCCATCTGGCTGTCCTTCATCAGTTTGAATGCACTCAGGCCAATCGTGTCCGCAAAACTCTTCTTTTCGTCGCTCCTGACGGCGGAGAGTTTCGGCAGTGTGAAGCAATATGCCACGAGAGTAAGTCCGATTGCTCCGGAGATGATGAACTGATGGTAGGTCTCCTGGAAAGACACTCCGGCGGAAGTCTTGCAGAAGTTCATTATCCACATACTTGCGATGAAACCGATGGTACCGAACACCCTGATTGGAGGGAAATCCTTGACGGTGTCAAGCCCGTTCTGCTCAAGAATGCCGTAAGCTGCTGAATTCGAGAGAGCTATGGTCGGCATATAGAAAGCCACACTTACAGTGTATAGCCCGAAGAATACAGGGAAACTGATGAGATCCGCCACCGGGATTCCTGTCGCCGCAGCTTGCGCGTTGATTCCTGCCGCATACAATCCCGCTCCAAGCATGGCAGCTCCGGCAATCCCCTGGCAGAGAGCCAGTGTCCTGACCGCTCCGAGCTTCCTGTCAGCCAGGGTCCCGAGCAGTGCGGGCATAAAGATGGACACTATTCCCTGCATCGCGTAGAATAGTCCGATACGGCTTCCGAAGCCCACCTGCACGAGGTAGTTGCCCATTGAAGTCAGATATGCCCCCCAGACAGCCCATTGCAGAATATTCATTACTATGAGCCTCAGTTTGATGTTTTTCCCCATATTCCAGTGTTTTAGTCTTTGTAGTAAGTGGTTCCGCATCATAAACTTTATGACGCAGGTCGGCAAATATACAAGAAATTCTCCAACTTTTACTATCTTTGGCGTCCATATTCCAAAGAAACATCTTTGGTCATATTGAACATAGCGAATGAAATTTGTGAAAACCGCCTCCGACCCGATGTCCTCCGCCCGCTGCGGAGTGATTACTACGGACCACGGAGAGATAAAAACCCCCATATTCATGCCTGTCGGCACGGCAGGTTCCGTCAAAGGTGTGTACCACCGCGACCTGAGGGAGGACATCGGTGCCGAAATCATCCTCGGGAACACCTATCATCTCTATCTGCGTCCGGGGCTTGACTTGCTGAGGCAGGCCGGGGGACTGCACAGGTTCACCTCGTGGGACCGGCCGATTCTGACTGACAGCGGTGGATTCCAGGTCTTTTCCCTTGCCTCAATGCGCAAATTCGCAAAGGACGGGAGCGGTGTCACATTCGCTTCGCATATAGACGGTTCGCGCCATACCTTCACTCCGGAGAACAATATGGACACCCAGAGAATCATCGGGGCGGACATCATAATGGCCCTGGATGAGTGCACCCCCGGGCAGGCAGACTGGAGATATGCCCGCAAGTCCCTGGACATGACAAAGTCCTGGCTGGAAAGGTGCATCAGGCATTTTGACGCGACAGAACCTCTCTACGACTATTCCCAGGCCCTTTTCCCGATAGTCCAGGGATGTGTCTATCCGGATTTGCGCAAGGAGGCCGTGGAACACGCTGTGTCTTTCGACAGGGAAGGTTATGCCATCGGGGGACTTGCCGTCGGGGAACCCACGGAGGTGATGTACGAGATGCTTGAGCTGGTCTGCCCGCTTCTGCCGCAGGACAGGCCTCGCTACCTTATGGGAGTCGGGACCCCTGCGAACATCCTTGAAGGAATTGCCAGGGGAGTGGATATGTTCGACTGCGTGATGCCGACCCGCAACGGACGCAACGGTATGCTTTTCACCTGGGACGGAATCATAAACATCCGCAATCAGAAATGGGCTGACGACTTCTCCCCGATTGACCCGAAGGGCACATCGTTCGTGGACAGGACCTACACCAAGGCCTATCTGAGACATCTTTTCGTAGCAGGAGAGATGCTTGCCGCGGAGATTGCCAGCGAACACAACCTCGCGTTCTACCTCGATCTCGTCCGTCAGGCCCGTCTGCACATTGAGAAGGGGGATTTCCGCGCGTGGAAGGATGCAGCCGTCGTGAAACTCACTTCAAGACTTTGACAGGAGGGCGGACATGCACAGGGAATACAGACTCAAACCGAAACTTCTTGACGTGTACATCGTCAAGCGCTTCCTCCTGACATTCTTCATCGCTCTTCTCCTTATAATCGGCATAGTAATCATCTTCGACATCAGCGAGAAGATTGACGATTTCGTCAGCAAGGAGGCTCCTCTGAAGGCAATCATCTTTGACTACTACCTGAATTTCATTCCGTACTTTATGAACATGTTCAGCCCTCTGTTCGTGTTCATCACGGTGATTTTCTTCACCTCGAAGCTTGCCTCGGATTCGGAAATAGTGGCGATTCTCAGCTGCGGAATCAGTTTCCACAGGCTGATGGTACCGTACATATTCTCTGCGACGCTGATTACGCTTCTGTCCCTGGCCCTGAACCTGTTTGTCATACCGCAGGCGAACAAGGACCGTATGGCGTTCGAGGCCAAGTACATCAAGGGCCACAATGTGACGACCAACAGGAATGTCCACTATCAGATCAATCCCGGTGAGTTCGTTTTCGTGGAATCCTTCAGCACCTGGAACAACACTGCCTACCGCTTCACCCTCGAGAAGGTGGAGGACAACAAGCTGGTCTCGAAGATCAGTGCCGAGCAGGCGGTCTGGGACAGCACGAAGTGCGGGTGGAGACTCAAGAAATATTTCATAAGGGAATATGGAGACGGCATCGAGGACCACATAAGGAGCGGCGCAAGCCTCGACACGGTGATCAACCTGACCGTCAGCGACCTCATAACGCAGAAGAATGAGATGGAGACCCTCTCCTACAGGGAGTTGAATGAGGTGATCAGAATCCAGAAGATGCGCGGGGATGCGGATGTGAAACTGGCCTTGATAGAAAAGCACACACGGTTTGCCCTTCCTTTCTCGGCTTTCATCCTGACGATTATGGGAGTCGCCCTGTCTTCAAAGAAGCGCAGGGGTGGCATCGGCTGGAACATCGGCATCGGCATAGCCCTGGCATTCACCTACATTCTCTTCCTCAGGTTCAGCCAGATGTTCGTCTTCACGGGTGTTCTTCCTCCCGGCGTAGCCCTGTGGGTCCCGAACATCCTCTATGCCTTCATAGCCGGGTTCCTCTACAAAATCGCTCCTAAATAATTTTATACGATAAGACACCATCCGAAGGTGTCATCCAACTCCCCATACTGTATTCCCGTGATGTGCCTGTAAAGCTTCAGGCTCTTCGGACCGCAGCCTTCTGTGACAAATGTGTAGCGCTTGATCTGTGCAGGGTCTGTAACCTCCAGGGCCGGTTTGTCGTCAATGTAGCTTACCGGGGTGATGACCACGGCAGTTCCGCATTCACCGACCTCCTCAAATTCGGAGAGTTCCTCCACGGGAACTGCCCTTCTTTCAACAGTCATTCCCTGTGCCTTTGCAACGGCCTCTAGGGTCTTGTTCGTGATGGACGGGAGAATGGTGTCAGACAGTGGGGTGACGTATGTGTTCCCTTTGATTCCGAAGAAGTTGGAGGAATTGTACTCATCAATCAGGGTATGTGTCTGCGGATCCAGGTAAAGTGTCGCCTTGTAACCCTGTTTCTGAGCGATTCCAAGCGAGTAGAGGGATGCCGCATAGTTCCCGCCGAGTTTGAACCGGCCGGTCCCGTAGGTCGCTGCCCTGTCGTAATTTCTTGCGATTGCCACATTGCAAGGCTCCAGGGCACCTCCCGTGTAGGCTCCCACAGGGGCACAAAGCATCAGGAATGTCGCCTCCTTTGCGAACTGCACTCCAAGTTGAGGGTTGCTTCCGATGAGTGTAGGACGGATGTAAAGAGATGCGTTCAGACCGTAAGGGGGAAGGAAGTCAATATTTTCCTTTACGATTCTGGCGCACATCTCAATGAACATCTCCTCGGAAGGACAGGGCAGTCCGATAAAATCTGCGGAGGATTTGAGCCTGCGTGCATTTTCATCAGGTCTGAAGATTCTGATTTTTCCGTCCTGTCCGCGGAATGCTTTCAACCCCTCAAAACACTCGATGCTGTAGTGAAGAGCCCCGGCAAATGCGCTGAGGCTGATATTGTCGTCCGTAGTGCTTTCAATCTCGCCCCACGAACCATTGCTGTAACGGCAGCAGAGAATCTTTGCAGTCTTTCTGTAGCGAAATCCTAAATTGTTCCAATCCATCATCAAATAAGTATTTCAAGAAGTTTGTTATTTTCGTTTATATACTCGTAAAGAATATTGTTGGCCTCCATACGTTTGATCAGCGCGTGGAAATCGTCCTTGCTCGCGACTTCTATACCTATGAGGGCAGGTCCTTCCTCTTTGTTGGTCTTTTTGATATATTGAATATACACGAGTTCGTCCGTAGGACCGATGATATCCCTGATGAAAGACAGGATTGCGCCAGGCCTCTGTGGGAAGTTGACGATGAAGTAATGTTTCAACCCTTCGTAGATCATTGATTTCTCACGGATTTCCTCCATCCTGATGATGTCGTTGTTGCTTCCGCTGATGATGCAGCCGACCCTCTTGCCTTTGATTTTGTCGGCATATTGCCTCAATGCGGCCACCGAGAGGGCTCCGGCAGGTTCCACCACGATGGCGTTCTTGTTGTACATCTCGATGATGGTCGTGCAGACCGCTCCTTCCGGAACGGGGATGATGTCGTCCAGGACATCCTTGCAGACCCCGTAGGTCAGCTGTCCTGCCTTCTTCACTGCCGCTCCGTCCACGAACTTGTTGATGCTCTCCAGTTCGGTGGGATAGCCGTTTTCGATGGAGGCCTTCATGCAGGCTGCTCCGGCGGGCTCCACGCCGATAATTTTGGTGTCAGGCCAGGTCTGTTTAATGAAGGCACCAACTCCGGAAGCAAGTCCGCCTCCTCCGATTGGAATGAAGATGTAGTCGAGCGGGGTCTTCATCTGCCTTGTGATCTCAAGACCGATGGTGCCCTGTCCCTCAATGATTTTCTGGTCGTCGAACGGTGGGATGAAGGTCTTTCCGCTCCTTTTAGCATACTCGACTGCTGCGGCGTTTGCCGCGTCGAAAGTGTCACCGGTCAGCACGATGTCAACGTATTCCTTTCCGAACATCTTGACTGAATCGATTTTCTGGCGCGGAGTAGTGGTCGGCATATAGATCGAGCCCATAATATGCAACTTGTTGCAGGAGAAGGCGACTCCCTGCGCGTGGTTTCCTGCGCTGGCGCAGACTATTCCATATTTCAGAACATCCGGAGAAAGACTGCGGATTTTGTTGTAGGCTCCTCTGATTTTGTACGACCTGACGGTCTGAAGGTCCTCTCTCTTGAGGAATATTTCCGCATCGTAGCTTGCCGAGAGTCTGTGGTTAAACTGCAGGGGTGTCGGCTCAAGAATCTCTTCGAGTATTCCAGCGGCCTTTTCTATGTCCTTTACGGACGGAAAGTAACTAGCTTTTCCCATTGCTTTAATTCATTATTATGATAGCCAATGACTTGTGACTGAATTCAAGTTTGATTTTATCCTCCGATGCCCGGTTCAGGGTAGCCTTCCACCAATTGTCGAAGACCACATCGTCGGTCGGCCATTCCAATCCTTCTGACTTGATTCTCAGACTGTTGTCCGGAGTGAGAATCGAGACCTTCCTGCCGGTTCCGCAGTCCAGTTCGATGGAGTCCGTTACGGGAAATATGACCGAGTGGTCGGAAACCATCGTGAGGTTGATGCCGCCAAGGTCGAAGGTCCTCGTGTATTCCATCAACAGGGAGATATTTCCTATTGTGTGGTCTTCCCTCAGTCCTGTTGCTCCTGTTATCAAGATGTCGCTCACGTCTGGGACATTGGACATTATGTACCGCATCGCCTTTGTCTGGTCGTTGGTTTCCTGCTCGGTCTCGTGCACGATGAGATGGCCGAATTTCCGCCTTAGCCCGGCTCCGAGGGAATCCAGGTCTCCTACCACCGCATCAGGCTCGCGCATGCACCCGAAAATCTTCTCCGAGTTGCGGAGATATTTGGCGAGTGCTCCGTCACAGCAGACAATGTAGTCGGCCCGGGAAATGACATATCTGGGATATTCCTTCTTCGGAAACTCCCCGTTGCCTATTATGACCGCCGTTTTTCCCATAATCAGATTTTTGTTTTTGCGATTTCTTCCGCCGAGTGTCCGTTTTCGGCGAAGTAGTCCTCAGGATTGCGGAATCCCAGGAGGAAAGTCCTGACATCCATCCTCTTCTTGCCGGACAACTGAATGTCCGTCAGTTCAATGGCTCCGTCCGAAGTCCTGACTGCGAGATATGTCTTCCCGTCGGAGATGATGCTTCCCGGGGATGTGAACTCCTTACCGGCGGCTGCGCTTTCGGACGTCAGGGTACGAAGTCTTTCACCATCGGCAACTGTTCCGAAGAAAATCTTCAGCTGTGTCTTTTCTCCAGTCTCCTTGTGCACAAGTTCAGTGAAAGCGGCCGGATAGGGACTGAGTCCGCGAATCAGATTGTAGATGTGGCGGGAGGTGTCCCTCCAGTCAATGCTGCAGAGTTCCCTGGAAAGCTTCGGGGCAGGACGAAGCCTCTCCGAACCCTGGATGAAGCTTTTCTGGAGACGGAGCTCCATATCCTTGTCCATTATGGCGTCAACTGTCTGGAGGACGACTCCGGCTCCGATTTCCATCAGTTTGTCGTGGATGTCCCCGGCTGTGTCGGTCTCCGAGATCCTGCACTGTTCGCGCATAATAATGTGTCCCGTGTCCATCCCCTCGTCAATCATAAATGTGGTGACTCCTGTCAGGTTGTCTCCGTTGATTACTGCCCAGTTGATGGGAGCGGCACCCCTGTACTGAGGCAGGAGGGCGGCGTGGAGGTTGAATGTCCCGAGCTTAGGCATTGACCAGACGACCTTCGGGAGCATTCTGAAGGCTACCACAACGAACAGGTCCGCATCCCAGGACTTCAGCGCTTCAAGAAATTCAGGGTCTTTAAGGGAGAGCGGCTGGAGGACTGGTATGCCATTGGCTACGGCATATTTCTTCACGGCACTTTCATTCACTTTCAACCCTCTGCCGCTTGCCTTGTCTGCGACAGTTACCACTCCGACGACATTGTAGCCGTTCCTGCGGAGTTCATCGAGAGGTGCGACGGCAAATTCCGGCGTACCCATATACACTATGCGTGTCTTGCGTAATCTTCCGAACACTTTGTTTCTTATGTTTTTGAAAAATAGCCTAATCTTGTCCGTGTTGAAAATCGCGGAGTCGTTGATTGCCTTCCACGACAGGAAGAGACCTATCGGGAACAGCACGTATGAGGAAATGAACACTCCGGCGGCAGGGGAAATCGCTCCGTCGTTGGCAAGCTTTGTCCCTGTGATGTCAACCACCCAGTAGAGCACGAAGAAGAGCACCGAGATGATGGCAGGCGTGCCCAGACCTCCCTTGCGGATGATTGCCCCGAGGGGCGCTCCGATGAAGAACAGGATGAAGCAGGCGAGCGCACCGGCGAATTTCTTCAGGATTTCCACATCGCTTCTGCGGAGGGTGTAGGTGTTGAAGAAAGTCTCCCTGGAGAAGGACGTGAGGGTCGCAATGTAATCATTTATGTTTGACAGAGCCTTTTCGTGGGCATCTATTTTCGAGTCCATGCTCTCCCAGTCGGGCAGGGAGGAGTAGTCAAAATTGACCCGTATGTTCTTGTGTCTCGAGGTGTCGAGCTGGCTTGAGAATCTGATTGATCGGTTTTCAGCGAGCATGTTCAACTGCTTGGCAAGGGTCTCGTCCCGGATTGTCGCCACGGAGTCCTTGTGCCTTTCCAACTGTTTCAGACTCATTGATTTGACCTCGTTACTGAACCTGTCGTCATCTGACTTCTGGAAGGCATAGTTCTCAAGAGGGATGACAAGGCTCTGCCTGTCGAAGTCGATTGTCTGGAGCTGGAGGGTAGTGTCGCGGTACTTCCTCGTGTTGGTCTCCTCATAGTTCGAACCGCTGAAAAGGGTGAATGTCAACGCCTTCTTGTCTTCCGTCATCTTCATCATAGCGGAATCAGCGATGGTCAGGCTTGTGTTACCCTTGTTCCCGGTGTGGTTGTAAACCATCACCCCGTGCATCATTCCCGTCTTGTCATCCCTGGTCTCCACCCTGAGGATGTAGCCTTCAATCCCGTCATAAAAGGTCTGGGTAGGGATCTTGATCTCCTCCTTTGTCCTGCCTATGTCGTCACGGAGGGTGAAAATCTTGTTGTATGCGACCGGAACGAGGTCATCGGCGGCGAAGAATGCGAGGATGCTGATAACAGCCGAGGCGCACATCAGGGGGGTGAGCACCCTTTTCAGGGAGATGCCTGCCGCCTTGATTGCCAGCAGCTCGTTGTTCTCGCCGAGGGAACCCATCGTCATCATCGATGAAAGCAGGGTGGCGAGCGGGAGGGACAGCGGGAGAAGTGTTGCGCTGCCCCATCCGAGAAATTCAAGTACAACCTTGAGGCTCAGGCCCTTGCCGACAAGTTCGTCGATGTAGAGCCAGAGGAACTGCATCATAAGGATGAAAATGACGACCAGGAGAATCGCTATGAACGGTCCTATGAATGATTTGAGTATGAATCGGTCGAGTCTTTTCACCTTGTACGCGTGTTGAGATTATCTGGTGGCGTTTTCTATCATCAGCTCGAGGGCTGCTGAAAGTCCGGAAACGTCTTTCCCGCCGGCTGTGGCAAGACCCGGCTGTCCGCCACCTCCTCCGAGGATGAGTTTGGCGGCTGCCCTGACTTCAGTCGAGGCATTGTGCCCCTTCGCCACGAGGTCATTGGAGAACATCAGCAGCAGCTGAGGTTTGCCCTCGTGCTCTATGGCGGCTGCCACGACAAGATTCTCCGCCTGTTTCTGAAGCATGAAGCATGCCCCTTTCAGAATGTTCGGATCAATTGTCTTCGAGATGGTGACGACATTGATTCCGTTGATCTCTTTTGCAGATTCGGTCAGGTTCTTCATCATTGCCGCACTCTTCTCCCTGGCAATCGCCTCCGCCTCCTTGCGGAAATTCTCATTCTCGGCAATCAGTTTCGCGATTGCCCCCTGAAGGTCAGGCACGTTGTTGAACAGGGCCTTTGCTGCCCTGAGGGTATTCTCCATCACGTCCACGGCGTGCTCCGCATAGACTCCTGTGGTGGCCTCGATTCTGCGGACTCCCGCTGCTACAGCGCTCTCGGACACAATTTTGAAGAAACCGATCTGGCCTGTCGCTGCGGCGTGGCATCCTCCGCAGAGTTCCACTGATTCTCCGAACCTGACTACCCTGACGGTGTCCCCGTATTTCTCTCCGAAAAGGGCCATCGCTCCGGCGGCCTTCGCCTCCTCCATGGTTGCAGAGCGGTTCTCCTCAAGAGGGGAGTTCTCGCGGATGAGTTCGTTGACCCTGAGCTCGACATTGTCAATCTGCTCGTCGGACAGTTTCTCGAAATGCGAGAAGTCGAAACGGAAGTAGGAGTCCGTTACAAACGAGCCTTTCTGCTCCACATGAGTCCCGAGGATTTCCCTGAGGGCCTTGTGGAGAAGGTGGGTGGCAGTGTGGTTCGAGGAGATCTGCCTTCTGCGGGCGGCATCCACCACGAGGGTGAACGGCACGCTGCAGTCCGACGGAATCCTGTCGGCGATGTGGATTGTGAGGTTGTTTTCCTTTATGGTGTTGAGGATGCTGATCTTCTCTCCGTTCTCCGAAAGGATGTAGCCGGTGTCACCGACCTCACCTCCCATTTCGGCATAGAATGGAGTCCTGTCGAAGACCAGCTGGTACATTGTCTTGTTCTTCGTCTTGACGGTGCGGTGCCTTGTGAGGGTGGCTCCCTCGAGGGTGGTCAGGTCGTAGCCGAGGAACTCCACGCACTCGCAGTGCTTGAACTCCACCCAGTCTCCCGATTCGATTGCCGTGGCGTTGCGGGCCCTTTCCTTCTGCTTCTGGAGCTCTGCGTCAAACTCCTCAAGGTCAATCCTGAAGCCGTTCTCGGATGCAATCAGCTCGCTCAGGTCAATAGGGAATCCGAAGGTGTCGTAGAGGGTGAAGGCGTCCTTGCCGCTGATGGTCTTTGTGGCGGCCGACCTTTCCATTATGTTGTCCATCAGACGGATCCCTCTGTCCAGCGTGCGGAGGAAAGCCATCTCCTCCTCCTTGATGACCCTCTCAATCAGAGTCCTCTGGCTGACAATCTCAGGATAGGACTCTCCCATGTCGTCCGCCAGCTGTCCCACCAGACGGCAGAGGAAAGGCTCGTTGAATCCCAGGAAGGTGTAGCCGTAGCGCACGGCACGGCGCAGGATTCTTCGGATGACATATCCGGCCTTGACATTCGAAGGCAACTGCCCGTCGGCGATTGAGAAGCTGATTGCCCTGATGTGGTCCGCGATGACCCTCATTGCAACGTCCTCCTGTTCGGAAACTCCGTATTTGTGTCCGGAAAGTTCCTCTATTCTGTGAATCATTCCGGTGAAGACATCCGTGTCGTAGTTGCTGGTCTTGCCCTGGAGAGCCATACAGAGCCTTTCAAAGCCCATTCCCGTGTCGATGTTCTTGTTCGGGAGAGGTTCGAGTTCCCCGCTTGCCTTCCTGTTGAACTGCATGAACACAAGGTTCCAGATTTCAATGACAAGATGGTGTCCCTTGTTGACAAGGTCCCTTCCCGGAACCTTTGCAATCTCTTCGTCGCTGCGCAGGTCAATGTGAATTTCGCTGCAAGGGCCGCAAGGACCGGTGTCACCCATTTCCCAGAAGTTGTCGTGCTTGTTACCGAGCAGGATCCTGTCCTGTGGAAGATGCTTCTTCCAGGCCTCAAGCGCCTCTGTGTCAAGGCTTGTCCCATCCTCCTGAGAACCCTCAAAGACAGTTGCGTAGAGTCTCTCCTTGTCAAGTTTGTAAACCTCCGTCAGAAGTTCCCACGCCCAGTCGATGGCCTCGGTCTTGAAGTAGTCACCGAAGCTCCAGTTCCCGAGCATCTCGAACATGGTGTGATGGTAGGAATCGTGTCCGACCTCCTCAAGGTCGTTGTGCTTTCCGCTGACCCTCAGACATTTCTGGCTGTCGGTCACCCTTTTGTACTTTGGAGTGCTGTTCCCGAGGAACCAATCCTTGAACTGGTTCATTCCGGCATTTGTGAACATAAGTGTCGGGTCGTTTTTCACCACCATCGGAGCAGAAGGGACGATGGTGTGTCCCTTGGAAGCGAAGAAGTCCAGGTAGGCTTTTCTTATCTCTTTGGATGTCATATCTTTATAAGTTTTTTCTTTCACTATGTAGCCATCCGGGGACACACTCGTCCCCTATTATGGCAAAATAACGCGCAAAATTATAATTTTTTCCGGAAAAAGACTATCTTTGCGGCCATGCCTGAAATTAAAAAGTATATTTTTGATCCAAAGACGCTGACTTACCAGATAGTGAAGCGGCCTCGCAACGCCAAGTTGACGAGGTTTGTCCTGCATTCTTTCCTCACTTTCTGTTCCGCAGTCCTGAACATCTGGATCTATACTTCCGTTTTGGGCTTCGAACTTCCAAAGACGGTGATGCTGAAGAAGGCGAATGCCGAATGGGTCACCAGGGTGGAGGTCATCCGCAACCATCTTGACGAATACGACGCCGCCCTGACGATGCTTCAGGTCAGGGACGACGACATCTACAGGTCTCTTTTCGGAATGTCCCCGATTTCCCGTGAGGTGAGGAATGCCGGCTTCGGAGGTGTGGACCGCTATGACTATATGGACGGAATAGGTGATGGCGGACTGCTCAGGAACACCGCTGTCCGTCTTGATGTCCTCACCAAGAAGACCTACATTCAGAGCTGCTCTTTCGATGAGGTCTCCAAAGTGGCGAAAAAGGCCGGAGAAATGGCATCCTGTGTCCCGAAAATCTCTCCCGTCATCCCGGACCGCAACAATTTCAGGCTTTCAAGCGGTTTCGGTGTGAGAATCGATCCGGTCTATGGCGGCATAGCAAGGCACAACGGACTTGACTTCGCAATCGAGGCCGGCAATCCGGTCTATTCCACCGGTGACGGCGTCGTGGAGGAAGTCAAAATCAATTACTCGAGGACTGGCTTCGGATGCTATGTCCTTGTGGACCACGGTTTCGGCTACAAGACCCGCTATGCCCACCTTAGTTCCGTCTATGTGCAGCAGGGAATGAAGGTCAAGAGGGGTGACTTCCTCGGAAAGACCGGCAACACCGGAAAATCTTCAGGTCCGCATCTCCACTATGAGGTAATCTATATGGGCCGTCCGGTCAATCCGGTGAATTATCTTGACCTGAATGTAACCCCTGAGGAGTATTCCACAATGGTGAGGCATGTTGAGGCCGAATCGGCCGTGACCCTCCATCCGTTCCATCAGAAGCGGAAATAAGGAGGAACCTGTATGTCAAAGAAGTACATCTACGATGACAAGGGGATGGATGTCAGGAAGTCCGAGGGGACGTCAGCCTTGGGAATCTTCCTGAAGATTCTGAAGTTCGCCACCATCTCGCTCACCTCCACAATCGTCTGTTATGCAGTTTTCTCCCTGGTGTTCAGTACCGACACGGAACGCAGGCTGAAAAGGGAGAACCGGATGTACGGGAAGCTGTACGGCGAGATGGAGCGCAAGGACCGCCTGCTTGCCGACGTCGTGACATCCCTCCAGATCCGTGACGACGAGATTTACCGTGACGTTTTCCACACCTCCGCCCCTGATGTGGACATGCTTTCGGCGGTTGACCTGCTTTCCATCACCGACACCCTCACTGACCTTGACATTTCCGTGCTTTCGGGGGAGAAACTCAAGGTGTTGGAGAAATGCTCGGAGGCTGTCGAGAGGAATTTCGAGAGAATCTTCGCAAGGTTGTCCGAGGAGGATTTCATAATGCCTCCGATGGAGTCGCCGCTCAGGAATTTCTCTTTTGTGAACACGGGAGCATCCGTCGGAAAGAAGATCAGCCCGTTCTACAAAGTGGATGTCGAGCACCGCGGACTGGATATGATTGCCCAGTCGGGAACACCTGTGTATGCCTCCTGCGAGGGAGTGGTCTCGGATGTCGTCCGCTCAGGTATGGGACACGGCAATGTGGTGGAAATCACCCACAAGGGAGGCTATGTGACAAGGTATGCCCACCTGGGCGAAATCAAGGTCTCCAGGGGACGCTCAGTCACTCCGGACACCCGGATCGGCACTGTGGGGATGTCGGGCACCACTTTCGCCCCTCATCTTCATTACGAAGTCCTCAGGGACGGCAAGGTGATGGACCCGGTGAATTATTTCTTCCGTGTGGCAGGTCCGTTTGAGTATGCGGACATAGTCGTGATGTCAACCAGCATTGGCCAGTCGATGGATTAGTTGTTTTGATTATGGAAAAATTGTATTATTCAATAGGGGAGACCGCCGGGATTCTCGGCGAGAATGTCTCCCTCGTGCGCTTCTGGACTGATTCTTTCCCGGAATTTCTCCATCCGCGCAGGAACGCCAAGGGCAACCGTATGTACCGGCCGGAAGATGTTGAGACCCTGAAGAAAATCCATTTCCTCGTGAAGGACTGCGGTCTGACCCTGGAAGGGGCGGCGAAAAAACTGAAAAGCGAGAACGGCAAGGTCGATGGTGTCTTCAAGGCCGTTGAGGCTTTGAAGGAGATAAAGGCACGGCTCGAAGAGATAAGGGGAACATTATAAATATGGTATATATCCAATACAGGTATATATTATATTTATATATGGTATATAGTATATATATTTATATGTATGTCGGATAGTTTATGACGGACGAAAAATATACTGTGTTCGATGTCGCTTCGGCAATCGAAGCATTCGCGCCGCTTTCGCGGCAGGAGAAATGGGACAACTGCGGACTTCAGGTGGGGTCGCCGTCGGCTCCGGTGCACTCTGTCCTTCTTGGTCTGGACTGTACTCCGGAGCTGGTGGACGAGGCCGTTTCAGTGGGAGCGGATATGATCGTTACCCATCATCCGCTGATTTTCGGGGGATTGAAGAAAGTCACCCCGGAGGATTCTGTCGGACTTGCACTCATAAAGGCCGTCAAGGCGGGCATATCCATCTATTCTGCCCACACTTCTGCAGACAAGGTACTTGCAGGAGTCAGCGGGGCTATGGCTGTAAGGCTTTCTCTAAGGAACGTGCAGGTGCTTGACCCTGAGCAGGATGGTCAAGGACTGGGAGCTGTCGGAGACCTTCCGTTCCCGGTGACTGCTGCAGAGGCTGTGGAAATGGTCAGGAAAGCTTTCAACCTGAAGGTTGTCAGGACTTCACGCCCGATTGACGGAATGATTTCCAGGGTGGCTGTCTGCGGAGGTTCGGGCTCGTCGCTCATTCCGAAGGCCATTGCAAGCGGGGCTCAGCTCTATCTCTGCGGGGACATCTCCTATCATCATTTCTTCACGGGCGGAGACTTTATGCTGATGGATGTCGGGCATTATGAGAGTGAAATAGATATAGTGAATATTTTATTTTCGCTGATAAAGAAAAATTTTCCTACCTTTGCGGTTCGCATAACTGAGAATATATATAGTAACCCGATATTTTATTTTTAAGCGATATGGCTAAAAAGACTCAGAAAATAGAGACCCCTATCGACAAGAGGGAGACCTTCGTCTCCATTCAGAAAAGTTTTGCAGACTCCGATGTCAGCGTTGGGGAGAAACTGAAGACCCTGTACGCGCTTCAGCAGGTTGACACCGAGATTGACAAGATCCTCCAGCTGCGTGGGGAACTTCCACTCGAGGTCGAGAACCTGGAGGCGGAGATTGCCGACCTTAAGGCAAAGATAGCGAATGTCACCGCACAGATCGAGGAGGCAAACGCAAAGATTACCGACTACAAACACCAGATTGCGGAGAACGACGCCACGATTGAGAAATACCAGGCACAGGTCAACCACGTGTCCAACAGCAGGGAGTATGATTCCCTCAGCAAGGAGATTGAGAACCTTGACCTTCTCCGTCAGATTGCACAGAAGAATATCGGTGAGACCAAGGATATGATTCTCAAGAAGAAAGGCGACATCGAGGCTCTTAAGGAAAAACTTTCAGTCAAGAACGACGACCTCAAGGCCAAGAAGCAGGAACTCTCCACAATCGTGGAGTCCACTTCAAAGGAGGAGGAGAAACTTCTTGCAACCCGTGCGGAGTGTGCAGGCAGGATTGACGAGAGGACGATGAGTGCCTACGAGCATATCCGCAACAGCTGCAACAACCGTCTCGCCGTCGTTTCAGTTTTCAACGGGGACTCCTGCGGAGGCTGCTTCAGCACAATCTCGCCGCAGAGGCTCATTGACATCGCCTCCAACAGGAAGATGATCATCTGCGAGTACTGCGGAAGGATTCTCGTGAACCCGGATTTCGAATAACGGGAAATGGCGCAGCAGAGGAAAAGGACTTCACAGAACAATGCGGACCTTGACGGAATAGGGCTTGAGATGGGTAACAAACCCCCTCAGGCTCTTGATGTTGAGGAGGCGGTCATCGGTGCGCTCCTGGTGGAGCCGAACTGTGTTGATGACGCGATGGAGGAACTAACTCCCTCGTGTTTCTACAGTGAGAAGCACAGGATGATTTTCGAGGCGATGACAAGGCTGGTCAACAGCCACACTTCGATTGACCTTCTGACAGTCAAGGAGCAGCTTCTTGTGGACGGCAACCTGGAGGCGGTTGGGGGAGTGGTGGAACTTGCCCAGCTGTCCCAGAAGATCGGTGCGGCTGCCCATGTGGAGTTCTATGTGAAGCTTCTGAAGGAAAAGTGCATCAAGAGGGAGCTCATAACTGCCGCCTACGACATCCTGAAGAATTCCTATGACGAGGGAGTCAAGGTCGATGACCTGATCGACTCTGCACAGACCAAGGTCTTCGCCGCCATCCAGAACAATGTCAAGAAGGATGTCCAGGACATAGGTTCCGTCATTACCAAGGCAATCGGCGACATCGAGCGTCTCCAGGAGAGCACGGGTCTGAGCGGTGTGCCTTCCGGTTTCCCGTCCCTGGACAGAATCACTTTCGGCTGGCAGCCTTCCGACCTGATTATCCTTGCAGCCCGTCCTTCCGTCGGTAAGACGGCTTTCGTGCTGAATGTGGCCCGCAACGCCGCTGTCGACCACCACAAGCCGGTTGCGTTTTTCTCCCTTGAGATGCCTGCAATCCAGCTCGTCAAGCGTATGATGGTCTCCGAGACGGGACTCGGGGCGGACAAGATCAAGGGTGCGCAGAAGATGGAGGATTTCGAGTGGGTACAGTTGGAGCAGAAAATCAAGGACCTGTCCAAAGCTCCTCTCTACATTGACGATACACCGTCCCTTCCTGTGATGGAGTTCCGTTCCAAGGCAAAGAGACTTGTGAACCAGAAGGGTGTGAAGCTCATCATAGTGGACTATCTCCAGCTTATGCAGGGGCCGGTCGAACTGAGGGGATTCAGGGAGCAGGAAGTTGCCGCCATCTCCAGAACATTGAAAGCCACCGCAAAGGAACTCAATGTCCCGATCATCGCCCTGTCCCAGCTGAGCCGAAACGCCGTCAACAGGCAGGGCTCACAGAACCGCCCTCAGTTGAACGATTTGCGTGAATCAGGTTCAATCGAGCAGGATGCCGACATGGTGATTTTCATCCACAGGGCCGACTACCAGAACATATCCGACAACCCTGAGGATGTAGGAAAGACACAGATTATCATCGCCAAGCACCGTAACGGAGAGATTGCCGACATCCCGATGACATTCAGACATTCGGAGGTTCGCTTTGTGGACAACGAGGAATCCCTCGTCAATTACGCCTCAGCGATGGACAGCATGCAGCCTCCTGCAGAATACACTCCGGTGTCCTCCCTGCTTGACCAGCAGGGGAACGATTTCGGCATCAACACTGATTTTCCAACCGGAAGTCTATGATCCGTCTGCTTCCCACATTGCTCCTTTCTTTCGGAATACTCTTCAGCCACACCTTGAAAGGTCAGACAAACTATTCCGAAGGAGGGTGTATCCCCACCCGCCCCCTTTCGGACCTCGCTTTCGGTGATGGGGAGCATCTCAAGTTCACCATTCACTATTCCTGGGGGGCAATCAATTCGGATGTGGGCTCCGCCACCGTTGATTTGAAAAAGGAAATATTCAATGGTGAAGATGTCTTCCACTGCATTGTCTCCGGGCGTACAACCCGGCTTTTCGACCTGTTCTTCAAGGTCAGGGAGGATTTCCAGTCCTGGTTCAGGTGCGACGGACTACGGCCTTTGAAGTTCACAAGAGACACCCGCGAGGGCAGATATGTAGCGAGGAATGATTACAAATTCATTTGGGATGTTCCCCAGCCCTACATTGATGCCGATGTCTTTTCATCCAGTTCGGGACAGAGGAATCCGCAACTTCCCCTGACTGCGTGCACCTGCGATTTGCCAGCCCTGTTCTATCTTGCAAGGAATATGGACTTTGATGCGGTGACCCCGGGGAAGAAGTATCCGATGACCTTCGCGATTGATGACGATGTGTACAATGTGTATTTTATCCTCTACGGACCGGAAAGCCTGAAAGTGAAGGGACTCGGGACGGTGGACACGATCCGGTTCGCCGCAAGGCTCCTTGCCGGTGAGGTTTTCACCGGAGAGGAGGATATGATGATCTGGGTGACTGATGACGACAACCGCATTCCCGTCTATTTTGAGGCCCCTCTCCTCGTCGGGACCGCTTGCGGGCGGCTGGCGGGGTATTCCGGCCTCAGGCATCCGTTTAGTTCCTTAATGTAATTTCAGATTATGACAAAAGATATTTCACACACAGGGAAAATAACCGGGATAACTCCCGAGTTCACCACAGTTGAGATTGTGTCATCCTCGGCCTGCTCGTCGTGCCACGCGAAGGGACTCTGCGGAATGTCAGAGGACAAAATCAAGACCATAATGGTCCCGACCGACCCTTACGCCTCCTATTCTGTCGGTGACGAAGTCAATGTCCTGTTGAAAAAAACTATGGGTTTGAAGGCTGTTTGGATTTCTTATGTCATTCCTTTGGCGATTTTAATGATTTTAATATTATCTTTGTCCGCCGTTACCGTTCACGAGGTCTATGCCGGTCTCGGAGCGGTTGCAGGTGTGGCATTGTACTATCTTGTCATCTACCTGTTCAGGGACAAACTGTCGAAGGATTTTGTATTTTATATAAAGGAAAAGTAATTCTAATATCAGTTTTTATGACACAAACAATTATTTGGACCATTGCAATAATCACCCTTCTGGGCGTATTGCTTGCGGTCGTCCTCTATCTTGTGGCAAAGAAATTCAAGGTGGAGGAAGATCCGAGAATCGAGGAGGTGGAGAAGGTGTTGCCGGGAGCCAACTGTGGAGGTTGCGGTCACGCCGGTTGCCACGCTTTTGCCACTTCGTGTGTCGGAGCTTCCAGTCTTGACAACAATTTCTGTCCTGTGGGAGGAAACGAGACCATGAAAAAGGTTGCAGCCGTCCTTGGTATGGAGGTCAAGGAGAAGGCCCCTATGGTGGCTGTAGTTCGTTGCAACGGAACTTGTGAGAACCGTCCGCGTACCAACGAGTATGGCGGTTATGCCTCCTGCCGTGTGAAGTCGGCTCTCTACTGTGGTGACACGGGCTGCCTTTACGGCTGCCTGGGCTGCGGGGACTGTGTTGCCGCATGTGCTTTCGGAGCCATTTCTATGGATCCTGCGACAGGTCTTCCTGTAGTTGACGAGGAGAAATGTACTGCCTGCGGAGCCTGCGTGAAGGCTTGTCCGAAGGGAGTGATCGAGCTCCGCAACAAGGGACCACGCGGAATGAGGGTATATGTTCAGTGCATTAACAAAGAGAAGGGCGGAGTTGCCCGCAAGGCCTGCAAGGTTGCCTGCATCGGGTGCGGAAAATGTGCCAAGGTCTGTGCTCACGATGCAATCACCATCGCCAACAATCTGGCTTACATAGATTTCACTAAATGCAAGCTTTGCCGCAAATGTGTGGCCGAATGCCCTACCGGAGCGCTTGTGGCGGTCAATTTCCCGGTGCCTAAGGCCAAACCTGCTGCACCTGTTGCACCTGCTGCCGCAAAGGTAGAGAAACCTGCTGGCGCAGTATCGGTGAAAGAAGCTCCTGCCGCATTGGCATCAGAAAAGAAAACCGTTGAAACAAAGGAGGAACAGAAATGAAAAAGACTTTCTCAATAGGAGGTGTGCATCCGAATGACAGCAAGATTTCTTCAGGATGCAGAATCGAGGTCCTGCCTGTTCCGGGAACCGTGTATGTTTCAATGCTCCAGCATCTTGGAGCGATGGCCAACCCTGTTGTCGCTGTCGGTGACAAGGTGAAGGTCGGACAGGTCATAGGTGAGCCGTCAGGATTCATCTCGGCATTCGTCCATTCACCGGTTTCCGGTACGGTCAAGTCCATCGGCCCGCGCAAGGACCTTGCAGGCTGGAACATCACTCATGTGGAAATCGAGGTTGAAGGTGATGAGTGGGCAGAGGGAATCGACCTTTCGGACACCCTTGTCACTGAAATACCTCAGGACACAAAGGCAATTCTCGACAAGATCAAGCTGAACGGTGTTGTCGGGCTCGGTGGTGCGACTTTCCCTGCACACGTGAAGCTTTGCCCGCCTCCGGGCAAGAAGGCCGAGTGCCTGATTCTCAACGGTGCGGAGTGTGAGCCTTATCTTACTTCCGACAACAGGATAATGATCGAGCGCAGCAAGGAGATTGTGGTCGGTGCTGCAATAATGAAATATGTGCTCGGCGGATGTCCTGCCGTGATCGGAATCGAGGAGAACAAGCCGGAGGCCATCGCTGCGATGAAGGCTGCCGTTGCGGAACTTCAGGCAAACGCGAAGGGATATGACGGAATCAGTGTGATGGTTCTGAAGAAGAAATATCCTCAGGGCGGTGAGAAACAGCTCATTGATGCTGTGATGCACCGTCAGGTCAAGTCGATGGGACTCCCGATTGACGTGGGTGCGGTAGTGCAGAATGTTGCCACATCACTTGCTGTCTATGAGGCAGTCCAGAAGAACAAACCTCTGATTACCAACACTCTTACAGTGACCGGAGATTGTCTCCCGATGGAAAGGCAGCACAATTACCTGTTCCGCATCGGAACACCGCTTTCCTTCATAATTGACCAGATGGGTGGTATCCCTGAGGCTGCGGTGAAGGTCGTTAGCGGAGGCCCTATGATGGGCAAGGCAATTGTCAACCTGGATGCCACGACCGTCAAAGGTTCCTCATCCCTTCTCTTCCTCACGGCCGCTCAGACTGTCCGCAAGGAACAGGGCAACTGCATACGCTGCGGCAAATGTGCCGAGGCCTGCCCGATGGGACTGGAGCCGTTCCTGCTGAACAAGCTTGCAAAGAACAGGATGATGGACGAACTGGAGGAGAATGCCGTGCACGATTGCATCGAGTGTGGATGCTGCCTCTACACTTGTCCTGCGAACATCCCGCTTCTGGATGTCATCAGGATTGCCAAGGGTGACGTCATCAAGATAATCAGGGGTCGTCAGGCGGCAGCCAGGGCTGCTGCTGAAGCCGCAAAAGCTGCCGAAGCTGCTAAAGCCGCTGAGCCTGCGAAAGTTGCTGAGCCTGCGAAGAAATAAGTCGAACATAAATTTTTAACGGAATATGAACAAACTGTTGATTTCACCGTCTCCTCACATACACACCAGGACATCCACGGCGTCTTTGATGAGGGATGTGGTGATTGCTCTGCTTCCGACCGTAATCGTCTCCATCCTTTTCCACGGATGGTCGGAGATCATCGTCCTTGGAGTGAGCATCCTTTCCTGCGTGCTTCTGGAGTACCTCATCACGAGGTTCCTGCTGAAGAAGCCAAGCACAATCTGTGACTGGTCAGCCGTTGTGACCGGTGTGCTTCTCGCACTCAACCTTCCTGCCACCTCTCCCTTGTGGATGGTCATCATTGGTGCAATCGTTGCAATCGGAGTCGCAAAGATGACTTTCGGAGGCCTCGGCCAGAATCTCTTCAACCCGGCTCTCGTGGGCCGTGTGTTCCTGCTCATCTCCTTCCCGGTGGCAATGACCAACTGGGCGCCTGTCAAGGGGTTCATCCCGGGTGTTGACGCCTCCACCGGTTCAACCCTTCTGGGAATGGTAAAGGAAGGAGGAATTGAAGCTCTTGAGGGGACTTCCTACCTCAACCTTCTTTTCCTGAACATCGGCGGTTCTGCCGGAGAACTTTCGGCCATAGCCATCCTTGCAGGTTTCATCTATCTGCTTGCCCGCAAGGTCATCCGTCCGCACATCACCCTCTCCATCTGGCTGACCGTGTTTGTGTTCTCGGGCATAATGTGGCTGATTGACCCTTCACAGTACACCGACCCTGTCTTCAACCTCCTCACCGGCGGTCTTCTCCTCGGTTCAGTCTTTATGGCGACCGACTACGTGACTTCACCGATGTCAGCCAAGGGAGGCATTATCTTCGGTGTAGGAATAGGTTTGATAACAATGTTGATAAGGTACTTCGGAGCATATCCTGAGGGAATGTCCTTCGCGATTCTGATTATGAACGCCACCGTTCCTCTTATCAACAAATTCTGTAAAAGCAAAAAATTCGGGAGGTAATGATATGGCAGTAAAATCTTCATTCAAGAATATGGTTGTGTGCCTGAGTGTCATCTGCCTGGTCTGCTCAGCCCTTCTTGCTGCAGTCTATGCCATCACGGCAGAGCCTGTGAAGGCGGCAGCAGAGGCAAAATTGAACAAGGCCATCTCCCAGGTCGTTCCTGAGTTCGACTCCACTCCTGTCGAGTCTGCCGTTGAGGTTGACGGAAAGACCTGCAAATACTATACGGTGACCAAGGGCGGCGAACTCGCCGGCTATGCCATCGAGGCCTCTTCTTCAGGATTCGGCGGTGCCATCAGCGTGATGGTCGGAATGACTCCTGACGGGGTGATCTACAACACTTCAGTGCTTTCCCACAGTGAGACTCCGGGTCTGGGAGCCAAGTGTACCGATCCTGCCTTCGCAGACCAGTTCAAAGGTTTCGACCCGTCCGTAAAGTCTCTTTCAGTGAAGAAGGACAAGGGAGATGTCGATGCCATCACTGCCTCGACCATCACTTCACGCGCCTATTGCGCCGCTCTGAGCAATGCTGTCTCAGCCTTCAAGGCCATTGTCCAGGCTGATGCTTCCGGTGCTGCTGACAATGTAATTCCGAGCGAAGTCGGGAATTCTAAATAAGGAGGAAAACAAATGGGAAAATTTCAACTCATAACCAAAGGTCTGATCAAGGAGAACCCGACTTTTGTTCTCCTTCTGGGAATGTGTCCTACCCTTGCCACCACGACTTCCGCTATCAACGGAATGAGTATGGGTCTTGCGACAATGTTCGTGCTTGTCCTTTCAAATATGGCAATCTCGGC
This sequence comes from uncultured Bacteroidales bacterium, assembly GCA_945948555.1. Classification (GTDB taxonomy): domain Bacteria; phylum Bacteroidota; class Bacteroidia; order Bacteroidales; family UBA932; genus Cryptobacteroides. The sequence goes on along the minus strand of CAMFBM010000016.1, from coordinate 1,986 downwards.
CATTGCACGTTTCATCCCTGACAAGGTGCGCATCCCTTCCTACATCGTTGTCATTGCGACATTCGTGACCCTTCTCCAGTTCATTATGCAGGCCTACACTCCTGCAATGTACGAAACTCTGGGACTTTTCATCCCTCTCATCGTGGTGAACTGCATTGTGCTCGGCCGTGCCGAGGCATTCGCCAACAAGAACGGTGTGGTTGATTCCGCTCTTGACGGTCTTGGAATCGGTCTTGGCTTCACCTGTTCCCTCACTGTTCTCGGACTTGTCCGTGAACTTCTCGGCAGCGGGTCGGTCTTCGGATTCAAACTGATCCCCGGTGACGGCATACTCTGCTTCGTTCTCGCTCCGGGAGCCTTTATCGCGCTGGGCTATCTGCTCGTGCTCTTCAAGAAGTTGACAACCAAGAAATAAGGAGGAAATAGTATGGAATATTTGATAATCATCATATCTGCAATATTTGTCAACAACATTCTTCTTTCGCAGTTTCTCGGAATCTGCCCTTTCCTTGGGGTCTCCAACAAACTGAGCACCGCCGTGGGTATGTCAGGAGCCGTCTGCTTCGTTATGACCCTTGCGACCCTTGTGACATATCTTCTTCAGAACTATGTCCTTGATCCTTTCGGAATCGGCTTTATGCAGACAATCTCGTTCATCCTCGTGATTGCAGCCCTCGTGCAGATGGTGGAGATTGTTCTCAAGAAGGTCAGCCCGTCACTCTACCAGGCCCTCGGAATCTTCCTCCCTCTGATCACGACCAACTGCGCCGTCCTCGGTGTGGCCCTGATTGTTGTGACCAAGGAGTTCACATTCGGGGGAGATGCCCATATGCTCAATCTCGGTGAGTCGGTTGTCTATGCTTTCGCGACATCCCTCGGATTCGGTCTTGCAATGACCCTTTTCGCAGGTCTGCGTGAACAGCTTGCCCTCAGCGATGTTCCAAAGGCCTTCAAGGGTATTCCGATTGCCCTTGTGACTGCGGGTATTCTCGCAATGGCCTTTATGGGATTCTCAGGACTTGTATAGATGCGCCATCCGGGGTGGAATCTTTCAGACCGTCCCGGAATGTTGTTCTTATGAAAAAGGAAAATATTGAAATCACTCCCGGGTCAGCCTCCGAATGGTATGACCTGGGAGTTTCCCTTATGCGGGAGACCCGTTTCGGTGATGCCATCAATGCCTTTAACCGTGCCGCTGAACTTGCTTCTTGTGAACTTGATGACATAAAAAAGAAATCGCTTGCTTCCATCGGCGTAATCCGGGAAATCATCGGCTTCGTCAACAAGGACCTTATGAATCCCTGATGCCTACTGTGGAAATCCCGTCCATATAATACATCATCACAATGACAACCCGAAAAGGACAAAGCGCAGTGGATGGCCTTCCAGAGGGCTGTGGGGCATCCTATCGTGCTTTGTCCCCTCCGTAAGCCGGGACAAAGCGCAGGATACCCCTCTACAAGGCACTCTATGGCAGGTAGGTGCGCTTTGTCCTTTTCGGGTTTCCTTGCGGCGTATAAAAAACAGCCACTGACGTGCATGGATCAGTCAGTGGCTGTCAGTTTCTACCATTGGAAAGTTACTATCGTAAAAATTAGCAATGATTACTTGATGGCATTAAGTTCCTCGATCGACAATCCGACGCATTGTGAGATGGTCTCAATTGCCAAGCCCTGTGCAAGCAAGTTCCTAGCGATGGCAATTTTACTTTCCATTTCGCCTTCCTTTCTCCCCTTCATCTCTCCCTCTGCCAATCCCTCAGCACGCCCCTCTGCCAAGCCTTCTTCACGTCCTTTCTTCTCACCCTCTGCCAAGCCTTCCTCACGACCTTCTTCACGCCCCTCAGCAAAGCCCCGGTCGTGATGTATTTTCATCCGATACTGCAAGTCACGTTCGTCCTTCATAGCTGACATGTATTCGTTGAACTTTTCCTTTGAGAAAGCAGCAACCAGGCAGGCATTTGCCAGATCGCTGATGAAGACGTCT
>CAMFBM010000015.1 GCA_945948555.1 uncultured Bacteroidales bacterium | reverse complement strand
CGTCCGCTGGACGATTTGACTAACCGCTCACGTCCGTTCCGACTGCCGTCGGCTGTTCGCTGTCAAACGTCCGCTGGACGATTTGACTAACCGCTCACGTCCGTTCCGACTGCCGTCGGCTGCGCGCTGCAAAAAGTCCGCTGGACTATTTTGCTATTTCGCTTGCGACCAAATAAATCGTTGGGGAGAGGCGGCGATTTCGAAATGGAGTTTGGCGATGCCCATATCCATTCGGGTGTAGCCGACGATGGAGAATCCCTTCTTGATTCGGACTTCCGGTAGCCCTTCTTCGCGGATTCCCAGATATTCGATGTAGAACTTCTGCTGATTTACTGCCGTCGGGGCAAGCAGGGCCGCTTCCACACCCCGGTTGAACCAGTCAGGAGTTTCTGCTCCAGCGTTGCTTACCTCGCTGATGGACTTACGCTTGTGGTCGCATCCAGCACTCTCTCCGTAGCCTAGGGCGATGTAGCAGGCAATCTTTTCCCCCTTCGCTAGTTCGTATGTGCCGGGAACCTTGCTGTAACTGACTCCTGCCCAACAGGTGTTCAGCCCGATTTGCTGTGCAAGCAGAACCAGCTGCTCACCGTAGTAGCCTACCTTTTCATCCAGATCATCTGCCTTCTTTCCAGCCATCACCAGATAGTTTGTCACTCCGCTGAACTTTCCGTAGGCCATAGGACCGCTGAATGCCTTGGGTTCATTGACAACCAACTGGACGTGCAACCCGCTTTCGCGGTTGACTTGCTCCACTTTATCCTGTACAGTCTTCCGGATTTCTTCCGACAGCGGTTCTTCACGATATCTCCTGACCGAGTGCCGTGTCTGTATTGCTTCAATCAAAGTCATCATATTCCGTAATTTTTTTACATACCCGTTGTTCTGCGCCGTACAAACGTACAAAAATACTTAGAAATTCATAACTTTGTCGAGGAATATGCAATATATGTGACTTAAGTTTCGCAATGCGAAACACCTTGTTTGGAGATGCTTTAGCATCGATAGTAAGTCCTCTTTCGGGGTCGAGAGCGGAAAGCAAAACAGTCCAGCGGACTTTTTGCAGCGAACAGCCGACGGTAGTCGGGCCGGGGAGGATTTAGGAGATAGGTAACGTAGATGAGAATTGTGCGGTGGGAAGAAGTTTCGCAAGACGCACAACCCTCACGATAACAGATAATTATGAACTTGCGAAACTTGAGTATGTAAATATGCTTGGAAAGGTACTGGACTTCCTATATGACTTGAGCCTGAACAATGACAGGGAATGGTTCAATGCCAACAAGGAAAGATATGTGGAGGCAAACAACATCTTCAACAGTTTTGCTTCCTCCCTTGCGGGAAGGCTTACTGCAATCGATCCGCAGATCGGCCCCCTTCAGTTGAAGGATATGACCTACAGGATTTACCGCGATGTGCGCTTCTCAAAATACAAGCAGCCCTACAAGACTCATTTCGGGGCCTTCATCTGCAGGGACGGGAAGAAGTCGCCCTACAGCGGTTACTATTTCCAGGTCGGAGTCGAGGGACAGGGCAATTTTGAGGGGGCGAACCTTCTGGCGACAGGGGATTACTGCATCGACCCAAGGGCACTGAGGGTACTGCGTGAGGATATCGCTATGGGAGAAGGGGAGTTCGGCCGTCTGGTACGAGGCTGTGATTCCCGTTTTGAAATGGATTTTGAAGGCTGCCTGAAAAAGATTCCGGCAGGTTTTCCGGCCGATTGTCAGGATGCCGACTATCTGAGGCTGAAAAGGTATTGCGTCTGCTACAACGCTCCTGATGAATTTATGACCTCCGAAGACCTGATGGAGCAGACCCTGGAACTTTTCCGTACGACGACCCCTCTGCTGCACTACATCAACCGCGGAATAGAGTATTCCCTTGAACAGCAGCAGGATGACATTATTCTTTCGTTCTGAAGATGCGCTTCTGATGCGGAGTCGTGAAAGTTATGTAGACTGTTTTTGAGGAAATCCCCTGATGGCATCAGAATGCGAATCTCAAACCCAGGGAGAGATTGAAGTCAAAAGGACGTGACTTGTAAACATTGTCAACGGGGCTGTCGTTGTTGAAATGCCAGACTGCTCCCGGTTCAAGATAGAGCCCGATGTGTTTCGAGAAAAGGTATTCCGCTCCGAAATTCACTCCAGCCGACCATTGCAGTTCCTTTTCCGAGATTGCCGATGACTCAGGGGCTGCCGAGGTGTTGTTGTAGAAATATTCGGTTCTGACCCTTCCTCCGACGCATTTCTCCAGCATACCTCCTGCCGTGGCATAGACTGTGAAGCCTTTCCCGCTCCATATGTCACATGTCAGGTTCAAAGGGATTCCCAGATAATGAAGTTCCTGACGCGAGCGTGTGAAATAAGTTTCGCTGCCGCTGGTGGTCCTTGAATACAGTCCGCTCCAGTACAGTCCGCTCTCAAGCCCCCATCTTCCTGCGAAATTCCATTTGACGGAAACCCCGGCCCTGATTGGCTGGAAATATTTCGTGTCTGTGCTGACCTCCCTTGTCCTGTTGAACATCATAATGTCGGCCTGGGGATTCACTCCGAATGCATTGACCATTCCCGTTGCAGCAGTTGTCCCGGCATATCCGTCCAGATGGCTGTTCCCCCCGTTCCCACCGGAGACTACCGCCCCGATCCTCACATTGCCTCTGCTGGAGCGTCCAGCTTTCACACCATCATCCACAATCTCTTTCCACGCATCCCCCGCAGCCTCATCCCCCACAGCCTCATCCCGCTCATCCCCAGCCGGTTTTTCCCGCTCATCCCCCACAGTCTCATCCCCAGGACTTACCTCTGTCTCTTTCTCCGGATTCCCCTTCTCCTCTCCCGCCAGGTTCTCTTCTGTTGATTCTTCAGTAAAAAACACCTCTTCGGTCTCTTCACTCACTCCCTCTTCTGCGGTCACTTCAGTCATCTTCCTCTCACCGAACCGGAAATCCCTTCCGGGCACCTCCCCAGACACCTCTCCAAACACCTCCAAAGGCATTGCCATCGTACTCTCCCCGCTGTGAGCCTCCTCTTTGTCATTCCCCTCAGTGATTACCTGAGCAATAATCCCTCCGGAAGATTCCCTCAAGAGGGAAACATCGCTTCCGTCAACCTGTCCGCTTCCAAAGCCGAAAAACAGGACAGCAGCAACGACGGCAACCGCCGCGGCAACGCCCCCGGCCCATCCTAAAACTTTCCACACAGGCCTGCGTCTCTGTGCGACACCCATCTCAGAGCTGACCGCCTCCCACAATCCTTCCGGGGCCGGCTGCTGCCAGTCCTCCAACTTGTCCCTGAACTCTTTTGTCCAATCCTTCTCCATCAAGTATGCTGTGATTTCAATAAACGGCAAGATAAGCAGCCGTCAATGACTCGTCCTGTACTCCTTTATGCGCTGCGCGAGCATTGTCTTTGCCCTGTGCAATTGCGATGATGCCGAATTTTCCTTAATTCCCAGAGTCTGCGCAATTTCCCTGTGGCTTTTCCCTTCAAAAACAAAAAGGTTGAAGACTGTCCTGTAACCGACAGGCAGCGAACGGATCATCTCCTGAATGACCTCCGCCGGGACACCCTCCAGACTCATTTCCTGTTCATCCTCCACGTCTGGAAGTTTGTCTGCATATCTCAGAAAATCCATTTTTGCGGAATCCCTCAGATGCTTCAGGGCTGTGTTCACGACAATCCTGGTCATCCAGGCCCTGAGAGAACCCTTGCCTCTGTATTGAAAAGACCCTATGGAGGAGAAAATCCTGATGAAACTCTCCTGCATTATGTCCTTGACATCCTCGTCCGTATCAATATAGCGCGAACAGACAGCAGTAAGAAGCCCTGCATATTCATCATACAGGGCTTTCATAGCCGTGCCATCCCGGTTGCATATCCTTTCAAGCAGTTTCTGTTCCGCTGATTCCGTCATTATTCCTGTTCAGTCCGTGTCTTGTAGTCGAACTGTGCAGTTTTCGTGCCGCTGAACGAGTTCCACTTCAGGGTCAGCTTCACTGTTTCTCCTTTTGTGTCAGGAAGTCCCGTGAGCCTGAAAGCCACGATGCCGGTCCCTTCCCTTCCACAGACATCACCGAAGGCATTGTGTCTGAATTCAACTTCGTATGGATTCTCCGGATTGCCTCCGGTCAGCAGGTTGACCTCGTGTTTCACGTTTCCGGCCCCCCAGCGTGTTAGGAAATTGAGGGTAATGTAGCCGTCCTCCACGACAGTCATCCAGTTTTTCATAATCTCCACCGGGTCATTACCGTATTTCTCATCATTCTCCTCGCCAAGCCAAGGCTTCGGAGTCTTTGTGAGGATGCTGTCCATCCAGTTGATTTTCACTGCCTTCGCAAACTTGTCCCTGTCTGCTCCCTCAGGCATGTCCGTCTCGGAGAAATTCACGAAAGCCCTCACTTCCTTTCCGTCGAAAGGCACTTTTGTCTCTCCGACAGGCAACAGGGCTGTCTCGTCGTTCAGCTGAAGGAAGAACGAAGTCTCATCGACCGGTTTGACCGTAACGATTGCATTCGGATACATAAGGCTGTAGTCCGGAGCGTCATTCTTGCTGCATGAAATGAGTGACGGCAAAATCGCTGCGGCCGCCAACGCGCTGATAATCATATTCTTTTTCATATTCACAATATTTAATATTTCGTAATATATATTTCTCTCCTTCGGATAAATCCCTCCTTCGGAGGATGTTTCCATATATATAAATCCACGAAATATGAAATCCTGCGCGCCTGCGCAAAAAAAAATGGGGATGACCCAGAGAGTCATCCCCATTCCAAATGTGTCTGAAGAGCCTTATTTGGTCTTTGCCGTTTTTTTCTTCTGGATAGCCATCGTTACGTCGTACATAATCGGGGTTCCGATGAAGATTGAAGCGTAGGTTCCAATCACGATACCGAGAATGAGAGCCACTGCAAGACCCCTGATTACCTCGCCTCCGAAGATTGCTATTGCAAGCATAACCACGAGAGTGGTCAGAGAGGTGTTCATCGTACGGGAGAGTGTGCTGTTGAGGGCCTCGTTGACATTTGTCTTGAGCTCGGCTTTAGGATGCAGGCCCCTGTATTCACGGATACGGTCGAAAATCACCACATTGTCGTTGATTGCGTATCCGATGATGGTCAGGATGGCCGCGATGAAGGTCTGGTCAACGTCAAGGGTGAACGGCAGGATTCCTGAGAAGAATGAGAAGAAGCCGATCACGATGATTGCCGTATGGGCAAGTGATGACACACCGCCAAGACCCCATGTCCAGTTCTTGAACCTTACTGCAATGTAGGCGAAGATGACAATCAGGGCAATGATTACTGCAATGATTGCATCCCTCTTCATGTCATTCGCGATTGTAGGGCCGACCTTGTCGGAACTGATGATACCGTTCGGGTTGTCGAGGGTAGAACGGAACTGGTCAATTGAGATGTCCTCCACGAAGAATGCCTTAAGGGCATTGTAGAGAACCTCTTCAACCTCAGCATCAACGTCTGTGGATTCCTCGTTCACCTTGTAGGTGGTGGTAATCTTCATCTGGCTGTCGCCACCGAACTGCTTCACCTCGGTTGCGGTGTTGTCCACATTGTTCTGGACGGCTGCCGCGTCGAAGGCTTCCGTGACTGCGTTTCTGATTTCCTCGGCCTGAACGGTCTGGTCGAACCTTACGACAAAGGTACGTCCGCCGGTGAAGTCAACGCCGTAGGTGAAGCCTTTGAATGAGATTGAAAGGATGGAAGCAATGATGAGGGCACCTGAAATGATGTAGGTGATTTTCCTCTTGCCCAGGAAGTCAACCTTGGTGTTCTGCAGGAAGTTCCTCGTGAACTTGTTGTCGAAGGAGATGTTCCTGCCTTTGGCAACACGGTCGTCGAAGATGATTCTTGTGATGAAGATTGATGTCAGCACTGAAGTGATGATACCGATGATGAGGGTCGTTGCGAATCCCTGTACAGGACCTGAACCGAAGATGAACAGAACGACTCCGGTGAGGGCTGTGGTAATCTGTCCGTCAATGATTGCGGAGTAGGCATTGGCGTAACCGTCGGTGATGGCCTTGCCCAGACCCTTGCCGGCACGGAGTTCCTCCTTGATTCTTTCATAGATGATGACGTTCGCATCCACTGCCATACCGAGGGTAAGCACCAGACCGGCGATTCCCGGAAGGGTGAGCACTGCTCCGAATGACACGAGGGTACCGAACAGGAAGAGCACGTTGCAGAGGAGTGCTATGTCGGCCACAAGACCGGCTCCCTGATAGAAGAGTACCATATAGATGAGAACGAGGCAGAAGGCGATGATGAATGAGATGAGACCTGCGTTGATGGACTCTGCACCGAGTGAAGGTCCGACAACCTGCTCCTGGACAATTGTGGCAGGTGCAGGGAGCTTACCGGACTTGAGGACGTTTGCAAGGTCCTCAGCCTCCTCGAGAGTGAAGTTTCCGGTGATCTGCGAGCTTCCTCCCTCAATCTTTGAGTTTACGACAGGGTAGGAGTAGATCATTCCGTCCAGAACGATGGCAATCTGCTTTCCGATATTGTCGCCGGTCATTCTTGCCCATGCAGATGCACCTTCGCCGTTCATTGACATTGAGACCTCAGGGTTTCCGCCTGTGTTGCCGTACTGTACCCTGGCATCGGTCACAACGCCTCCGTCAAGAGGAGCCTTGCCGTCACGCGATGTCGACTTGATTGCCACGAGCTCGTAGGTGTTGCCTCCAGGGATTGCCTGTGAAGGCTTGACTGTCCACATAGGCTTGAACTCGGCAGGGAACAGGGCGTCAACCTGCGGAAGTTTCAGCCATTTGTTGATTTTTGCGGTGTCGGAGTAGTTGGCGTAACCAATGCAGGCACCTTTGGAAACTCTTCCGTTGAAGACCGCAGGCTGGAGAACGGAGAACAAAGGGTTTGCTTTCCTGTAGGCAGCCTCTGCCTTTGCGTCATCCTCGTTGTTGCTGATTTCCTCGCTGAGGATGTCCGTCTGGGCTTCTGCATCCTGTGCAGGGGCGGCAGTGTCAGTGTCTTCTGCGTCAAGCAGCTGTGCAAGCACTGAGTTCGCTTCCTGGAGGAACGGGAAAATCTCGGAGTTCTCGTAGGTAGCCCAGAATTCGAGGGAAGCGGTTCCCTGGAGAAGTTTCCTCACACGCTCAGGCTCCTTCACACCCGGAAGTTCCACAAGGATTCTTCCGCTGTTGCCGAGCTGCTGGATGTTCGGCTGGGTTACTCCGAAACGGTCGATACGGTTCCTCAGGACATTGAATGAGTTCGAGATTGCGCTCTCCGCCTCTTTCCTGATGACATCAATAACCTGTGCGTCAGTGGATTCTGGTTTGATTTTGTCCCTCATCTCGTAGGTTCCGAAAACCTGTGCGAGAGGTGTTCCGCCTCCGACTTCCTTCCACGCTGTCTCGAAAAGGGAGATGAAATCCTCACGGGAATTCACACTGCGCTCCTTTGCAAGTGCGATTGCCTCTTTGAACTCAGGTGTCTGGTTGTTGTCAGAAAGAGCCTTTACAAGGTCCTCCAACTGAACCTGAAGCATCACGTTCATACCTCCCTTGAGGTCAAGTCCGAGGTTGATTTCTTTTTCCTTAACACTTTTGTAGGTGTACCCGAGGTAAACTTTCTCAGAAGAGATTGAATCGAGATACCACCTTGAGCTTTCCTTGCTGATGGAGTCAAGGCAGAATGCCTTGTCGGCGTCAGCAACTTTCAGGAAAGCCGACGAATTCTGATACGCTTCCACCGCCTTCTGGGCATACTTCTCCGCCTTGTTCTCCTGAATCTTGCTGACAAGGGTGAATGAAAGTTGCCAGAGACATGCGGCTGCCAAAAGAATCGCCACTAATCTGATTGCACCTTTACTTTGCATAATAGTTTTTATCTTTAATTTATAAAATATTCCACTTCGGCGGTGTGTCCGGTCATCAGGTTAAATTCCAGTTACCGCAAATAGGGCACAAATGTACGATTTTTTTCTTATAAATGAAGTTTACGGAAAGTATTTCTTATTTTTGTACGCTTTTTTGAAGGCAGATCCAGAACATGGCAGGACATTTTATATATATATTATTATATATCTTCTTGTTTCCGGCAGACAGCGTCGCTGTCCTTCGGGACTCCGTTGCCGTTTCGCGGGACTCCGTTTTGGTTGTGCGTGACTCCGTTCCGGTCGTTCGTGACTCCGTTCCGGTTGCGGCTGATTCTGTCTCCGTTCCGACCGTTCCGTTCCCGGTGGAGGAATTCCTGAATCGGGCGGATTCTTTGAGAAAGGCATACGAGTTCCGCAAGGCTGTCTCCATCTGTAAGGAGGTTCTCCCGAGGCTCGGGCCGGATGATTCCCTGGCTGTCTCCGTGATAGAGAACCTGCTCAGGCAATGTGAGAACGGTGCCGGGATGTCAGATTTTGTCTATGAGCCTCAAGTCGTTGACTCAAAGGTGGTTGCTAAAGATGATTTCGTGTTGTGGTATCCTTTTGAAGAGGGTGTCTGGCATCCTTTGTCCTGTGCCTCCGACTCGCTTGCTGCGGGGCCTTATCCTTTGAAGGCGGTACGGCCTGACAGCTCGTCTGTCGTTCTTTCGTCGCCGCTGCCTGCGGACAGGGCATTGTGCGTCGCCCTGGAACTCTCTGACAGCCTGATGCTTCCGGACTCCGTCAGGGTGCTTCCCGTTCTGTCACAGGACGGCAAGACCGTGTATTTCTCTTCCGACGGGCTTTACGGTATGGGGGGATATGACTTGTACAAATCCGAATTTGATGATTCTTCGGAAAAGTGGGGGACGCCTGTAAATCTGGGATTCCCTTTCTCGTCTCCGTTCAATGACTATCTCCTTCTGAACACGGATGACGGAAGGTACACGATTTTCGCTTCGGACAGGGACTGTCCTGCAGACAGTGTGCGAATCTATGTGATTGAGTTTGACGCTATGCCTGTGCGCAAACCATTGGAAAGCATAGATGCCCTTCGTGAAATGATGAACCTGAAAAAGCCTGTACTGAAGGACGATGCCGAAGATGTCTCCGGACCTGGCGAATCGGCTGTCCCGGAAAATGCCGACACAAGGAGATATATGCTGAAAATGCAGGAAGTCAAGGCTTTGAGAGATTCCATATATGCGTGCGGCAAGATACTCGACCAGGAGAGGGTCCGTTTTGCAATGAGTGACGATGAGAAGGAACGGCTGAACCTGACCGGGGACATCCTGCGGAGGGAAGCCGCCCTGCCCGTGCTTCAGGACTCTTTGTCCAGGGCAAGGGAGGAATTGCAGATGATTGAGATGGAGTTTCTTTTCAACGGAATAGTAGTGGACATGGAGCCGGAGCCTGAGAAGCCGTCCGATGGCCGTCAGGGCGGTAAGAAGGATTTTCCATTTACGAAAGGAAGTTTCGGGGAGGCAGTCATATTTTCTGAAAAAACAGATATATAATATCGCAATCTGCAAAGATCTTGCGATACCGGATAATGAAACTTAAGTTATTTTATTATGGGTTTTGTCATAACATTGTTGATTGTCGGGCTTCTGCTCGTTTTTGCCGAGATTGTTATAATCCCGGGAGTCGGTGTGGCCGGAATCCTCGGGCTTGTTGCCATGGTGGGTTCCTGCGTGTATGCATTCAATGTGATAGGGATGACCGCCGGGACGATTGTCACTGCCGTCAATGTGGTGTTACTGATTGTTCTTACCTTCTATGTACTTAGGGCAAAGACCTGGAAGAAGTTCACACTGGACACGAAGATAGAGTCGAAGGTCTCCGATGCGGATTCACAGCTTGCGGTTGGTGACAAGGGGAGGACGGTTACGCGCCTCTCTCCGGTCGGGTCAGCCAGACTCAACGGGAAGGTCTATGAGGTCAAGGCCCTTGAAGGGATGATTGACAGCGGCAAGGATGTGGAGGTTGCCCTCATTGAAGACAACAAAATCATTGTCAAATTGCAGGAAACTGATTTTTAGTATTTTTTATAATATCATCTATGGAAATAACTTATATTGTAGTCTGGGTCGCGGTTGCGATTGTGGGCTTTTTGATTCTCTTGTGGTTCTTTCCTGTAACCCTCTGGTTTCAGGCTCTGATTTCAGGTGTGCGCATTTCTTTGCTGCAACTGGTTCTGATGCGTTGGAGAGGTGTGTCTCCGAACACTATCGTAATGGCTATGGTGACCGGTACTAAAGCCGGTTTGAGTCTGAAGGCCAATGAACTGGAGGCTCACTATCTCGCAAAGGGAAATGTGCCAAAGGTTGTGAATGCCTTGATTTCCGCTGACAAGGCGAACATCGCTCTTGATTTCAAGATGGCCGCCGCAATCGATCTCGCCGGGAGGGATGTTTTTGAAGCTGTTCAGATGTCAGTCAATCCGAAGGTCATCACTACTCCTCCTGTGACGGCAGTTGCAAAGGACGGTATCCAGTTGATTGCCACTGCCCGTGTGACGGTCCGTGCAAGCATCAAGCAGCTGGTGGGAGGAGCCGGTGAGGAAACTGTCCTCGCAAGGGTAGGAGAAGGTATCGTCTCAAGCATCGGCTCGGCGGAGAGCCACAAGACAGTCCTTGAAAATCCGGATTCCATTTCAAAGGTTGTCCTCCAGAAGGGTCTTGACGCCGGTACCGCCTTTGAGATTCTCTCGATTGACATCGCGGACATCGACATCGGAAAGAACATAGGTGCAGTCCTGCAGATGGACCAGGCTGAGGCCGACAAGAACATCGCCCAGGCACGCGCCGAGGAACGCCGTGCAATGGCGGTCGCCCTTGAGCAGGAGATGAAGGCGAAAGCACAGGAGGCCCGTGCCCGCGTGATTGAGGCGGAAGCGGAAGTTCCTCTCGCTATGGCGGAAGCATTCCGCACCGGCAATCTCGGAATAATGGATTACTACAGGATGAAAAATATCCAGGCCGACACCGATATGCGAGAAAATATTGCAAAACAATAAAATTATTGTATCTTTGCAGTCCCGTTTGACCCCAGTGGTCTCCCAGGGACTCTGGTGAGATGGGTGAGTGGCTGAAACCACCAGTTTGCTAAACTGACGTACGGGATTACCGTACCGGGGGTTCGAATCCCCCTCTCACCGCAAACCGAAGACACAAAACGCACGACAAGCTTGCTTGATCGTGCGTTTTGTGTCTTCGGTTTGCAAAGCCCCGCCGCAGGCGGGGCGGGGATGTGCGCCAAAGGCGCAAATCCCCCGGTGAGAGGGGGATTGAGTGCGAGGCGGGGCGGGGATGTGCGCCAAAGGCGCAAATCCCCCAGTGAGAGGGGGATTGAGTGCGAGGCGGGGCGGTGATTTGCGCCAAAGGCGCAAATCCCCCGGTGAGACCCCTCACTCCAGAACAAACCTTCGTATAACCTCGTGCCTCTCCTCGTTCTGGGCAAGGACATTAGGCTTGAAGCGGGAAGCATCCTGCTTGGTCTGCTCAAGGATGTACTCCTTGAACTTGCCGAACGAATTGCGCTCCAGACGGTGAGTGACAGGGTCGTGAAGCCGGAAACTGTCTCGTTTTGCCTTGTATTCGATGTTTGCTTTCTTGATGTTCTCATCCACAAGGGCGGTGAAAGCCTCTGCCCTGGACTGGTCAACGGTGTCGTCCTCGAATTCGTAGTAGAAATCGTAACGGCTTTCAGGAAGATTGGCGTAGCCGGTGAAATAATTGAGTTTCAGACCTGTGGCCTCAGAGGCGGCGTTGACTGCATTGATGAATTGTCCCTCGTAGAGTTTCTCTCCGGTGATGGTGACAATGCCGTTCACTTTCTGGACCATGTGGATGCGCGGAGTGTTTCCGAAAGGGGAGGCTGCCTGAATGATGTCATTCATATTGTAGCGGTAAAGTCCGCTGAACGTGGTCACAAACGGGCAGTACTGCTCGCCCTCCACAAGTTCGTCAAGCTGGTAGAACCTTGCATCCGGATCCTCGAACTCGTCGGCCTTCTTGAACTCATAGTAGTGGAAATGAGGGAAAAGCGTGGTCTCGATGCTGTCGTCCAGCACAAGTCCGGCACGGCATTCCGATGAGAAATAGGCAAACTCCTGGTGAAGCATTCCCTCAGGGAAACAACCCTTCAGTTTGTCAAGGTAAATTCTCGTGTTTCCGCATTTCCAGGTCGTAAGCAGCTGGAGATTCGGCCAGAAATGCTTCGGAAGTACCTGACCGTGGAGCCTTTTCAATTCCCTGAGTTCCTCTGCACGCTCCGGGTTCGGCTTGAGGTATGGTGCACAGGCTTCCCTTATGTCCTGAGGTACATCGACCTTGTCTGTAATCGTTCCGTTTTCGATGTCCTTCACATATTCATCAAACCAGAAATCCACATTTTTCTGCATCTCGACCATCGTGGAAGGATTCGCTGTCACGCAGAGCGTGGTGTTGCGCTCAATACCCATTCGCATAATGACATAGTTGCGTGCCGTGTAGTCCTCGATGTTGAACACCTCGGAAGGAGAGACATAGAGTTTCTTCACGAAACCCGGGCAGTTCTTCTGGGTAAATCCGGAAACCGATCCGTAGATGGTCCCGTCAGGGGTGTATCCTTCAATCTGTTTGCCCACAATGGAAACAATGTAGCCCTGGTAGGTTTTTGGCCTGTTCTTGATGAAGTTGAACAGCCAGACCTTGTTCATCTTTCCATATATGTTGGTCAGGTAGGCCTCGGAAATAGGAATCCATTTCGGTTCTCCCGTAGAACCGGAAGTTGTTGCGTAGAGCACCGGTCTTCCCTGGAAAAGCACATCCGCCTGCCCTTCCTTCATCCTGTTGACATACGGGCGGAAGTCCTCATAGTCAGAAGGTTTAACATATTGCTGGTAGCGTTGGAACAATTCTTCGGCAGTTTTTGCCTCAAGAATGTAACTGAATCGGTGTTCCTTGCCAAAGACCGTGTCCTTACCGTAATTGAGGATGTCCCTGAGGCATTTTTCCTGTGATTTGCGCGGATTGCGGCTTGCTTTCTTGAGTTTGATATATTGGATTCCTCCGGCCGTTCCGAGTAGGAAATTCGGCACGAAAGCCGAGTGCTTGTCCTGATTGATTTTCATTGGTTTGGTTTTTAATGCGGCAAAGTTAACAATATTTATTTATAAGTCTCGACACAGACACCCGGTTTACAACCCTTCGGAGCCAAGGCATATTCATTCTCCATAATATTATATTTTTTTACTTCTTCAATTTATTTAGTTGCGCCTGAATGAATTCAGAAATCAGATTGATATGGAATCCGTCAATGGATGCTTTCTCGGCCTTTTGTCTGAATGTTTTCAGAACTGTTTCTGCTTGCGAAATAATAGAATCTGCTTTTTTTACGTCATTCTCTTCTGCAAGTTTCAGAAACTGACTCCGAGAAACCAACCTGTCACTTTCCTCAATTGACATTGCGTGTCTGTCAGCAATGAACCGGTTCTTGTAATCGACTGTAAAAGTAACATCGTATGCAGGTGAAAGCCTCCATACTCCGTCTTCAGACATTACAAATGAGAAGTTTTTGTCGTGATCGTCAGTTACACCGGCCAGATAGTTGAACACGGTTCGTCTGAACAATTGCTCTGTGTCGGAATATGGAAGGTGAAGGAGACGGCATACACGGAATATTTCATCGTATGAAGTGACTTCTCCACAAAGTGAGCGCAGAGTGGCAGAATGTTGCTTTGTACCTGCTTTCCGGTCAAATCTTTCCGTAGAGGAAGACGGTCAGTACATTATTTTTCATTCTGGCGTTTTTTTACTCTTTTTTTTGTGCTCTGATTGGCTGCCGGGTGCTCATACAGACTCGCAGGAATCTCAGGAATTGATTCGGCAATTCCTTCAAGTCTCTGGATGGCTCTCATCAGGGCTACAAAATTGTTCAACCTTATGGACGACCCTTCGCCGTTCTCAAAACGTACTATTGTCATCACTGACACGCCTGTCTGCCTGGAAATATCTTTTTGTGTCAGGCGGAGTGCAATCCTGTAGTCTCTGAATCGTTTTCCCAGTTGGACGGATATGTCATTATTAGACCTTTCATAAAGGTCAGTGAGAGAAATGTTATTCATAATGCTGCAAATATACATATTTGTTTAGTTATAGCGAATATTCTATCATAAATATTTATTTGTGGTATTTTATATTTTCTATGCCGAGATAAAAGAATGTTAAAATGAGGGTGGTGGCTTGAATTGTGTGGAATATTATTTATATTTGCAAGATGTTTTGTGCAGGCAAGTAAATATTTATTATTAAATAACATCAATTACTATTATTATGAAATTGAGAAATTTGTTTTTGTGCTCCCTCGCGGCCGTGGCTCTTTTTGCCGGCTGTAAGAAGGAGGATGGGGGGGACTCCCTTGACATCGTTTTGAATACCAACACTTTGGACTTTCCGTCTGAGAAAACCACATTGTCCGTGGACGTGACTGCCGGACGCGAATGGAGAGTTGAATATTCTTTCCCGGATGGGGAAGAGGCCTGGGTTAGTATAGATCCTGAAACGGCAAAGGGCAATCAGACAGTGAATATTACCTGCCAGGCCAATTCCGGGTATGACAGGTCCGTTCAGATCAAATTTACAAACAAATTGAGAAATACGACACTCACTGTCAATCAGGCGGGTGAGAAAGGACCTCAGGGAGCCAATATCGTTTACCATAATGATTTTGACAAGACCAAGGCAACACAGAATCCATATCTGGACCAGACTGATGCTTGGAAAAATGAGACAGGAACCGGAATCTCAACCGTTGCATATGCATCTTCCGGAGTTACAGTAAGGAACGGCTCAGGGTATGCTGATTCGTCCGATGATGAATTGTCATTGTACAAAGGTTCCGGAATGAATAATATTTTCTTTGGCACTACTGACGGATATTTTAAGGTTGAGAAGATTTCTCTCCCGCAGGGACAAGGAAATTACACAATTTCTTTCGGTGCCATCAGAGGTGTTTACCAAGCAGAGGCTGGCGGAAGCGTCTTTGATGAGAACCAATTCTCCGCATACATCAGCAATGACGGGAAGAAATGGGTTAAACTTGCTTTGACTTATGCTGCCGGAAGTGCTTCTGACGGCAAATGGGACAAGATTTCTTCAACAGTGACCCTTCCTGCAAATACTGCGGAATTGTATCTGTACTTTACAACGACTGAAAAGAGCAGTTACCGTCTTGACGACTTGGATGTCTCTTTGTCCGAGACAGAAGGAACTGCAGTTGATTTCACTGCCGGTGTTGAGTTTGAAGAGGAAGAAGAGATTGAGGCTCCAACCGGAACTCCTTCAGGAGAAGGTACAGAGGCTTCTCCGTACAATGTTGCAAAGGCATATCAGGTAGCCTCAGCATTGGAGGATGGCAAAACAACTGCTGAAGTGTATGTTTATGGTGAAGTCTCCAAAGTTGATGAATATTTTGATAAATATAAGAGCGTAACATATTACATTTCCGATGAGGGACAGAAGGGAGGTTTTATGGTCTATAGCGGCAAATTTGTAGGAGGAGCGGATTTTACCTCTAAAGATCAGATTGCAGTCGGAGACAAGGTCCTGATTCTCGGTAAATTGAAAAATTATAAGGGAACTTTCGAATTTGACAAGAACAACAAAATAGTAACTCTCAACGGCAAAGGAGCAGAAGATATAAAGTCTTTCGGAGTATCAAGGACCGCCATCTCCGTTCTTGCTTCCGAGACATCAGCAACATTCAATGTGACAGGTAATGTGGATTGGACAGTCACTTCTGACAATGCCAAATTTACTGTTTCTCCTGCAACTGGAAAAGGAGAGGGCACTGTCACTGTGTCTTTCCCGGCCAATGAGGACACTGAGAAAGCTGTTACTGCCAATATCAAAGTCTCCACTACTTCCGAAGAGATTTCAACAAAGGATTACACTGTAGTAATCACTCAGGCTAAGGCCAATGCGGGCGGTTCTGAGACGGTTTTGTATAGTGAGGATTTCGGTGAGCCTTCAGCAAATACTGCCATTGGCTCTTTTACCGGATGGTCCAGCAGTCTGATTACTCCTACATCAGGAAAATGGAAAGTCGGTGCTTCTGAAGCCTGTGCGCTTGAGGGCTCTTCTGGAAAAGGTAATGCTTACACAGGCTCTGACGCTACTGAGATCTTGTTTGATTTCGAAGATAAGTTGGCAGGATACAAATCCGTAAAACTTACGTTCAATTATAAAAAAGGCTCAGGAAAAGGTAAAGCCAATAGTCTTGTATGCTATTTGAGTAATGATGGCGGTGCAACCTGGAGTGATAATATTATTCCTGAAAATACTGGTGCAGGTAGCTGGTATTCTGTCTCTTATGATGTCTCTGATGAATATATGGCAGATTTCTGCATAAAATTCGCAAATACAGCCGGCAATACAAACCGTGTCGATGACCTCAAGTTGACAGGCATCGCAAAATAATTATTGATATCCGAAAATCTAACGGGCTGTCCGCCTCCTCTGGGCAGCCCGTTTGTGTCTGAAAAGACATCTACAATCGAATATGTATTCCAAGATGAAAATAAAACCGTTGCTTTCGGTTCTCTTTCTGCCTTTCCTTTTGGCGTTTTCGTGCGAGAAGACCGGGGCGGAGGCTTCTGATGATGTTTCCGTATCCATAAAGATTTCGGACTTGAGCGGCGGCAAGGGTGTTCAGCCGGTAAAAGTCTGTGCGGCTGGGGAGTGGACCATAGATCTTGAGTTTTTCGGTGAAGATCCGGAGCCTTGGGCCGAACTTGACGAACAGGGCGGGAACGGCAACAGAAGTGACATATTCCTTTCGTATGGGGAGAATCTGTCAAGCGAGGTGAGGGAACTCAACATCGTTCTTGACAACGGAATCAAACGTGCGGTCTGTCCGGTAACGCAGCATCCGTATTCTTCAAGCGGTTCAGGTAACACCGAAACGGCGACTGAAATAGTCAGCGAGCCGGTTCCGGGATGGATGGAACTGCCTGCAATCAAGGACGAAGGTTTGTATTTCCTTACCCACGAACAGACTATTGTTACGACGGCATTCCGCAGCTGGTCCTATCTTTGGGATACCGACGCCCTTGTGGCGCACTGGGTTGCATATCCCCTTAACAAGTGGACAATCGGCAACGGTTCCCGTACCGATGCTTGGGGGCTTGACCCGAAGGTTCCGAGGGCGCTCCAGCCTGTCCTCCTGAAAGGCTTCAAGGGAGGTTACGACAGGGGACACCAGCTCCCTTCCGCCGATATGCTGTACAAGGATGCCAACAAGACTACTTTCTATGGGACCAATATGACTCCGCAGTTAGGCGGCCTGAACCAGAAGGGATGGGCCAATCTTGAAGGGAAGATCCGCAGCTGGGCCGGGAGACTCGACACCTTGTATGTCTGCACAGGATGCACCGTGGCGGGCAGCTCGAAGGTGGCCTACGACAATGAAGGCAAGGCTGTGAAGGTCCCGACGGCATATTTCAAGGCCCTTCTCGGCTACAAGAAGTCAGGGACAATCAGCATAACGGGCACTACAGGAGGCTACACCGGCATCGCTTTCTACTACCCTCACGAGGCGTATTCCGGTTCCTGGAAGAGCAAGGCGATGTCCATCGACGATCTTGAAGCACTGGTCGGAGAAGACTTCTTCGTGAATCTTCCTGCGAAAATCGGAGCCGACCGGGCAGCAACGGTCGAGTCCTATTTCAGCACAAGTGACAATCTTTGGCAATAATCAATAATCCTATGAAACACAGACTTTACACCATTCTGTTCCTGCTTTCGCTCTCCTTCGGCTTGTATGCCCAGGACGGGGAGAAGGGGAAAAGGAACTATGTCATCGGTTTCTACAATCTTGAAAACCTTTTCGACACATACGACGATCCTGCGAAGAACGACGAGGAATTCCTGCCGGAAGGGAAAAACAAGTGGACCGAGGCGAAGTACAACAAGAAACTTCACAATATGGCTACTGTCATCAGGACGATGGCCGATGCCAACGGGCGCTACCACACCATTCTCGGAGTCAGCGAAATCGAGAACCGTCTTGTGCTGGAGGATCTTGTGAGCCAGCCGGAGATTGCGGAGGCGAACTACCAGATTGTCCACTATGACGGTCCTGACCGCCGTGGAGTGGACGTGGCCCTGCTCTACAAGCCCGAGCAGTTCACCTATATCGACAGCGAGTCGATTCCTTTCACCTTCGAAGGCAGTGCAATAGAGTTCGCAATGAACAGGGAACAGCAGAAAAAATTCCGTACCCGTGACATACTGATGGTTCACGGAACGATTGACGGAGAGCATTTTGCATTCTATGTCGCCCATCTTCCGTCCCGAATCGGAGGCAAGGGCGGTGACCTTCGCAGCCGAGGGGGAGAAATCATCTACAACCACGCCCTCGGGATGATGGAGAAATATCCGGGAATCAAGATCGCCGTTATGGGAGATATGAACGACAACCCGACGGACGACAGTATGGCCGTTTACCTCCATGGCAAGGAAAATCCTCAGGAGGTCGGCAAGACTGATTTCTATTCACCGTTCCTGTCTATGTACAAGCAGGGCTTCGGCTCGCTTGCCTACCAGGGAGAGTGGAGCATCTATGACCTGATCCTCATCAACGAGAACCTTCTCAACGCTCCTGAAGGTGGCCTTAAAATCCGTACGGCAGACAAGAAGGGACATTACGGGGTGGTGTTCCGCCGTCCTTTCATGGTCACACAGAAAGGACAGTACAAGGGCTATCCTTTCAGGACCTTCTCAAACGGTTCCTTCATCGGAGGCTACAGCGACCATTTTCCTACCTATATAGTAGTAAGCAAATAAACTAACATTAGATTGATATGTTCAGAAAACTGATTGTTGCTTTTGCAACTGTTTTGTGCTCGGCCACGCTTCTGGCACAGACCGGAGGTGTCAAGGGAACCGTCGTGAACCGTTCCGGCAGGATGCCCGTGCAGGGTGCTGCTGTGACCTTGTCCCTCAATGGGGAGAAG
This sequence comes from uncultured Bacteroidales bacterium, assembly GCA_945948555.1. Lineage (GTDB taxonomy): Bacteria > Bacteroidota > Bacteroidia > Bacteroidales > UBA932 > Cryptobacteroides. Next base: position 35,646 of record CAMFBM010000015.1, on the reverse strand, counting down.
GTTGCATCCGGAAATGCCGGCACTGATGGAAAATTCCTTTTTGAAGGCCTTGAGAACGGGATTTACCAGATGACGGTCAAGGCTGAAGGATTCAATGATGTGAATGTCAACGTGACCGTTGAGGGCGGCTTTGTGAAGGACCTGATTTTCGTCTCGATGGTGTCAACGCAGACCGTGAAGGATGTTGATGATTCAAGTTTCATCGAGTTTGACATGGACGATTCCGGCTACACCGACAATCCTGCCATTCTCTTCGGTTCGAATGACCCCTATAACAATGTGGCAGGCTATGGTTTCAGTGCCATCCGCTTCAAGAACAGAGGTTACAACAATGAGACCCAGGATGTCTATCTGAGCGGGGTGAAGATGAACGAGGCGATGACCGGATATTCTCCTTATTCCCTCTGGAGCGGACTCAACGAGGCGACCAGGAGCAAGGAGACCACCATCGGCAATGAGTCTTCCGACTGCGGAGTCGGCGGTTACAACGGAATCACCAACATTCTCGCCAATCCTGCCGCCGTCCGTCCGGGATGGAGGTTCAGTGTGCTGACCAACAGCGCCCTCTACCGTCTCCGTCTGATGGCGAACTACGCTTCAGGAGAGCTTGACAACGGACTTTCATACGCAATCAACGTGTCTGCCCGCCTGGGTGGAAACGACTGGATAAAGGGAGTTTACTACCGTTCTTTCGCCTACTATGCCGGAGTGGAGAAGAAGATCAACGACGTGCACCGCATCACGGCCTACACTTTCGCCGCTCCGGGACAGAGAGGAGCGCAGAATGCTTCAACGCAGGAGGTATATGACCTTATGGGTGACAATATGTACAACTCCAACTGGGGCTACCAGAACGGCAAGGTGCGCAATGCCCGTGTCCGCAGGACTTTTGAGCCTGTTTTCGTGATGAAGTACACTGCAACTCCTTCCGATGATCTGGAGGCTTCCGCAACCTTCCTCTACCGTACAGGTTTCAACGGCTACAGTGCCCTCGACTGGTATGATGCAGCAGATCCGAGGCCGGATTACTACCGCAATCTTCCGAGCTACTACTATCTTGAGGATCCGGATTACGGACGGCAGAACCTCGGAAAATCCCTCTGGGCTAATGAAATGTGGACCAACAGGTCTTCTTCCTACGCCAAGTACCAGCACATCGACTGGGACCGTCTCTACAACGTGAACTACAACAGCGAAGGCGGAAGGTCCAAATATGCCCTTGAGGAAAGGCACGTGGACCAGAACGACATCAACCTTTCAGGCAATGTGAAATGGCGTGCCAGCAGTCTGTTCACCCTCACCGGCGGTGTGGATTTCAAATGGAACAGGACGGAAAACTACAAGGTGATCAAGGACCTGCTCGGAGGTCAGTATTATGTTGACATTGACCAGTTTGCGGAGAGGGATTTCGCATCTTCCGAAGCTCTTGTACAGAACGACCTCGACTACTGGCTCCAGAACGGGCGCAAGGCACAGAAAGTAGACGTCGGGGATATTTACGGCTATGACTATTTTGCACACATCCGCCGTGCAGGTCTCTGGGCAAACGGACAGTTCACTGTCGGAGGATTTACCGGAAACATCGCCCTGAATGCCGGCTACGACAGTTTCTGGCGTGAAGGTCTTGTCAGAAAAGGTCTTTTCGCAGGACTTGACGACAACGGCAACGAAATCGTGGTTGACGGCAAGACTCTCACTACCTACGACTCCAACGGAAAGGTAATCACTTCGAAGGGCAAGTCCGATGTGGCGCGCTTCTTCACCTACAGGGCGAAACTCGGTGCTGCATACGTGTTCAAGGGCGGGCACAGAATCTCCCTGAATGCCGGATATTTCAATGATGCTCCGACATTCAACCAGTCATTCGTCTCTCCGCGCACGAGGAACACCCTCACTCCGAATCTCACCACTCAGAAGACCATCTCCACTGACCTGTCCTATCAGTTCAGCAACAACGGCTACAACGTCCGCGTGACCGGATTCTGGACAAAGATTATGGACCAGACCGACATGATGAGTTTCTACGACGATTCCCAGAATTCCTTCACCAATTTCGCTATGTCCGGAATCGACCAGAGGCACGCCGGAATCGAGGTGGGTGCGAAAATCCCTCTCCCTCTCCAGGGTCTCTCCCTGTCGGCGGTCGTGAGCTGGGGTGAGTACATATATACCTCAAACCCTCGTATGACCCAGACCATTGACAACAGTTCCGAGGTCATCTTCGACAACCAGGAGGTTCCTTACTGGAAGAGTCATCCGATTTACAAGAGGGTGACCCTTGAGGACGGCACGAAGGTGTTTGATGTGGATGTGGACGGAAATCCTATTGTGGAGAAACAGCAGAAGCACTATGTTCCGAGCACTCCTCAGCTGGCCACCCATCTTGCCCTCAACTACAGGACCAACTCCTACTGGTTCTTCGAAATCAACGGACAGTTCTACGCCAATTCCTACCTCGATATGAATCCTCTCTACAGGACTCAGATGGCGGTTGCAGGTCCGGACGGAATCGCTTCTCCGACAGAGATCGAGTATATGGCAGCCCAGGAAAAGTTCGCGCCTGTCTTCCTGCTGAATGCAAGTGCAGGAAAATCCTGGTATTTCCAGAGGAAGTACAATTTCGGATTTTCGCTTGAACTCAAGAACATCACGAACAACAGGAATGTGAAGACCGGAGGATATGAGCAGACCCGCCTCATCGACGGCGCGGGAGCCGACAGATATTATCGCTTCGATCCTAAATATTTCTATATGAGTGGAATAAACTATATGTTGAATATTTACTTCAGGTTCTAAGATATGAAGAAGTCATTATATATATTTATCGCCCTTGCCGCAATGGCACTGACGGCGTGCGAAGAGTTCGGACCTGTTTTCACCGGGAAATACAAGAATCCGGAGCCGACTGAGGACTGGATTCCTGTCGAATTGGAACCGACCCACACCATCGCCCAGCTGGCTGCAATGTACGAGACCGGAAAACCCTGGCAGATTGACAAGGACATAATCATTGCCGGAAAGGTCTCCACGACCGACAAACCCGGAAATTTCTACAAGAGTTTCTACATTCAGGACGGTACCGGCGGAATGGAAATCAAGGTTGGAAAGAACGGTCTTTACAATGACTATCTGCCCGGACAGACCGTCTATATCAACTGCAACGGCCTTTCTCTCGGAATGTACGGCTACAAGTCCGGAAACTACGGCGGTAACGGAATGGTCCAGATCGGTTATGAGGACCCTACGGGAGAATACGAGACCGCATATATCGAAAATTCGTTCATCATCAACGACCATATCTTCAAGGGTGAGTACGGTGATCCCGTTACTCCGACAGTCATCACCGAGGCAGACCTCCCTTCCAAGAACGGTACTCTTTCCAGCTGTAAATACATCGGTACTCTTGTGACTCTCAAGGGACTGAAGTACGCCGATCAGGCTTTCGCCCTGCTTTACCTCGATTCGAACAAGAACACCAAGGAGTCTTCGAACAGGATTTTCCTTTCCGACAAACGCTGGGGAATCACCACCTGGGCGATGTCAGAGAGCAAGATGAAGGAATACCTCTATTCAGGAATCTGGGATTCCGTCAACATAGGAAATGCAAATGACTACAACTATGGCACTGTGGCCGACAGGAGGGTGGTTGATTCCGAGACCGGTGCTGTTTCCTATCCGGGAATTGAGAAGGCGGCCTACTCCGTGAGCCAGTATTTCACGATGGGTTCCACTGAAATCCAGATTCGTACCAGTGGATATTCCAAGTTCGCAGACACCGAAATTGACCCTGAGGTGCTTGAAGGCAGGAAGACCATTGATGCCACCGGCATACTTACTCTCTATCAGGGGAGCATTCAGTTCATTCTGCTGGACATCACCGGAGTTGAAGTAGTAGACTAAAAAAGGCGAGTTCAACTCGCCTTTTTTATTTAGTCTCAATCCAGCGGATGGAGCGGTCGCGCCGCCACCAGGAGAGCTGTCGTTTGGCATAATGACGGGTGTTGCGCCGGATAAGCTGTGCAGCGCGTTCCAGACTGGTCACCGGCCCGTCCTTCCATTCCGACGGAGTGACGAACATCACCCCGGGGACCTTGCTGAAGCCTTCGTCCTCCCGGCCTTCCAGATAGTCGAACCATTTGAACAACTCCCTGTAGCCTACCGTCTGGAGGGCAGGAAGATGACGCAGTGGAAGGAGAGAACGGGCCTCTTCCACAAGCCCCTCCTCAATCATCGCGTCAACCCTCCGGTCAATCCTTTCGTAAAGGACATCCCTGGGGCGTGTCAGGCCGATTTTTTCAATCTCGAAATCCCTTTGCTTTGCTGGGGCCGTCTTGAAGGATGAGAACGGACGGCCTGTCATCAGGCAGACCTCCAGGGCGCGCACGACCCTCTGCCCGTTGGAAATGTCGATTGTGGCATAACTCTGAGGGTCCAGCCTCTTCAGTTCCTCCCGCAGACCTTCCACTCCTTCGCTGCGAAGCCTCAGGGTCAGTGAGGCCCTGATTCCGGGGTCAGCATCCGGGAACTCGTCCAGCCCGTTGCAGAGCGCGTCGATGTAAAACCCTGAGCCTCCTGCCATTACGAGGGTCTCGTGTCCCTGCTCAAACAGGTCGCGAATCAACCTGAGGGCCTCGACCTCATATTTGCCAGCGGTATATGTTTCCTTGACTGAATGTGTCTGAATGAAATAATGCCTCACGGCGCGGAGTTGCTCGGCTGAAGGAACAGCAGTACCGATGCGCATCTCCCTGTAAATCTGCCTTGAATCGCAGGAAATCACAGGGGAACCGTATTTCAGGGCCTGTTCAACGGCATAGTCACTCTTGCCTACGGCAGTAGGCCCGAGAATGATCAGAAGTTTGCGGGACATAGCGGCGGGACGGGCTTATTCGTCCTCGTCCTCGTCGAATTCCTCCTCGTCTGCGGAGTCTTCTTCATCGATGTCCTCGTCATCCTCGTCGAAATCCTCGTTCTCGGGATTCTTCTTGTCTTCAGGAAGGTCTTCAAAGGCGACGTAACCGTTCTCAAATTCCTCAGGGTCAGGTCCTTTCATCTCGACCAGCGCCGGGTACACCACATTGGCCCTGGCCGGTGTCTCCCCCTCAAAGGTCACGATGACGCTTTTGGCATTGGTGGTGTCATAGAAAAAGACAAAACTTGTCTGGCCTTTCTTCACGGTTTCCCCGAGGGTTACCGAGTCGATGGTCCCAGCTCCGAGATCGAACATCCCGTATCTCGCGGCGACATTCCCGTCTGCGTCCATAGCCTTGAAAAGAACCATCTGATCTTGAGGAAAATTCATATCCGCCCTCATCTGCTTTGCGAAAGAATAGAGACTGGAGGTGGATTTTACCTCATAAAGTCTTGCAAACCCCTTGATCCCGGGGAGGGAAATTCTGTATCTGTAAATCATAATTTCAGGTTTCGTCTTGCGGATGGCAAAGGTACAAAATATTTCGGTGCGGTTGCATTATAATCTAAAAATAACTACTTTTGATTTTCAAATGAACGGGATAGAAACAGAAATCAAGGACAGGTTCAGGAGCATAGCGGCTCCTGCAGAGGGCCTGTTCAAGGACAACGGCAGCCGTTTCATCGCCCTGGCCTATCCCGTTGAAACAGAGCAGGAGATAAAATCCATAGTAGATTCCCTGAAGAAGGAGTATCACGACGCCCGGCATCATTGCTATGCCTGGCGTCTTGGCTATCAGCGACTTGCTTTTCGCGCAAATGACGACGGGGAACCATCCGGGTCTGCAGGCAGGCAGATTCTTTCGGTAATTGACTCCAACTCCCTCAGTGATGTTCTCATTGTCGTAGTGAGGTATTTCGGGGGGATTAAACTCGGGATTCCCGGTCTTATCCGGGCCTACAGGACCTCCTCCGCAGATGCCATTGCCAACAGTGCCATCATCGAAAAGACTGCTGCGGCAAGGTATCGCCTCAGGTTCGGCTACCTCGATATGAACAATGTGATGAAGGTCCTGAAAGACCTGCAGCTCACCCCTTCCGCCCAGGATTTCGGGATGGACTGCTCCCTTGAGACATCCGTCAGGCTTTCCGTCGTCGGAGACTTCCTGAAAAGAATCAGTGAGGCGGGAGCAACGGGAATAGAAGAAATATGTAATCAAACAAACCAAATATGAGCAAAAGTCTTATATCCATCAGCGATTTCACCAAAGAGGAAATTCTCCATGTCCTCGAGACTGCCCGGGAGTTTGAGAAGGACAGAGTCCAGAACTTCCTCACGGGCAAGGTGATAGGAAGCCTCTTCTTTGAGCCTTCAACCCGCACCAGGCTCAGTTTCGAGACGGCGGTGAACCGTCTTGGTGCGAGGGTCATCGGCTTTTCCGATGCGACAAACACAAGCGTCAGCAAGGGAGAGACGCTGAAGGACACCATCAAGATGGTCTCCAACTATGTGGATATGATCATAATGAGGCATCCCCTTGAGGGAAGTTCCCGTTACGCTTCCGAGGTGGCATCCGTGCCGGTTGTCAATGCCGGTGACGGCGCAAACCAGCATCCTTCCCAGACCCTCCTTGACCTGTATTCTATCCTTCAGACGCAGGGCCGGCTGGAAGGCTTGACAATCAATATGGTGGGTGACCTGAAATACGGAAGGACGACCCATTCCCTCCTCCAGGCGATGTCCCATTTCAATCCTACTTTCATCTTCACCTCTCCGGACGAGTTGAAAATGCCTGCCGAGTACAAGACCTTCCTTGACGAGCGCGGGATTCCGTACAGGGAGACCTCCTCTCTCGAGGACGGTCTGAATGACTGCGACATACTCTATATGACAAGGGTGCAGCAGGAAAGGTTCACCGATCCGATGGAATATGAAAAAGTGAAGGATGTGTACCAGCTGAGTGCCAGGATGCTCGGCGGAGTCCGTGAGAATATGAAGATTCTCCATCCTCTTCCGAGAGTAGGGGAAATATGTGAGGATGTGGATGATACCCCATACGCATATTATTTCAAACAGGCCGAGAACGGACTTTATGTCAGGATGGCAATCATTTCCTACCTTCTCGGTTACAGGTAATCTCTCCGGCTTTTAGGAATATGAAAAATATCGGAAATATGACACACAGTGACAAACAATTGATAGTTAGCGCGTTGGAAAACGGGACAGTGCTCGACCACATACCTTCGGACAGGGTCTTCAAGGCTCTTGACATCCTGAATCTGAAGGACACCGGGAACAGGATCACCATCGGAATCAACCTTACGAGCCGACATCTCGGGAAAAAGGGCATAATCAAGATTTCCGACACTTTCTTCGAGGACGAGGAACTGAACAAGCTCGCCCTCATAGCTCCGAACGCGACGGTTAACATCATCCGCGACTTCAAGGTGGTCGAGAAGAGAAAACTCCAGATGCCTGCGGAGGTTGAAGGCATAGCCAAGTGTATGAACCCCAAGTGCATAACCAACCATCAACCCATCCGCACAAGGTTCACCACCATCTGCAGGGGCGACGAAATCTCGCTTCTCTGCCATTATTGTGAGAAAATAACAGATAATAAAGGAATATATTAAAATGAAAAAAGTTCACAATTTCAACGCCGGTCCGTGCGTGTTGCCGGATCAGGCCATTGAAAAATCAATTGAGGCCCTGAAGGATTTTGCCGGGACCGGAATGTCAGTAATAGAGGTATCCCACAGGTCTAAGGAATGGCAGGCCGTGATGGACGAGTGCCGTTCACTGTGGAAAGAATTGCTCAATATTCCAGATACTCACGAGGTCCTTTTCCTTGGCGGCGGTGCCAGTATGGAGTTCCTTTATGTGGCGATGAACTTCCTTGAGAAGAAGGCGGCCTACCTTGAAACCGGTGTCTGGGCGAAGAAAGCCCTGAAGGAGGCGAAAGGACTGGGCGAGGCTTACGCCCTTGCATCTTCTGCAGACAAAACCTACAGCTATATTCCTAAAGGATATGTAATTCCTTCAGATATCGACTATTTCCACATCACCACCAACAATACCATCTACGGAACGGAAATCCCATACGATATTGACTGCCCGGTGCCTCTTATTGCGGATATGTCCTCCGACATTATGAGCCGTCCGGTGGATGTGAGCAAGTATGCCCTCATTTACGGCGGTGCCCAGAAGAACGTAGGCCCTGCCGGAGTGGCTTTTGCAATTGTCCGCAAGGATGCCCTCGGAAAGGTTTCGAGGTACATTCCGACTATGCTGGACTACCGCACCCACATAGACGGAGGGTCAATGTTCAACACTCCTCCTGTGTTCTCGATTTTTGTGATGAACGAGACCCTCAAATGGCTCAAGAGCATCGGCGGAGTTGAGGCAATCAACAGGATCAACCGTCAGAAAGCGGCCCTGTTGTACGAGGAAATTGACCGCAACAGCCTGTTTGTGGGAACGGCTGCCAAAGAGGACCGTTCGATAATGAACGTTTGCTTCGTGATGGCTCCGGGATATGAAACCCTCCAGGATGAGTTCCTCTCCTTCGCAAAGGAGCGCGGGATGGTCGGAATCAAGGGACACAGGTCAGTGGGCGGCTTCAGGGCTTCCATCTACAATGCCTGCCCTGTAGAGAGCGTACAGGCTCTTGTGGATTGTATGAAGGAATTTGAAAGTCTGAAGAAATAAGTTATGAAAATACTTGTTGCCACTGAAAAGCCTTTTGCGGCTGCCGCTGTCGCGGGAATAAAGGAAATTGCTTCCGCTTCAGGACACGAGGTCGCCCTGCTGGAAAAATATACGGACAAGGCACAGCTGCTTGAGGCTGTCGCTGATGCTGATGCGCTGATTGTCCGCTCGGACAAGGTTACCGCCGAGGTGATTGCCGCGGCTCCTTCTCTGAAGATTGTCGTGAGGGCCGGTGCAGGTTACGACAACCTCGACCTTGAGGCCTGCACACAGAGGGGGATTGTTGCGATGAACACCCCCGGGCAAAATTCCAATGCGGTTGCGGAACTGGCCATTGCGATGATGATCTATATGTCCCGAAACCAGTTCTCCCCGGGAACTGGCTGCGAGGTCAGCGGAAAGAAGGTCGGAATCCAGGCCTACGGAAATGTGGGAAGGCTCGTTGCACGCAAGGCTGCCGCTCTTGGGATGGGAGTAATGGCTTTTGACCCGTTCGTAAGTGCTGAAGCAATGCAGGCCGAGGGAGTTGTCCCAGCGCCGAGCCTGGAGCAGATGTACAGTGAATGTGACTTCATTTCCCTGCATATCCCTGCCACACCGCAGACTGTAGGGTCAATCGGCTACGACCTCATTTCCAGGATGCCGAAAGGAGGATGCCTTGTGAACACCGCCCGCAAGGAAGTCATCAATGAGCCTGAACTGGTCAGGGTTCTTGAAGACAGGGCTGATTTGAAGTATGTGAGTGACGTGGCACCTGTCTGCCAGGCGGAACTTTCAGAGAAATTCGGGAAGAGGGTCTTCTCGACACCGAAGAAGATGGGTGCCGAGACTGCTGAGGCGAATGTCAATGCAGCCCTTGCCGCAGCCCGTCAGATCTGTGCCTATTTTGCAGACGGCTGCACCCGTTTCCAGGTTAACAAGTAATTCATTCCCGATGGTAAGAACAAAACCCTTTGCGGCTGTAAGACCGCCTAAAGAATATGTGGAAGAGGTGGCGGCCCGCCCCTACGATGTACTGAACTCCGAGGAAGCCAAAGCCGAGGCAGGAGAGAAATCCCTGCTGCACATCACCCGTCCGGAAATCGACTTCACCCCTTTTGCCGATGAACACAGCAGCCAGGCCTACGACCGGGCAGTTGAGAATTTCCGCCAGTGGCAGGCAAGAGGCTGGCTGGTTCAGGACGACAAGCCGCATTACTATGTCTATGCCCAGACAATGGATGGCAGGACCCAGTACGGTCTCGTCCTCTGTGCTCACACGGATGACTATGCATTCGGACGGATAAAGAAGCACGAACTCACCCGCAAAGAGAAGGAAGACGACAGGATGATTCACGTCCGCATCCAGGACGCCAACATAGAGCCGGTCTTCTTCGCCTACCCCGACAGCGATGTCATCGACAGAATCGTCGCGAAGGTCATCAGCGGCACTCCCGAGTACTCATTCACAGCTCCGGACGGTTTCGGACATCAGTTCTGGGTTATAGATTCAGAGCAGGAGATTGAGGCCATAACCCGTACTTTTGCAGAAATTCCCGCTTTCTATGTTGCTGACGGCCACCACAGGACCGCAGCCGCCGCCCGTGTCGGGGAAGAGAAGAGAAATCTCAATCCGGGTCACACCGGAGATGAGGAATACAACTGGTTTATGGCTGTAGCCTTCCCTCAAAGCCAGCTTAAAATCATCGACTACAACCGCCTTGTGAAGGACCTTGCCGGAATGACCCCGCAGCAGTTTCTCAAAGCTCTGGAAGAGGATTTCGAGGTCAGTCTTGCCGGGACGGAAGCCCGCAGGCAGGAGGAAGTGGCCGCAGGCCAAAGGGATGCCTTCAAACCATCTGCCCTGCATTGCTTCTCGATGTATCTTGACGGCAACTGGTACTCCTTGAAGGCCAGGGAAGGCCGCTACGACGACACCGACCCGATAGGGGTCCTCGATGTGACTGTCCTTTCCAATCTCGTGCTTGACAAACTATTGGGAATCAAAGACCTGCGCACCGACAAACGCATTGACTTCGTTGGCGGCATCCGAGGCATCGGAGAACTCGCCCTCAGGGTTGACAGCGGAGAGATGGCAGTGGCCTTCGCCCTCTATCCCGTCTCAATGCAGCAGCTGATCGACATCGCCGACTCTGGAAACATAATGCCCCCGAAAACCACCTGGTTCGAGCCTAAACTCCGCAGCGGCCTTGCCATCCACAAGCTTTCGTAGTTTCCTTTTTACCTCAAGACTTCGTAACAAAATACCTCAAAAGTTCGTGATAAATTTTGTAATCACTTAAATATTAGTATTTTGCGATTGGGCAATATGCACACACCACAGAATACACTCGGACATATTGGTTTTGTATGCGTTTGTATAGGTAAATATAAACGGATTACACAAAAAACACAAGTTTGTGTTACACAGACTTGTGTTTTTTGTGTTTTTGACATCACCACATAAATGTGAAGATTATGCGTGTTGTTATAATTTTATATATATGTAAATTAGGATATATGTAAAATATATGTATCTTTGCAGTGTGATTTATTTGAACGGTATATGGACAAGATTGAAAAAGAGAAGATGGCAAGGCGCAGGAGAATCGCCGAAGAGATTGCTCAGGCGATGCTGGAGATGGGGTTCAGCAGGAAGGAATTTGCAATGAAGATGCACAGGCAGCCGAGTGAGGTCACCAGATGGCTGAGCGGGAACCACAATTTCACATCTGACCTGCTTGCGGAAATGTCCGTGGTGCTTTCAAGACCCATTTCCGGAGCAGAGGATGTCATTGTCAAAGGTTATGAGGTTGACGGGTATGATGGCCGCTCTGAAAGTCCGCTCCTGAGGGATGAAGGAAGTGTCATTTGTGGAATCAATCTGCCGCAAAGCGTTACGGATGCCCTTGTTGCCAGGGCGAAGGACATGGGGATGACCCTGAGGGAGTATGTCAGGAACATTCTGACGGAAAAGGCAGCCGAGAAGAGAATCACGGCGTATGATTTCTGCGGAATCTGGGATGAGGGTTATCCCGGCAGTGATGAAATTGCCGGTTTCAGAACAAAGAACACCTTCCCTGCCCTATGAAGTATATGCTCGACACCAATATCTGTGTGCACTGGTTGCGTGGCAACAGTGACATAGCGGGAAGGATAGAGGAATGCGGTCTGGAAAACTGCTGCATTTCTGAAATTACCAAGGCGGAATTGCTTTTTGGTGAAAGCCTTGCAGAATGCCGGGGCAGAAAAATCACAAAGGAACCGCTGAGGAGGCTCCTCTCCTTGTTGGAGACAGTTCCTGTCAGCGGTTCTCTGGAATTGTATGCAAAAGAAAAGGCCAGGCTGGTCTCTTGCGGTACCCCTCTTGAGGATTTTGACATTCTTATAGGATGTTCAGCCATTGCCCACGGCTGCACCCTTGTCACCGGAAACCTCAGGCACCTCCAGCGTCTGGACGGCATCCGTCTTGAATGCTGGTGTGGATGACGGACCCCTTACTTCCTTTCGGCAGTGGAATTAAGGAAGAGCTCATCCATCTGCTCCTGGTCGTTCTCTTTTTCGGAAATCCACACCACATCGCACTGGGACGAGGGAAGAAAATATGAAAAAATTTACAACAGGAGAATTACTCTCCCTGATCCGGTACAGGGATCCCTTCGGCGCGAAGATATCCTTCGATTGCGTACAGCGGAAGGTTCTCCATCCAGCCTTGGTCAATGTAATTCAGCATGGAGAGCCGGAGGCCTTTCAGGTTGGGATGTTCGCCGATGTAGGTCTTCAGTGACTTGGCCTTGACATTTTCTTCAGCCTTGGCTTCGATGGGGATAACTCGCTTTTCGGTCTGGACGGTAAAGTCTATTTCCACTTCTGATTCGTTGGTGGAATAGTAGAAGGTGGGAATCTGTATGCGGGCCAATTGCTCATTGACATAGCACTCCGTGAAGGCGCCTTTGAATTCTTTGAAGATGTTGTTGCCAACCAAAATCTGGGATGCGGGAACGTCTGTCATGGCCCCGAGCAAGCCTACATCCAACGGGAACACCTTGAAGACATCGAAATCTTCGTAGAAACTGAGAGGGTACTCAATCTTGGAAACGCGATGAACTTTATAGATGAGACCGGCATCTTTGAGCCAAGTGATGGCTATTTCAAAGTCCTTGGCTCTTGCCCCTTTACGGATTGCACCATAAATTAGTTTCTTGTTCTCTTTTGCCAGGTGGGAAGGGAGCGAATCCCAAACCATTTCGATGCGGGGCACTTCCTTTTTGGGCGCGTGCTTGGAAAAGTCTTTGCGGTAGCCGGCCAGGATGTCTTTATGGATCTTGCGGACGGCTTTCAGACCTTTCCCTTTAATGAAGCCGGCAACAGCCTCCGGCATGCCGCCGACATAGTAATACTGGCGAAGTAGTTCTATGAACTGTTGGCTAAGTGTGTTCACTGCGGCCCAGTCACAATCCAGAAGCAATTGCGTCAGTTTCTCATTGCCAGTAGCGTTCAGGAATTCGTGCAGGGACATCGGGAACATCCGGACAAGTTCCACCATTCCCACCGGGAAGGACTGGTCTTCGTGAATGGAGATACCAAGGAGAGAGCCGGCAACAGCCACATCATACTCCGGGAAGTCTTCCTTAAAGTATTTGAGGCAACCCAGAGCAGCAGCGCTTTCCTGGATTTCGTCAATGATAATAAGCGTATCCTTGGGGACGATATCCACACCTGTATGGGCAGACAGAGTGCGGATGATTCTCTTGATGTCGTGGTCTGGCTCAAAGATGGATTTGGCCACGGAATCCTTGTCCAGGTTGACGTAGGAGAAGTTTTTGTATTCCTTTGCACCGAACTCTTTGAGGATGTAAGTTTTACCAACCTGACGAGCTCCGTCGATGACAAGGGGTTTATGATCCCTGCGAGACTGCCACTCAAGTAGTTGCGCGTATATTTCTCGTTTCATGTCACATAAATCATGACGAATAAACAAATAAAGCCGACAAAAATTCCGACGAATATTTGCTGCAAATATACAAAAATTCCGACGAATGTCGAAACAAAAAGCACCTTTGATTTTGACATTCTTACAGGATGTTCAGCCATTGCCCACGGCTGCGCCCTTGTCACCGGAAACCTCAGGCATCTCCAGCGCTTGGACGGCATCCGTCTTGAATGCTGGTGTGGATGACGGACCCCTTACTTCCTTTCGGCAGTGGAATTAAGGAAGAGCTCATCCATCTGTTCCTGGTCGATGTAGGATGGAGAGTCAATCATCACGTCTCTGCCCTGGTTGTTCTTCGGGAAGGCTATGTAGTCACGGATTGTCTCCTGTCCTCCGAAGAGGGCGCAGACACGGTCGAAACCGAAGGCAAGACCTCCGTGAGGCGGAGCACCGAACTTGAAGGCGTTGATGATGAAGCCGAACTTGTACTCGGCATCCTCCCTGGAAATCCCCAAAACCTCGAACATCCTCTGCTGGACATCTGCCTCGTGGATTCGGATTGAGCCGCCGCCGAGTTCAGTGCCGTTGAGGACGAAATCGTAGGCATTGGCGCAGACCTTCTCAAGGTCCTCCTTCCTGTCACTGTAGAAGAGTTCCAGATGCTCAGGCTTCGGAGCGGTGAACGGATGGTGCATTGCGTAGAACCTCTGTGTCTCGTCATCCCATTCCAGAAGCGGGAAGTCAACCACCCAGAGAGGGGCGAAGTTGAACGGATCGCGAAGACCCAGGCGGTTTCCCATTTCGATGCGGAGCACTCCGAGCATAGTCTGGGTCTTTCTCTTCGGACCGCAGAGAACCAGCATCATATCTCCTTTTGCAGCACCCAGACGGTCTGCAACTGCCTGCAGCTGCTCCGGGGTGTAGAATTTGTCAACGGAGGACTTGATGCTTCCGTCCTCGTTCAATTTGATGTAAACAAGGCCCTTTGCACCGACCTGAGGCCTTTTAACCCACTCGGTGAGTTCATCGATCTGTTTGCGGGTGTAGGCAGCGGCTCCCTCGACGCTTATGGCTCCGACATATTCAACACTGTCGAAAACCGAGAAGCCGTGTCCCTGGACAAGGTCTGTTATTTCATTGATTTTCATCCCGAAGCGGATATCCGGCTTGTCACTTCCGTAGAAATCCATCGCGTCGTACCAGCTCATCCTCGGAATAGGGTTCGGAATTTCGACATTGAGGACATTCCTGAAAAGCGTTCTCATCATACCCTCGAAAGTCCCAAGCACATCCTCCTGCTCCACGAATGACATCTCGCAGTCAATCTGAGTGAATTCCGGCTGGCGGTCCGCACGCAGATCCTCGTCGCGGAAGCAGCGGACAATCTGGAAATAGCGGTCATAGCCTGCCACCATCAGCAGCTGCTTGAAAGTCTGCGGAGACTGCGGAAGGGCATAGAACTGTCCCGGATTCATCCTTGAAGGCACCACGAAGTCGCGTGCTCCCTCAGGGGTGGATTTGATCAGATATGGAGTTTCTATCTCAAGGAAATTCTGTGAGTCGAGGTAGTTGCGGACCTCGTGTGCAATCTTGTGTCTGAGGAAAAGGGCCCTCTGGAGAGGATTCCTGCGAAGGTCCAGATAGCGGTATTTCGCCCTGAGTTCCTCGCCTCCGTCACTGACATCCTCGATGGTGAAAGGAGGTGTCATCGCCTTGTTGAGCACCTTGATTCCGCTCACGGCAATCTCAATGTCTCCCGTAGGCAGTTTCGGGTTCTTGCTCTGGCGCTCGATGACCTTTCCTGTAACCTGGAGTACCCATTCACGGCCGACAGACCCGGCAGTATCCAACAGTTCGGCCGGAGCCGATGCATCGATGACAAGTTGGGTGATGCCGTAACGGTCGCGCAAATCAATGAAGGTCATTCCTCCGAGTTTTCTGGATTTCTGCACCCAGCCGGCAAGGGTCACTTCCTGCCCGGCATTTTCGAGGCGGAGCTGTCCGCAAGTATGAGTTCTGTACATATTCTACAAATTAAGCCCACAAAATTAATCAATTTTAGGAAATCTAAAAAAGAAGTTGAGGTCGTTCAAATTGTTTCGTATAGCGGAACTTTAATTTTCGTATCTTTGTGCGCTTTGCGGAGGAAATCGGAAAAATCCGCAAACTTGAAATCTGAACAATGATGGAAGTAAGAGCGAAAAAAGCACTAGGTCAGCATTTTCTGACTGACCAGTCGATAGCGATGCAGATTGCACAGGCCCTTCAGGCACCTCTACCTGGACAGGAAGTGACGCCAGCCCTGGAAATAGGTCCGGGGATGGGAGTGCTGACCAATTACCTGCTGCAAAGACCTGAAATAGACTTGAAGATGGTGGAAATAGACAGGGAATCAGTGGATTACCTCCTGACGCATTTCCCGCAGGTGAACGGATCGCTCTTCGAGGCGGACTTCTTGAAAATGCCCCTTGAGAGGTTCTTCAGCGGACAATTCTGCATCATCGGCAACTTCCCCTACAACATATCCTCACAGATTTTCTTCAGGATTCTGGACTACCGCGAGCAGGTCCCCCAGGTTGTCTGTATGATTCAGAAGGAAGTCGCTGAAAGGATTGCGGAGAAACCCGGCACCAAGACCTACGGCATACTCTCTGTTCTGCTCCAGGCCTGGTACGACATAGAGTATCTGTTCACCGTCGGGGAGGGAGCCTTCAATCCTCCTCCAAAGGTAAAGTCCGCTGTAATCCGTCTCAGACGCAATGCCCGCACAGTCCTTGGCTGTGACGAAAGTCTTTTCAAGACAGTTGTGAAGACCTCCTTCAACCAGAGGCGCAAGACGATGCGCAATTCCCTCCGTCCTCTGATTCAGGCAAAAATCCGGAAGGAGGGCTGGGATGAGGCCGCTGCTGCCGCCTTTACCTCGGACAGTGTCTTCGACCTTCGCCCCGAGCGCCTCGGTGTCGAGGATTTCATCTCCCTGACCCAAAAACTCTCCTGAATCATTAAAGAATCCTAAAAATCAATCAATATGAAAGTAATCCTGGTAAACGGCAGCCCTCACAAGGAAGGCTGCACCTACACCGCCCTCAAGGAGGTCGCAAAAGAACTGAACATCGCCGGAGTGGAAACAGAAATATTCCACATCGGCACCAAGCCCCTGTCCGGCTGTCTGGGATGCTCCCGATGCCTGCAGAACGGGGGAAAATGCTTTATGGATGATTCCGTAAACGAATTTCTGGAGAAAGCCGCCGGTGCAGACGGCTTTGTCTTCGGCAGTCCGGTGCATTTCGCCAGCGCAAGCGGAGCGATTACCTCCTTTATGGACAGGGCCTTCTACGGCAAGGGTAATCTTTTCCGTTTCAAGCCTGCCGCAGCAATCGCAAGCTGCCGCAGGGGTGGGGCAACCGCCACCTTCGACCAGTTGAACAAGTATTTTACCATCTCCTCAATGCCTGTAGTGTCATCGAAGTACTGGAATATGGTCCATGGCAACAAGCCCGAGGAGGTCGTACGCGACGAGGAGGGGATGCAGACAATGAGGGAATTGGGCAAGAATATGGCCTGGCTTCTTAAATGCATCGAAGCCGGTCGCCTCAGCGGAATAGAACTTCCTGTGCCGGAAGCTCCGGTCAAGACCAATTACATAAGGTAATATATACAATATTATATATACCCAAAAGAAAAAGGGTGGCTCCTGTCAGAAGACCTTCAGCCACCCTTTTTCGTTCTGTCAGTGATTGCCGTACCTTCCGTCAGAACGGGAGGTCATCGTCATCAAGTGTTCCGGCAGGCTCTTCCGTCGGAGGAGGAGGCATCGGACCGGGATCCTGTGACGGAGCACTTGCCACAGGGGCGGCAGATTCGATTCTCCACGCCCTGACATCGGTGTACCAGCGTCCGTTGTACTCCCTGCTGCTCAGGTTGAAGGACACTTTCACCTTATCCCCGTCATTGTGCCTAGCAAGATCCCTGACCTTGTCTTCGCCCCAGACATTCATACAGACCTGGGTCGGAAAGTTCCCTTCCTGATACTCGAAGATGAACTCCTGCTTTGACCATGGACCTCGTGCCGAACTGCCGTTCTGCACATTGAGCTTGCGGACTATCCTGCCTTCAAGTTCCAATGACATAACTCCTTGACTCTTTATTTGGATTCTTCCTCTGTTGCAGGAACTTTGCCAACCTTCACGACATCAACGTCGAAGATAAGGACGGAGTTAGGGCCGATCTTGCCCATATTGCGCTGACCGTAACCGAGTTCTGCAGGGATGTAGAGCTGGATCTTTCCGCCCTCTCCAACGAGCTGGAGACCTTCTGTCCAACCTTTCACAACGCGGTTGAGCATCATCTTGACAGGCTCGCCTTCCTTGTCGGAAGCGTCAAACTCGGTTCCGTCGATGAGGGTACCTGTGTAGTGAACGTAAACTGTGTCGACAGGACCTGCCTTAACCTCGTTGCCTTCTGCAAGAATCCTGTACTGAAGGCCGCTCTCGGTAACGTTGATTCCGTCTTTCATCTTGTTCTCCTCGAGGAATTTCTCACCTTCCTTGAGGTTCTTTTCAGCCTCGTAGGCACTTCTCTTCTGGATGAAGTTGTTGAAGAGTTCGTTCATCTTGTCAGGGCTGATCTTGAACTGATTGTTGAATTCAGGGTCGTTAGGGGTTCCCTCGGCCTTGATGAAATCCATCATACCTTTCTTGATGGAAGCATAGTTGAGGTCCTCGCCGAAGTTGTTGGCCTTGATGAAGTAACCGAAGTTCACGCCAATGAGGTAACTTACTGAGTCAGTCTCTGCAGCTGTCGGAAGCTGTGCCTCGATTTCGACGCTTGAAGATGACTTGCAGGAAACTGCAAGAGCAAGTGCAGTTACTGCAATTGCAATAAATTTGATTGTTTTCATAATGCTTGAATATTATTATTGGTTTTTACTTTGTTCTTGTTCTGTGGAAGAATCTGGTCCGCAGTCAGTTTCCTGGCCTTGCCCTTGCAGGTCAGGCTGACGGCAAGCAACCCGCAAAGGGCGGCTGTGGTGGATGTCAGCAGAATGCTGATCTTTCCGATGTCAACAAGTGCCGGATCGGAGAATGCCAGGCCGTTCACAAAGATTGACATCGTGAATCCGATTCCGCCGAGCACTCCGGCAGAGGCAAGCTGTATCCAGGTGACTCCGGAAGGCTTGTCGGCAAGCCTGCATTTGATGCTGAGGAAGCTGAAAAGGAAAATTCCTATCGGTTTGCCGAAGAGCAGTCCGAAGAAGATTCCCAGGGTGATTGACGGGATACTTCCTCCGAAAAGGTCGAGGCTGAGCGGGACTCCGGCATTTGCAAGGGCGAAAATCGGCATCACAAAGAAATTGACAATCGGGTGCAGACGGTTCTCCAGCCTGTGCATCAGAGGATCAACCTTGTCGATTTCCTGATTCATGCTATGGATGATATGCTGTTGCTCGGGACTTGCAAGGATGTTCACCTGTGCATTGCTCGTGAGTCTGAACTTCTCCAGCAGGTAACCGATTTTGGTCTGGAACTTTATTTCATTGATATTCCCGCGGGACGGGATGACGGTGGCCAGAAGCACTCCCGCTATGGTCGCGTGGATTCCCGACTTGTAGGTGAAGTACCATAAAAATATGCCGGGAATGATGTAGAACGCCATGTTCTTGATTCTCGCCCTGTTGAAAATGAACAGCATTATCCAGATCAGTCCGGCATAGAGCATGAAATTGAAATGCAGGGTATGGGTCGGATAGAAGATGGCAAGGACGATGATTGCTCCCAGGTCGTCCACTATGGCCAGGGCAGTCAGGAACACCTTTATCCCGGCCGGAACCCTGTCTCCCAGGATTGAGAGCACTCCGACGGCAAATGCGATGTCGGTCGCCATCGGTATTCCCCAGCCGTGCGATGTTTCGGGATTGCCGTGATTGAAGATGGAAAATATGAGGGCGGGAACTATCATCCCTCCAATGGCCGCCATTATCGGCAGGACTGACCTTTTGACGGATGAAAGCTGTCCCACGAGGATTTCCCTCTTGATCTCAAGCCCTACGACAAAGAAGAAGACCGCCATCAGGGCATCGTTCACCCAGTTTCTGAGGGTCATTTCAAGGGAAAAACTGCCGATGTTGATGCTGGCATTCAAATCCCACATCCTGTCGAACCACTGTCCGCCGGGAACGGTCGCCAGAATTACCGCAATGATGGCGCACACCAGGAGCAAAATCCCGCCGGTAGCCTCATTGTGCATGAAGTTGTTGAAAATATGCAATATTTCCCGATTCCTGTACTGTGAAATGTTTCCTTCCACTGTACTTCCACCATTTTTTGTAGCCATTATTCTAATCTCCTTTCAGTTAACAGTCGCGTGTCTCCACCTAAAAGAGGCCCGTGCAGGGTATGTTTCCCCTATTTTCATAGAAGGAACTCGCAAAGGTACAAATAAAAAAGACCAATAAAAATTTGTAAGGTAGAAATTATTGTTTTAATTTAGTTGGATTATTGAAAGCGAAACTTGAGTTATGGATATCAGTTCAGCGGATCTTCATTCAAAATTAAAGGAATTTTTTGGCTTCGACACGTTCAAGGAAGGCCAGGAGGAAATCATAACCCATCTTATCGGAGGCAGGAATGCCTTTGTGCTCATGCCGACAGGAGGAGGGAAGTCACTCTGCTACCAGCTGCCAGCCCTTGTCATGGACGGTACGGCGATAGTGATTTCACCTCTGATTGCCCTGATGAAGAATCAGGTGGATGCCATCAGGGGCTTTGTGGACGGCAGGGACGGGATCGCCCATTTCCTCAATTCCTCCCTTTCCAAGGCGCAGATAACTGAAGTACGGGAAGATCTCCTCTCAGGAGTGACGAAGTTGCTTTATGTCGCTCCCGAATCACTGACAAAGGCGGAGAACATCGCCATCCTCAAGGAAATCAGGATCTCCTTCTATGCGGTTGACGAAGCCCACTGCATTTCCGAGTGGGGACACGACTTCAGGCCGGAATACCGCCGCATCAAGGCAATAATCGATGAAATCGGCTCCGCTCCCCTGATTGCCCTCACCGCCACGGCCACACCAAAGGTCCAGAGCGACATCCTCAAGAATCTCGGAATGCTGGACGCAAGGGTTTTCAAGTCTTCTTTCAACAGGCCTAACCTCTATTATGAAATAAGGGACAAGTCAGACCCCAAGAGAGAGATAATCAAGTTCATAAAACAGCATCCGCACCGTTCCGGCATCATATATTGTCTGAGCCGCAAGAAGGTTGAGGAACTTGCCGAGTTGTTGAATATCAACGGTATAAAGGCTCTTCCATACCACGCCGGACTCGATGCGAAGACCCGTGCGGAGAACCAGGACCGCTTCCTGATGGAGGATATTGATGTGATTGTCGCTACAATAGCCTTTGGAATGGGAATAGACAAACCCGATGTGCGTTTCGTCATCCATTACGACATCCCGAAGAGCATCGAGGGGTATTATCAGGAAACAGGACGGGCCGGCAGGGACGGCAAGGAGGGCATCTGCCTGGCGTTCTACAGCGAAAAGGACATCCGCAAACTGGAGAAGTTCATGCAGGGCAAGCCTATCGCCGAGCAGGAAATCGGAAAGCAGCTTCTGATGGAAACCGTTTCCTACGCAGAATCGAACCAGTGCCGCAGGAAACTGCTGCTCAATTACTTCGGCGAGGACTATACCAAAGACAACTGCGGGGCGTGCGACAACTGTCTTCATCCGAAGGCAACTTTCAACGGGCAGGAGGATTTGTGTCTTCTGATGGATCTCATCCTTTCTATGCCGGAACATTTCAAGGCGGAGTATCTGGCCAACATTCTTGCAGGAGTCTCAAATTCACTCATAAAATCCTACAGGCATGATCGCTCCGAGTTTTTCGGCGCCGGGGCTTCGCACACTGTGAAATTCTGGATTGCAGTTATCAGACAGGGTTTGATTCTGCATCTGCTTGACAAGGAAATCGAATCTTACGGGTTGATATCCGTTTCGGAAAAGGGACTGGAATTCCGCAAGGCTCCATATCCCGTCAGCCTTACGCAGGACAGGGAGTTCGCAGAAGGCGAGGATGATGATGAAGACGTTTCTGCAGCCGTTCCGAAAGGGGGCGGTGGAGACCAGGTTCTCCTGTCGATGCTCAAGGATCTGCGCAAGTCAATGTCAAAGAGACTGAACCTGCAGCAATGGGTGATTTTCAGTGATGCATCGCTTGAGGACATGTCGATTCTGTACCCTGTCACCTACGACGAACTGAAGAATTGCCAGGGCGTGGGGGAAGGCAAGGCCCGGAAGTTCGGAAAGAGTTTCATTGAACTCATCGGTAAATATGTACAAGAGAATGAGATAGACCGTCCTGACGACTTTATTCTCAAGACAACCCCGGGCAAGTCTGCCAACAAGGTGTTCATCATCCAGAGCATCGACCGCAAACTCCCGCTTGAGGACATCGCTGCCGACAAGGGCCTTGAGATGGATGAACTTCTGACGGAAATCGAGGCGATTGTCTGCTCGGGAACGAAGCTCAACATAGACTACTACATTGACCAGGCAATGGATGAGGATGTCGTGGATGACATCTACGACTATTTCCGGAACGAGGCCCAGTCCGATTCAATCAGCGAAGCCGTCGAGGAACTCGGTCCTGACTACGACGAGCAGGACATCCGCATCGTCCGCATCAAATTCCTCTGCGAGGTCGCCAACTAAAGTCACTCACGGCTAGACCCTTTCGTCATTCCTGGCTTGACCGGGAATCTCTCACGGCTTGACCCAGTGAATCCTGATACCTTTGCGCTCCATACCCCGGAACCAGGTCATCTGTCTTTTGGCGAACTGGTGGATGGCTGTGGCAAGTTGCCCGCGCATCTGGTCGAATGACAGGCGCCCCGTCAGGAAAAGCGTGACGAATTTGTACTCCAGACCGTAGTAAATCAGGTCTTCTGCCGGGATTCCGCTGTCAAGCAAGTCCTTGACTTCATCAATCATACCTTCTTCCAGACGGGCATCCAGTCTGGCGTCTATTTTTGCAATCCTTTCCTCACGGCTGACAAGGGTGCCGATGTAGCAGGTGTCCCTGGGAAGGAAAGCGGAACGGTGAACCGGGTGCTGCGTTTCGTAAATGGCAATTTCGAGTGCCCTGATTAGTCTTTTCCTGGTGTCGTAGTCGGTGCTGTTGTGCAGGGTCTTAAGAGAAGCCAGCATTTCAATCAGCTCCTCATCGGTTTTTTTCTCCAGTTCCTCCCGAAGAGAAGGGTTTGCCGGCACATCCGGGAGAGAATAGCCCCGGGTGGCTGCCTCGATGTAGAGACCTGAGCCTCCGCACAGGATTGGGATGCCTCCGCGTGAGCGGATGTCGGTGTAGGCCTTTTCGAAATCCCTCTGGTATTCGTAGATATTGTACTTGCTCCCGGCCGGGACGATGTCGGTCAGGTGCACTGGGATTTCGCCATATTCCCCGAGGTCTTTGCCGGTCCCGATGTCCATACCCCTGTAAACCTGCCTTGAGTCAGCCGAGATGATTTCCGCTCCGGCAAGCCCCTCCCTGCCGGGCATCCCGGAAAGCATGGCATTGATTTCCCTTGCCACCCTGACCGCATATCTGGTTTTCCCCGAGGCAGTCGGGCCGAGGATGCACAAAAGATCGATGACACCGTCAAGGTACATCCTTGTGATGTCCCTGATGTCAATTTCCTCCGCTTCAGGAAGATCGGCAGGAGGTGGTATTGGGATAAAGTTCTTTATTTTCATAAGGAATGCAAATGTACTATATCCTGCAGGTTTGTGCAATTATAAGAAAAATATTCATATATTTGTCACGATATACCTATTTAAGACTAACGACCTGAATATATGAATATTCGTAATCTTTTTGCAGCACTTTCGTGCATCGCAATCCTTTCATTCGCGCATCAGACCTCAGTAACAGCGCAGGAAAAGAAGATATATCTGACCCCGATGGTCTCCGATGCAATAGGCATTCCGGCGGCATCGCAGAAGACACTTCTCCACAAATTGAATCAGATGGCTCTTCAGAACGGCCTGGCGGCTCAGGACGGGAATTTTGTCCTGACTGCATCTGTCAGCGTGATTGGCCGTGAGGAAGTTCCGACCGCTCCTCCTCAACTGGCTGTCAAGGCCGAGGTGATGCTGTATGTCGTGAATCTTCTGGATGACATCGTCGTTGCGGAAAACTCCATCACGGTCAGGGGAGTGGACACGAACGAGAGCAAGGCCTACAACCGGGCAATCAACCAGATAAATCCGCGTTCACCTCAGGTTCAGGAATTTGTGGCTCAGGCAAAGGCGAATATTATTCAGTATTATTCAGACAAGGCCGAAACCCTTATGGCAAAGGCGAAGTCCCTGGCTGCCAAAGGCCAGTATCCTGAAGCACTTGCGGTCCTGGACCCGATTCCAGAGGAGGTTCCGGCGTATGTCACTGTGTCTGCCCTGAGGGATGAGATTTTCTTTCAGTGGGTTGATACACAGGCTGTTGCTCTGATTGAAGTGGCGAAGAAGGACATGGCTCTCGGGAAATATGCAGAGGCTTACGAATCCCTTCTTGCAGTCAGCCCGTTGAGTACACATTTTCCTGAGGTTCAGGCAATGTCATCTGAAATTGACAGAAGAAGGGCAGAGGCGGAGAAGGCTGCCGCAGAGGCAAAAAAACTTGAACTTGAAACGGCAAAGGCCCAGGCAGAGGCCACGATAAAGGAAAAGGAGGCCGAAATCGCCCAGGCTGAGGCATCCAGGGCCCAGGCAGAAGCGTCAGCAGCCCAGGCAAATGCGCAGGCAGCATTGTCGGAGGCACAGATTCTGGCGCTCAAGGGTATGAGCGAGCAGATGGGTCAGCTCTCCGGTAGGGCACAGAAGGCAGCCGTTGACCAGTCTTTCAAGCTTGCAAGCCAGATGGCCGGTGTCTCTCAGGCAGTTGCCGAGGCCAAGCCCGAACAGACAATGGAAGAGAAGACTGAATCCCTGAAGAAATTCCTTCTCGGCAAGATGTATAAAGCGTAAATATTTTGAAATATGAAATGTCCTGTTTGCGGAGAAGAACTTCCGCTCCTTTCAAAAGTTTGTCCTGTTTGCGGTTATGTGGCTGACAGCGGGGACGGGGTCTCACCAAGGGCCGAGGAAATCATTATGTCTCTTGAAGAGAAATTGTCGGACATCAAGAAATTGCCTCTGCCTACCTTCGGACAGAGTTTCAAGACGGCTATGGTGTACATAAGCCCGGTTCTGGCTGTCCTGTGCCTTGTTTTCGCACTTTTGAGCGCTGCAGGCCTGTTCTGGATTCTGGCCGGTCTCTTCCTGATTCTTTTCGTGGTCTTTCTTGTGCTCAAACTCACCTCGAAGTCTTATGGAAAGAAGAAAATCGAATTTGAGGAAGAACTCAAGATCGCGAAGAGATACTTCGGAAAGAACAGGGAAGTCAGCAGGGAAATTGAAAACTTCGTTGCCGAGATGAACGAAATCGAGTCAAGGCGCAGTTCCCTGTCCAGAAAGAATATAATTATCTGGATTGCAGTGGCTGCTGTCTTTGTCGCCCTTCTGTGTGTCCTGATTTTCGCATTAAAATAACACTAAACCTTTATTGACTTAAGTTTCGCAATGCGAAACACCTTGTTTGGAGATGCTTTAGCATCGATAGTAAGTCCTTTCCCCGAGGGAAAGGATTTAGGATAGGGGTAACGTAGATGAGAATTGTGCGGTAGGAAGAAGTTTCGCAAGACGCACAACCCTCACAATAACAGAAAATTATAAACTTGCGAAACTTGAGTTATTGATTATGGGATTGTTCAGCAGAAACAAAGAAGGCGGCATTATGGACGCCATCCGTTGTGACGAGAAGGATTTTCTTATCTGGAAATGGAGACCGGACAGAAATTCCCCAGTCGGAAGTTCAAGGAAAGAGAATGCCATCCGTTACGGCAGCGGGCTTTCGGTTCGTCCGGGACAGGCTGCAATATTCCTCTATCCTTCAAAGGAGCAGGAATATGATGTCATCAAAGGCCCCTACAACGATGTCATCAAGACCGACAATATGCCGGTCCTCTCGTCCATCGTCGGACTGGCCTACGCGGGAGGCACACCTTTCCAGGCTGAGGTCTATTACGTCAACCTCGCCAAGGGTATGGAGATTCCTTTCTTCATCCCATCATTCAGGGTCATCCCGGCCGAGCCGGAGTACAAGGCCTACGACATCCAGGTTTCAATCAAGGGCTCATTTGTCTTCGAAGTGTCCACCCAGAATGAGTACATCAAGTACCTGATGGAAGCCTGGGGCGGCAATGACACCAGTCTCGACGAGTTTGAGGACAAGCTCAAGACGATGCTCACCCAGGAGGTCAAGCAGATAGTGGCCAACGCCCCTAAGGACACTGGAGTGTTCATAATGCATTTCAACGGTCTGATCGGCGAGATGGGACAGTACATCTGCAACCGTCTCCAGAATGCGATTGCCCACCGTTTCGGAGTTCTTGCCACAGGTGTATATATCTCTGACATAAGGTACAACGAAGAGAGCGAAAGCTACCAGAGGCTCAAGAGAATCACCGAGGATCAGGCTCATCTCTTCAATATGGAGAACGAGAAGACCGCTCTGCTCAGCTTCGAAATCCAGCGTCAGACAATGTCAACTGACGCGTATGTCAGGAACCAGACCACGATGAGGATGGCCGACATCCAGATGGATCACACTGAGGATATGCTCTCCAGAATGCGCGAGGAAGGTCAGTTCGCCCAGCATCTCCAGTCCGAGGAGGCAGCACGCCAGATGAAACTCGGAAGCGAGTCCGCATTCATCAACGCACACGCACTCAACCAGCAGACTGAGGTCCTGAAGACCGGTATGCAGAATATGGGTTCGATGGGCGCGATGAATCTCGGAGGTGGCGGTGACGGGCATATGAACCCTGCCGGAATGATGACAAGTATGATGATGGGTGCATCCGTGGCCGGTCAGGTGGGGAATATGATGAACCAGATGGGCGGCCAGATGGCACAGAATATGGCTTCTGCAGGTCAGACCCAGCAGGCTCCTCCTCCACTTCCGAACCAGATGGCAGCCGTGCCTTATTACCTGTATGTGAACAATGCCCAGATGGGCCCTTGCGACGTGAATACCATTGCGCAGATGGTCGGCTCCGGGCAGGCAAACGGCGACACCCTCGGATGGTGCGAAGGAATGGCAGCCTGGACTCCTCTCAAGCAGATTCCGGCCCTTTCATCCCTGTTCCAGCGTCCGGCCGGCGGTCCTCCTCCGATTCCGGGAATGCCTCCTGTTCCTCCTGTCCCACCAGTAAATATGTAATTTATGAAACCTCTGGATTTTAACACTTTGAACACTCTGAATCAGAGTAATCCGGCAGAGCAGTTGATGCAGCAGGCTCAGCAGAGCATCAAGTCGATGCAGGTCGATGTCCCTCAAGTGGGAATGCCTCCACATGTCGTCCTTCCAATCTTCCAGGGAAAGGAGGAGAATCAGTATGTCCTGGCTGTGGGGCAGGAGCAGAAAGGCCCTTACACCGTTTCCCAACTCAATCAGATGCTGCGTGAAGGTTCAGTTACCGTGGAATCGTACGTGTGGCGCAGCGGAATGAGCGAGTGGAAGATGATAAAAGATTGTCCTGACATTATTAAATAATCATCATTATGGCAGACGACAGCAATTTCTTCGAGCGTATAATGGAACTTGGAATCGGGATGAGCATGGCCAGGCAGATGCCTGACATGTTTTCCCAGTGTATGGGACCTTCGCAGCAGGCGACGCCGCCGCAGATTCCGGTCGAGACCCAGTATTATCTGGTGGTAGACAATGCCCAGGCAGGTCCTTTCAAGGAGAGCGAACTGCAACTGATGGCAAAGAACAACCTTATCCGCCCAGAGACCCTTGTCTGGAAGGCAGGGATGGCAAAATGGACTCCGGCATCCCAGGTTCCGGAGATTAACAAGATGCTGCTTTTGGCAAAACTCTAAACATTGCATTATGAAACCGAACATGAAAATAGACGTTGTTAAAACCATCATAGCATTTGCAGTCAGTGCATTGCTCGGTCTTTTGTGTTTCAAGGTCGCTCCCCAGACAGAGTCCCGCCAGTGGATATCCCTTGGCGTTTCGGCGCTGACTATGTTTCTGACATTCGCTCCAGCAATAGCCCTGGAATATTCCCAGGCAGGGAAGCGGGCAGTTTCGGCAAAAGTGGTCGGATGGGTGTTCTTCATTGTTCTGTTTGCGGCGAATCTCATCTTCAGTTTCACTGACTATGATGTTGTGATTTACATCATCTGCACCGGTCTGCTGACTGTCATCGGAGATTCCATCATCTATTCCATAGCACGGTCGTAAAAATTCCTTATCTTTGCAATCCCGACAGACGGGAGGATTTTCAGCCTGTCGAAAAAGGAGGAGGGATAGGAAATATGCCGAAAGCGAAAAGCAAAGTAGAAATCAAGAACCGCAGAGCCTCGTTTGATTACGAATTTCTAGAGACCTATCAGGCGGGAATAGTGCTCACTGGCACGGAAATAAAGTCCATAAGGGCAGGCAAAGCCTCCCTTGTGGACGCTTTCTGCTATTTCAACGGAGGTGAACTCTATGTCAAGAATATGCACGTGGCGGACTACTGGTGGGGAACCTGGGGGCGCCACGACCCGCGCCGTGACCGCAAACTCCTCCTCACGAAGCGTGAACTGCTCAAACTCCAGAGGGCGGTCAAGGAGAAGGGCCTTACTATTGTCGCTGTGAAACTGTATATCTCGGAAGGCGGTTATGCCAAACTCCTCATAGCCCTGGCAAGAGGTAAGAAAGAGTATGACAAACGCCAGTCAATCAAGGAGAAAGACCTTCGCCGCGAAATGGACAGGATGTAGTGGCTCTCTCCTGCATCAAGGCTATTGACTACTTCATCAGGAACTACAAGGAAGTCTTCAAGGAGGACTGACAAAGCGGGATTCATTCATAGTCTTGCACATTTTTTGCAATTGGTTGGAAATAAATTGCAACATTTGCAAGCGGATCTGCATCCCTTATTCATAAATAGTTAAAAAGGAGAACCGAATTATGGCAAAGCCTATCAAAGAAACTCCCGTCCTTTATGACGAGGATGCCTACCGCTTCGAAATGGCGGCTCATAATGTCGTTCCCCTTCCCAAAGAGGAGCGAGAGGCTATTTGGAAAGCCTATGAGGTAGTGAAGTCGTGGTGTGCGCCGGGTGTTTTATGAAACCTCAGATAAGATATTTCATCCCCGGGAAAGATTCCCTCAAAGCTTTTGACTGCGGTAAGTCCGACTTGAACAATTTCCTGCTTGAAACGGGAGATGACACGCCGAATGCCACTAAGTATGAGCGTGAACATCTCTCGAAGACGTATATTGTCGAGGATCAGGAAACCAACCAGACACTTGCTTATTTCAGCCTTGCCTGTGACAAGATAGAACGTGCCGTTTCTGACCCTGTCATCTGGAATAGACTTTCCCGCAAAATCCCTAACGCCAAGAGGCGCTCTTCCTATCCCGCCATCAAGATAGGCCGTTTGGCTGTTTCCAAGAATGCACAAGGAACAGGATTGGGGCAGATGATCCTGTCTTTCATCAAAGGAACATTCTTCGGCTCCTCCAAAGTGGGATGCCGCTACCTTACTGTTGATGCTTATCTGGATGCAGAGTCCTTCTACACCAAGTGCAAATTCAGTCCGCTGGTCACTCCCGAACCTGACGATGAAACGGTGTTAATGTTCTTCGATTTGATGAGCATGGACGAGTAGCAATTGGCTCGCCGAACATACGCTACAAGAAATCCTTGATGTCAATCCTTTTGGCCACGACTACTGTATCCACAATCATTGCATCCATAAATGTACTCAATCCATTGTCATCTGCTCCTGTGTTGCCTTGGGATTGACCTTCACGAATTCTAGCAGCGCTTTCTCTTCGGATGCTTACCATTAATCTAACATCCAACAGTCCGGCATATATATGTGAGTTGCTTATACAGGAATTGTAAAGATTGTTGGTTCTTCAACGATTTGACGACCTGTATTGTTTCCCATAATATTAAAAAACAATTTGCAATATTATAATCAGGGATTGTTCCTTGCTGATGTTTTCTGATTGTCACATCTTGGGCTTTTCTGCAGAGTAGTCATACCCAATGATTCTACTGGCATAATCAGGCCATCCAGCCTTGTATATGTCTTCTGAGCCTATCGGTACATATATGATGGCCGGGCAATTTAAGAAGGCATTAAAGCCGTAGTTGTGCAATGATTTAGCTTTGATGTACAAACTGTCTAATTTAATGCAATTACTAAAGGCATATTGACCAATTGAGGTCACGCTCTCTGGGATATTGATGCAAGATAAACTGTGGCAACCATAAAACGTCCGATCTTTAATCGAAGTGATACTTTCTGGGATGGTAATGCTTGTCATATTGCTGCAATTATAAAAAGTTTCATCTCCAATTGAAGTTATGTTGTTTGGAATATTAATACTTGTTAAATTGTAACAGCCATAAAAGGCTCCTCTATCAATCTTGTTTAGGCTTTTAGGGAATGTGATTTCTTTAATATTAGTTTCTTTGAAGAAATCAGCTGGAATAGATTCAACTGAAATAAAATATTGGAATTCATTGAACTTATTGAAATTTTTATTAGTCAGCTTCATCTGGTCAAGACTGAACACTATTGCGGCTTCCGAATGGGAGATTTCTCCATCTTTGTTGTAATCGAAATTTCCGACACAGATTTTTTTCATAATATCGTCTTCAAAAATAATATTTTGTGAGTTATCGTGTACGGATACAGCTGAGATTGATATTCGTGATGACCTTTTAATCTCTGAACTTGTAGTTTTAATGGACTGTTCTATTCCATCTGTATCTGTAATAGTAAATCCGTTATTAAATTTGGTTGGTGGAATAGACATTGGAAAAAAAGAAGGAATAGTAGGGTAAAGTTGGACTCCGTTTCCGCAATCGAGAGTGATGGAAGTACTTATGTTATCCGATATTGTAATCACAGGAGGGGGCTGAAAAAGCCCTAAATGGTCAGGGTCAGGCTCCAAATTAGCGGAAGCCGTTATCGAACCGGTCCCGGCAAGAACTTCTCCATTATTGCCCTCAAGTTTGATGCTCTTGATCTTACAAGAACCACAAAGTTGAATTTCCAATGCTCCGCAGGCATTTAAAAATTGGAGCTCGTGGTAGGAGTGCTCCATAGAGTTAATTGCAACCATAACAAGAGATTCGTGTGGACGAGGGTTTGCGGAATAAACCTGTAGTGATGGGAAGTTGAAGCCAGAAACTGTATACCACACCCGTCCTCTATCATCAATCGATGCAGTGCTGCATTTGAGCCCATCTATATACGGATAGATAGCAACTATTGCCGGTATTTCTATTCCGGAAGATAATTCAGTGTTTGCATCGTTTCTATTTTCTACAGTGAACATGCCATTGGGGTTCCCGTAGTATTCTTCCATAAGTGTATATGTTTTAGCAATATTTACTTCTTTAAATACCGCAATGCGATCGTCTTTGGCCCATAACCATCTTTGTGGCCTTGGCGTTTCGAAGTAAGGCTCAGTACGACAAAAAAAACCATCTGTAACAGGAGGAATATTATCCTCAATAATAGGATCTGGTGTGTGATCATTATTCTCAAGCGCATGTTTGTTCTGGCACGCGATGAAAAGAGCCGTCCCTATCAGAATGGTCAAAAATATGCTCATAGGATAGCGATACAAAGAACTGTACATAAAAAAGTTTTTGTCCGGTAACTGCCCATATCCGGGTGAATACAAAAAGACGTGGGAGTTTTACTCTTGCTCATCCCCAATGCAGGCCTTGGCGAGCCTATCAGAAGGATAAGCAACGCAGCCAGCCCACGTCAGGGATGATATGAATAAACTACACGCCCTAAAGCATGGCGATTCAAACGTCATCACAAGTGGATGTCCCCGTTGCCGTATCTTCTTCTGATTACTCAAACTGCAAGTTTGCATTGAGAAGATAAACGTCATGTAACGTCTTCAATATTTCTGCCACCCAACCCTGCTTCCAAACCATAGATTCCAGTGAATGAAACTTTAAAAGCCTGGAAATGACGGGCTAGCCTAGCATTAACAAAAAATACAAATTATATTCAATACTTCGTTAAAAAACAAAAAAAATTAACAATTATATAATTTTCAAATCCTTACAACTACAATAGCCAGTCTAGAGTCATTATACCAGACCTCTCGAACGGCAATAGAACAAAGTCGAAAAAAGTGTTAAAAAAGATGGAAATATTGCTCGAAAAATTTGAACAAGTGCTTGATAATCACTAACTTAGAATTTACAAAACAATAAGTTAGTATGACGATTATCAAGCCCTTTACCCAGCTCAGAGAGATGATTTTGAAAGCCCTCTCCGGCCAGACAAACTTACATAAAATCTTTCGATTTTACGCCAGTTGTATAAAAATCAAGACCGCGTTGCTATCTTAAAGGCAAAAAGCGGATGTAGCATCACTGCTCACCGCAAGTATTAAAGTTAAACGGGCTTGGTGTCCCAATAAATAGAATACCTATGAGACAAGTATGTGGTCTTGACGTGCACAAAGATAGTGTCTTTGCGTGTATTATCAACGAGAATGGCGTTGTTTTTCAAGAAAAATATGGAGTTCTCACTCCTGAGTTGGAACAATTGGCTTCCAAACTACAGGAGTATGATATCGGTGAGGTGTGTATGGAGAGCATGAGCATCTACTGGATGCTTGTGTGGCGTGTTCTGGAGCCGTATGTTTCCGAGCTGAAGCTCGTCAACCTATATTTCATCAAGCAGTTGCCCGGAAAGAAGAGCGATGTGAAGGATGCGGAGTGGTTAGCCACCTGCCTGCTCAAGGATTTGATCAAGGGGAGCTATGTCCCCGGTGACATCATTCAGCGTCTCAGACAATACGACAGGCGCATATCCGACCTTAACGCGGAATGTGTCCGCAAGCTGGACGCATCCCTTCAGTGTTGTAACATCCGTATAAGCAACTATTTGTCCACAACCGACAGTAAAAGCTACAAGGAGGTGGTTAAACTCATCTCGAAGGGTGTGCGGGACCCAACTGAGCTGGCGAAGGCAATACACAAACGGACTGTCAACCGCTGCGGGAATGATGTCATCCTCGCTTCACTGACTGGTGTGATTTCCGAAACGGACATTGATGTCATACGACAATTGCGCGAAGAGGTAGAACTCGCACAGCGCCATAAGGATGAGTGCCAGTCGAAGATGGATGCTTCTTCAGCAAGTTCAGTTACACCCAAACCGTTGTTCGGCGAAAGAACAAAATGAAAGTACAGGTCGCCATTGCCAGAAAGATTCTCACCGCCATCTGGTTTGTTCTGCACGACAATGCTGAATACCGTGAATACAAGCCGTCCAGTTCCGATATTGAAACGGCTGACGAATAGTCGGTCGTCACAATATATACCGCATATTGTAAGGTCACTATATTTGTGGTGTTAACTACCCGTCTGACAAACTGACTAACGCTTTATGTGGCTTAGGACGCCTGTTTGAGCATTAGTGCTCGTAGAGGAAATTTATATTTTATTTACCACTGACGCACCAACGCCAGTGCGGTGCTTCACACCGTTTCTGATTTCCTCACGAACTCTGGCATATTTGGGACTATGGGGGATTTGGGATTTATAGAGGAAATATAGATTAAAAACAGCGTTTTTTATCTATATTTACAATTCCGACAGGTGGACGGTAATCCGG
This sequence comes from uncultured Bacteroidales bacterium, assembly GCA_945948555.1. GTDB lineage: Bacteria > Bacteroidota > Bacteroidia > Bacteroidales > UBA932 > Cryptobacteroides. The sequence continues at coordinate 2,343 of CAMFBM010000015.1, read as the reverse complement.
CTGACGAAGAAGGAGGAGGAAATATGCCGAAAGCGAAAAGCGAAGTAGAAATAAAGAACCGCAGAGCCTCGTTTGATTACGAATTTCTAGAGACCTATCAGGCGGGAATAGTGCTCACTGGCACGGAAATAAAGTCCATAAGGGCAGGCAAAGCCTCCCTTGTGGACGCTTTCTGCTATTTCAACGGAGGTGAACTCTATGTCAAGAATATGCACGTGGCGGACTACTGGTGGGGAACCTGGGGGCGCCACGACCCGCGCCGTGACCGCAAACTCCTCCTCACGAAGCGTGAACTGCTCAAACTCCAGAGGGCGGTCAAGGAGAAGGGCCTTACGATTGTCGCAGTGAAACTGTACATCTCCGAGGGTGGATATGCAAAACTGCTCATAGCCCTCGCAAGAGGTAAGAAAGAGTATGACAAACGCCAGTCAATCAAGGAAAAAGACCTTCGCCGCGAAATGGACAGGATGTAGCGGCTCCCTCCTGCAAGTCTTTTTTCTTCTCTTTGACTCGTAAAAAATGAAATCGATGGACGAAGCAAAGACTTCTCCCAGATTGCCGGACTTAAGGATTCATATATCTTCGCAGATGACTGGGATATGCCGGATGGTGCAAAACTCCCGCTCTGGATGCTTGGTTTCCTATACTGAATGTGAGGTAAGGAATATGAAAAAATAACCTGCTTCAGATATGGATAAGATTTTCGAGAAAAGCAATATGTACCGGAAAGATTATTCATAGATGATGCTGGTTATTTTTTGAAGATTCCTTAACACTTTAAACTAGAGTGATCCGTCGGCATAACTGATTCAGCAGGCTCAGCAGAGTATCAAGTTGATGCAGGTTCATTCAAAGTAAATCCTGCAAAGATTATAGTATTCAGATAAACATTGTTAAATTCGCATTGTGATTGCGGATATTCCTGGAAAATCCGCAATCAGTTTGAGGAAATTTAGAGTTATTATGTACCATGAGAACCTCGAGGTTGATGCCGTCATCGGTGATGCCCGCGTGGCCATTGAAATCAAATCAAAGGAGCACATTGACCACGATGACAAGAAGGGAGTAACGGAGTTTGCGAAGGAGCATCCGAGCACCAAACAAATCATTGTGTCCAGGGATCGTATCAGCCGCCGCAGCGGTGACGTAGACCTCTATTACGTGACCGACTTCTTCAAAGCCCTATGGGCCGGTGAAATAATTTGATATGCCTATGCTGACTAGACACGCTAAGATTTCGCCGGAATTGAGCGAGACTCTCGGTTTCGATGTGGATCTGATTACTGATGGTACTTTATTATCTTTCGCCTCTTAATGAACGTACATATTCTGTTCCATACCAGTTAATACTCTTTTAACTTGTCAAAGAATGATCTTAATGGTTCTGAAACTGTATTGACTTGCATATATTCTATTGTAGTAGAAACAAAGGTGTATTATTTTCACCGCAATTCATCAAACACAGAACTTATGATATATGGTTACATTAGGGTCAGCAGCGACAAGCAGACCGTCGAGAACCAGCGGTTCGAGATAAACAATTTTGTCGCAAGGGAACAAATGCATATCGATGGTTGGATAGAAGAAACGATCAGTGGTACAAAGAATTACAATAAACGTGAGCTAGGTAAACTCCTGAACAAGGTACAAAAGGACGATTTGATAATTTGTGCAGAATTGTCCCGCCTCGGAAGAAACCTTTTTATGATAATGGAAATCCTTAACATCTGTATGACGAAAGAGTGCAGGGTTTGGACGATCAAGGATAATTACCGGCTTGGGGAGGACATCCAAAGCAAAGTCCTGGCATTCGCATTCGGCTTGTCTGCTGAGATAGAGAGAAACCTCATCAGCCAGAGGACAAAGGAGGCATTGGCACGAAAGAAGGCTGAAGGCATCACGCTTGGAAGGCCGGTCGGCAGGAAAACAGACGAGTCAAAGTACAAACTGTATGCGAAGAAGGCATTGATAGACGAACTACTTAAGGCCAAAATTTCAAAACGACAGATTGCAAAGATCTGCAAGGTGGACCGAAATACATTGTGTCGGTTTATCAATACTTTCCTGATAGAGAAATAGGAGCGATTATGTGCAGACAAATTGTGTGCAATGCTCATTTGGAACAGAGTCTTGGTCAATCTTAAGTAACATTGAACGGAGTATAAAACAGAAGGTAGAAACAGTTGGTGTACCCCTCCGCGAATGGGATGTACAAATTTTTAGAGGTGTTCTTACCGGGTATAATGATGCCTTCATAATTTCTTCCGATAAGCGTGAGAAAATTTTGGCCAACTGTGCAGATGAAGAAGAGAGGACAAGAACGGAAGAACTTATTCGACCGAT
>CAMFBM010000014.1 GCA_945948555.1 uncultured Bacteroidales bacterium | reverse complement strand
GAATGTAAGGAACCGCCGTATGCCGAACGGCACGTACGGTGGTGTGAGAGGTCGGGAAACAAAGGAAATAGGAGGAAAACTCCAAGAATCCTTTGTTTTCCTCCTACTCGATTGTCCGGACCTGAAGACGGATCTTTGCTGCAGGATGAATATGGCATTATCAAAAAAGTCCGTGATTTTATAGATATCGTACAACTTGAAATAATGATTAAATTCTCGAGTTTGACACTGGCCTGGTATTCAGACATACCCGGCTCATTGTCAAGGCAGACGGCCTTTTTTTGTATATAATTTCGTGTTTGCAAATAATTTACTATTTTTGCCACCGTTCAGTAGAAGGCAATTTTTTTTTATGGTTAAAAGAGTTATGTGTCCCCTTGTCGGAGGCAGTCTGTTTTTGTTGTGTGTTGTAGTGCTTCTGCAGGGATGTGCAGGTCAGAGAAAGATTCAGCAGATTAAGGCGGAGGGAGTGAATGTTGACATATTCCCGGTCCTGTCAAACAATGAATCGGCTGCTTCCGCGGAAGAGGTAGAACCGATCAAGGTTGTTGACAGTCTCAAGTCCGCAGGTGATCCTTTTATAATGAATGCCGTTCTTGATGATGCCACGGGAGAAATGATTCCGACTGAAGAATTGGAGGCTGCCGTGGTAATCAGCCGGATATATCAGGTTGCCGAAAGGAACGGAAAGGTGGAACTTCCATTTGAGATTCTGGTCCCGAAGAGGGTGATGGATACCGAATGGCAATTGCGTCTGGACCCTATCCTGACCCTTGACTGCAAGGGAGTTAGGGACACAACCACTCTTGAAAGTGTCTATGTGACAGGAGACTCCTACCGCAAGAGACAGCTTCTTGGATATCAGCAGTACGAAAAATTTCTGGCAAGCATCATCACAGACAGCAGTCGCCTGATTTACAAACACCAGCTTGAGCAGTTCATACGCCGCAACATCCCTTCACTTTACGAACTTCGCAACGATTCTACCTATGTAAGTGATGCTGAATTTGTTTCCCGATATGATGTCAATGCGAAGGAGGCCGTTGAGCATTACACGAAGAGTTGGCTTGTAAAGAGCAACAACAAGAAAATAGAGAACAAGGAGAAGATGTTCCGGAAATTTGTGAAAACCCCGATCGGAGAACAGGGAATCCGTCTTGACACGGTTGTCCTGAATCCTGCCGGAGACTATATGTGCCGTTACGTCCAGACGATAGACACGAAGAAAGACCTCAAATATGCCTACATCACACTCCAGAGCAGCATATATGACCGTGAGAGGGAAATTTACCGTATGCCCCGGACGGATTCGATAGAATATCCCATCAGTTCACTTTCCCACTTTGTCAAGGATATCACTCGCTACAAGATGAAGACTGTGTGGCGTCACCAGGAGGCGAATACTACCTACGACATCAAATTCAGTCTCGGAAAGGTCAATGTGAATCCTGAACTCGCGGACAATGCTTCGGAAATAGCCCTGATAGAGTCGAATCTCCGCAGCCTGCTCCAGAACGAGGAGTTTGACCTGGATTCAATCATAGTGAATGCCTCCTGCTCTCCGGAAGGCCGTATGTCGGTAAACAAGAGGATTTCCCGTGGAAGGAGCCGTAACGTCACCAGACTCTTCGAGAAATTTATGAAGGAATATATCGATTCTGTCGAAATGGAAAAGGGCTTCGCCGTGGATGAGTTTGGCAATGTGATCAGGGAGGAGAAGGTGAGCCGTGTTCCTTTCATCTCTACATACACTCCTGAGGATTGGGAGGGACTTGACAAACTGGTTGCCGCCGATGTAAATATGGACGATAGTGAAAAGGAGACATATTTTCGGATAGCTGAGAAATACGCATCAAACATCGACTCGCGCGAATGGGCTATGAGACGTGAGGAATGGTATCCGTATCTCAAGGAGAATCTGTATCCCAAACTGAGGGTGGTGAGGTTCAATTTCAATCTCCACCGCAAGGGAATGGTTGAGGAATTCGTGCAGACGGAGGAAGTGGACACTACATATTCCAGGGGAGTCCAACTCCTGAGGGACAGGGATTTCGAAGGGGCGCTCAATATTCTCAAGGATTACAATGATTACAATTCTGCCGTGGCATATATGGCTATGGACCGCAATCTCAGTGCACTCAATTGTCTTGAGAACGAGGAGGAAACATCTGAGGTCTGCTACCTGAAAGCCATACTGATGTCACGTTTCTCACGTGATGAGGAGGCTTGTCAATATTACAAAAGGGCTTGTGAACTTGAACCTATGTATGTGTTCCGCGGAAATCTCGACCCGGAAATCACCGTGCTGATTCAGAAATACGGACTTAATAAGCAATAGAGGAAATGAGATTCAGATATATATTTGTTTTTTTGCTGCTGTTTTGGACTGCATTCCTTTATGGGCAGAAATATGATTACGGTTACGAGAATGCCTTCAGAGACAACTGGTTTGTCTCGGGTGCGGTCGGAGTCAATGCCTTGAATGTCGGTGTCGGACATTTTGATTCCCCTGCGACTGCGGCATTAGATTTCAATTTCGGAAAGTGGTTCAATCCGATGTTCGGAGCGAGGGTGGGCTGGCAGGGTGTCCAGATAGCGACCTCGGAGAGGACATTCGGATACAATTATGTCCACGGGGATTTGCTTTGGGACGTTGTCAGCACCTTTGGAGGATACAAGCAGGACAGGTTGTGGACAATGATGCCATACGTCAATGTCGGAATGTATCTGAATACTTCCCGCAGCCGTCTTGCCTCAAAGGGATTCGGGGCCGGTGTCGGGTTACAGAACAATTTCAGGCTGAATCATTTTCTTTCAGTATATCTTGACCTGAGGGCGACAATGATGAGTGAACGCGCCGTTCTGCATTCTGCCGGGAAAGTCCTGATGACATCTGCAATGGCAGGTGTGCAGTTTGACCTTGGAAAGAGCGGATGGGATTATGTCGGGAATGACCCTGTCTTTGAAGGGGAACGGAAGCGGCTTGTCAACAGGGGTTTTTGGAAAGACTGGTTCTTCAGCATAGGTGGCGGAGTTGATGCCGTAACCAACGGAAGGCGTTGGACAGGATTCGCTGCGCCTACGGGAGACATCAGCATCGGGAAGTGGTTTTCCTCTTTCGCCGGAGCACGTCTCGGGGTTCAGGGGCTTGGAATGAGACAGAATATCACTGGGGACAGGATGGATTTCGCCTATCTTCACGCTGACCTGTTGTGGAACTGGACGAACACGTTCTGCCGCACCAGGGGCTGGCATCTCTGGACTGCATCTCCTTACTTGCATCTCGGAGTTTTCAATTCAATGGAGCATCTTGGGGAACGTTTCAAGAGTGAATTTGCCGCTGGAGCCGGTCTCTATAACCTCTTCGCAATCACTCCGAATGTCGATTTGTTCGCGGATGTGAGAGGAACGCTTCTCAACGGCCGTTCAATCGGAAGGGACAGGGGAATGTTACTTCAGGTTTCCCTGATGGCAGGACTGGTTTACAACATCAATTCGAGAACCCTCCTGTGGAAAAAGCAGCAATGGGACAAGGAGGAGGGAGTCCGGTATCTGCCGGGTGAGGCCCAGTACAACGGATTCTTCGGCAACTGGTCCGTTTATCTTGCAGGCGGTGCAAATGTGCTGAGCTTGTCCGTCCTCAATCCTTCCAATCTCCGGTTCAAGCCTGCTTTTGATTTCGGAGTCCAGAAAATGTTCTCTCCTACTTTTGGCGGGCGTCTGGGACTGCAGGGTGGAAGCCTTGCTGCCAACGATGCGAATTACGGGTGGAATTACCTTCACGGAGACGTGCTCTGGGATTTCCGCAGGACGGTGGCCGGATATGACCCTGAAAGGATATGGAGCATAGATCCTTATGTCACGATGGGTGTGTCCTTCCTTCGCAGGAATTCCCTCATTGTACAGCCGACTGCCGGAGTGGGACTGTTGAGCAGTTGGAAACTGACGGGTTCCCTAGGGATATTCGCAGATGTGCGCGGCCTCGTCCTTTCCGAGCGTCAGTTCGGTACCGGAGGACGTTTCTCAGTCGAGGCTTCGGCATTGGCCGGTCTTTCATTCACATTCGGGAAGGATGTCTGGGACGGAAACGGAACAGGAGTCCATCTCAACGGCTTCTGGGACAATTGGTTCATTCAGGCCTCCGGAGGAGCCGGGATGGTGCTTGATACTTGGAGCCGTTTCAACGGAAGGCCTGCCCCTTCGATGGAACTGGCAGTCGGGAAGTGGTTCTCTCCTGACTGGGGAGGACGTCTGGGAGTTCTGTTTGAGAATATGGCAAAGGATGATGACAGTGAATTTGACTGTCTGTATGTCCACGCGGACCTTTTATGGAATATGTCGAACACTTTTGGCGGATTCAAGCCGGACAGGATATATTCGGCATCTCCTTACATCCATTTTGGAGTGATGAATTCCTGGAATCATTTCTCTTCGTCCAAGGGCGTAGATTATGCCGCTGGTGTCGGACTCCTAAATGATTTCAGACTGGATGACAAGATGAGTTTCATCGTGGACCTCCGCGGAAGAGGAATGTTCGGCCGTCTGACCGGCAAGAGCGCCGGCAAGGCTCTCGGTGGAGAACTTCTTGTCGGACTGTCCTATAACCTCGGAGAGGGCGGTTGGGAACCTTACAGGCAATCTGACAAAGTCCGCGGTCCTTTGTCCATTTCGACGAATCTTGCCAGCTGGGCGGATCTCGCGACTGTCAACCTGTCCTTGGAATATGCCTGCTCAAGGAATTGGTCCACTGATGTCACATTCGAATTCAACAACTGGCAGTTCAAGGAAGGTTCCCTGTCTGACAGACGTCGTTGTGTAACCGTGGGTGCGAGATATTGGCCATGGTACACTTACAGCGGTTTCTGGTTGAGACCTTTCCTCGGTGCCGAGAGCAGCAGCTCCGAGGGTCTTCCTCTGAAATTCCTCAACGGTACGGCCGACAGAATTGGAGCCGGATTCTCTGCGGGTTACTCACTGATGCTCTCCAGACATCTCAATCTGGATTTCGGTCTGGGCTTATGGGGCGGAGTCAGCCACAGGTACCAGGGACCATGGGGAGCGTTCATCCTGCCAAAGGATCTTCGTATCAGCCTGATGTTCGTCCTCTGACAATTGTTCCTTCCCCTTCTGTCCTGCTTGACCCATATCGGGCATCTCTGCACAAAAAATCCCCGACCACGGCCGGGGATGAAAAAAGTAAAGCAGTAGATTCTAGAGATTATCCTTTTCGATGTCCTTGAAATAGCGGTAGGTGTTGACCTTGAGTTCACCTGCTGCCAGTTCGTCGCATACGATGATACCTTTCTGGTGTGCCTGGAGGGCTGAAAGGGTGCAGCTCTGTGAGTAGGCTCCCTCGACAGCCTGCTGGAGGGCACGGGCTTTCTTGTGTCCGAAGGCGAGGACGAGAACTTCCTTTGAGCTGAGCACAGTGCCCACTCCGACTGTCATTGCCTTTGTCGGCACCTTGCTGATGTCTCCGTCAAAGAAACGGGAATTGACGAGGATGGTATCGTAGGTGAGACTCTTGACCCTTGTACGGGAAACTAGTGAGGAGAACGGCTCATTGAAAGCGAGGTGACCGTCTTCTCCGACTCCTCCCATAAAGAGATCTATTCCGCCTGCGGCAAGAATCTTCTGCTCGTAGGACTCGCATTCTGCTTCCAGGTCCGGAGCATTGCCGTTGAGGATGTTGATGTTCTCCTTTGGAACGTCAACGTGGTCGAAGAAGTTCTTTGCCATAAAGGAGTGGTAGCTTTCCGGATGCTCTTCAGGAAGGCCCACATACTCGTCCATATTGAATGTGATGACATTCTTGAAGGAGATTTCTCCGGCCTGATAGAGCCTGATGAGTTCCTTGTAGGTTCCAATCGGCGTGCTTCCGGTCGGGAGACCGAGGACGAATGGCTTGTCTGTTACGGCTGCCTTTGCCTTGATTCTTGAGACTATGTAATTGGCGGCCCACACGGACCCTTTCTTGTCGGTTTCTTCGATAATCAATCTCATATTGTCAATTTTAATGGTTTCATATTCCTTAGAACAGTTTGACGAACACCTCGATGGCCTGATATTCGGCCATACCGAGTTCGTTGTACAGCCTGGCTGTGTTCTGTGTCCTTTCCTCGGCCCTCTGCCAGAATTCGCGGCTGTCGTCTCCAGGGAAAGGAACGATGTCCTTCTGTGAGAGATGGCGGTAGATGGCGTGGCGTTTCTTGATCAGCTCGTCAGGGCTGAGTGGAACTGCCATATCAACTTTGCCGAGCTCCCATTCCATCCAGGCGCCCCTGTAGAGCCAGACGTGGCAGTCCTTCATCCAAGCCTCGCCCTCAAGCTGGTTGAGGGCCTCAAGCACGGCCTCGGTGCAGACGCGGTGTGTTCCGTGAGGGTCTGCGAGGTCTCCTGCCACATAGATCTGGTGAGGCTGAACCTTCTGGAGCAGATCGATGATGATGTCGATGTCCTTCTGTGTGCGCTCGCCCTTCTTGATTCCTCCCGTCTCGTAGAAAGGAAGGTTGAGGAAGTGGGCGTTGGTATTGTCGTTCAGACCGAATGAACGCACGGCTGCGCGGGCTTCTGCCCTTCTGATGGCAGCCTTGAGATTCAGCAGGGCACGTGGCTCAGGTTCTCCCGGGCGTTTTGAATCCACAATCTTCTTGACTCTGTCGAATTCGTCTGCAAATCCGAGTTCGTGGGCAGTGTCCATATGCTGGAGGACAACATCATCGTGCACTGCGACGTTTCCGGAAGTTTCGTATGCCACATGCACGTCGTGCCCCTGCTCCACAAGACGGATGAATGTTCCTCCCATTGAGATCACATCGTCATCAGGGTGAGGTGAGAAGACGACCACCCTCTTCGGGAACGGAGACGAAGCCACAGGCCTTGTGCTGTCATCGGCATTCGGCTTTCCGCCGGGCCATCCGGTGATGGTGTGCTGGAGGTCGTTGAACACGTCTATGTTGATTTTGTCGTAAGGACCCTTCTTCTCAAGCAGTTCGCTGAGCGAGTTCTCGATGTAGTCGGCGTAGGTGAGCTTCAGAATAGGCTTGTGGACTTTCTCGCAGAGCCAGACAACGGCCTTTCTGATGAATTTCGGAGTCCAGTCGCAAGGACCGACAAGCCACGGTGCCACAACCCTTGAGAGTTGCGCTCCCGCATTCTCATCAACATAGAATGTAATGTTGCCGTGTCTCTGGAGAAGCGATGCAGGGCACTGGACGCAAGGGTCTCCTTCCACGATGTCCCTGACTGCGGCAGCCTTGTCCTCGCCCCAGGCCATCAGAATGACCTTTTTCGCACTCATCATCGTTCCGATTCCCATTGTGATGGCGACTCTCGGTGTGTCGTTGATGTTGCCGTTGAAGTTCCTTGACTGGGTCTTCCTGTTCTTGTAGGACATCAGCACGGTTCTTGTGCGGCTCATTTCCCTGGAGCCTGATTCGTTGAAGCCGATCTGGCCTTCGGTGCCGACTCCCATTACAAGAAGGTCAAGTCCGGTTGCCTTCCTGTCAAATTCTGCGCAGTATTCGGAAATCTTCTCCTCCGGAACCGTCCCGTCAGGAATGTGGATGTTCTCCTGTTTCACATCAACCAGACTGAGAAATTCATCGTGAAGCCTCCTGTTGCGGCTTTGCCTCTCGCTGGCTCCGATAGGATAGTATTCATCAATGCTGAATACCTCCACATCGGCAAAGGAAATGTCTCCGGCCTTGTGCCTCCTGACAAGCTCCTTGTAGAGCGATATCGGTGTTGCACCTGTAGTCAGCCCCAGTTTGAAGCCACCGTCCTTCGTTTCCTTGATTGCGTTGATGATGATGTCGGCGATTTTTTCACTTGCATCCTGGGATTCTTCGAAAATCTCCGTCGGGATTTTCTCGTAGCTATGCAGAATGTCTTTCGGGAGTCCTTCCTCTATCAGGCCTCCGTCCTTGGGCAATGTAAAATGTTTCATCTGTTCCTGATTTTTATAGAACTCACAAAATTACTTAAAGATAATCAAAAAATCAACGCATATATTTCCTAAAGAAAACAAATCGGCTTGCCTTCCATGTAAAGCCGGAGCACTTGCTCTCCGCTTACGCCGAATGTCCCTTCCAGAAACATTTCCATTTCCAGAGGGGAGGCACCGGCAAGTCCGCAGATCTCCACGAAGGTGATACCTTTCTTCAGATAGATTTTTTCGTCTTCAAGAAGAGAGACGAATCTCTCAAAACATTTCTCCTCCATTTGAATTGTCCTCCATATCAAACAAATTATGTTGCCAAATCTCATACTTGCCTGCCAAATTAACAAGTTTTCATTGTCATTGTTGTCAAAAAATGTTCAATATTTTCTTTTTTTTAATGTTTTTTCTCTTTTTGATATGTTTTTGTTGCCATTGACAACAAAAAGTTGGCACATCGAAAAACAAGCAAGGTCTAATTTTGTCTGCAATTATCATGTGCGATGAACAATTATTCGGTCAAAAAGAATATCAGCCAGAAAAGGAAGGCATCCGGCATTTCCCAAACCGAGATGGCAGACAAACTGGGCCTTTCTCGCACTGCTTACCGTAACATAGAGATGGGGGACACCCGTCTCATCAGTGACAAGGTAGAGGACATCGCACGCCTTCTTGACGTGACTGCGGAGGAACTCGTGCTCGGTTACAAGCCTTCGGAAAATATGGCGATGCGTTTCAATGACATTGAGCATGAATTTGAGGAGGAGAGGTCCGCCATCATAAGGCAATATGAGAGCGAGATGAAGCGGCTTGAGAACACCATCGACACCCTGAATTCATATATCACCGCATTGAAAGATACCCTCCTCACGAAGGATGAAATGATTGCGATGCTCAAGAAAAAACTTGCTGACGACGGCAATAATGAGTAACTTTGCGCCATTATGCGCCGTGAATTGCAGAAATTCCTGAATGAGAATCTGGTTGAGGCGGGATGTGACGAGGCTGGACGCGGCCCCCTTGCAGGTCCTGTCTATGCTGCTGCGGTGATTCTGCCGAAGGATTTTCATCACCCACTTCTGAACGACTCCAAGAAGATGACCTCTTCTGCCAGGGAGAAACTCCGTCCGATCATCGAGGCGGAAGCCATTGCGTGGGCGGTCGAGGAGGTGTCCGCTCAGGAGATTGACCAGATGAACATTCTGAATGCCTCTCTCGAGGGTATGCGCAGGGCGGTGGCAAGGCTTTCTGTCCGTCCTGAGTTTCTTTTGATAGACGGAAACCGTTTCAAGCCTTTCGATGGCATTCCTTTTGAGTGCATCGTCGGCGGTGACGGGAAATTTTCGGCCATAGCGGCCGCATCTGTCCTTGCCAAGACCTGGCGGGACGAGAAGATGCTGTCGCTTGCAAGGGAATATCCGCAGTACGGCTGGGACCACAATATGGGTTATCCTACCCCTGAGCACATCGAGGCCATCCGCAGGTTCGGTTACACCCCCTATCACAGGAAATCCTTTCACCTCAAGGCTCTTGAGCCTGTTTTGTTTTGAGTACGTGAATATTTAATAAAGGAATATTTAATATTTCGGAAATGTAAATATATTTAATATGATGAAAAAATTTATTTGTGTTCTGGCGGCCATCTCGCTTTCTGCGGGTTGTCTTTTCGCCGACGAGGGAATGTGGCTTCTGCCGCTTCTGAAAAAAATGAATGCCGGCGCGATGAAACAGGCCGGCTGCAAACTGACTCCCGAGCAAATCTACAGTGTGAACAGCACTTCTCTGAAAGATGCCGTCGTGCAGTTCGGCAGGGGATGCACCGGGGAAATCATTTCAAATCAGGGACTTCTGGTGACCAACCATCATTGCGGTTACAGCAACATCCAGGCGCTCAGCGGAATAGGTCACGACTATCTTGCTGATGGATACTGGGCTATGAACCGTTCCGAGGAGCTGCCTTGCGAGGGTCTCACGGTGACTTTCCTGGAGTATATGGAGGATGTGACGGACTACCTTGACTCTTCTTTGAGGAAGGCGGAGAAGGAATTCAAAAATTCTGAAAAGAAGGATTCCCTGGTCAATGCCAGGATGATGGAAGTCAGACAGAAGCTCCTGGATGATGCCCGCGCGGCGAATCCTGTGAGTGATGCACGTTTCGAGACCTACTACGATGATAATGTGACATATCTCTATGTGACGACCACCTACAAGGACATCCGTTTCGTGGGTGCACCGCCTTCATCAATCGGAAAGTTCGGGGCGGACACCGACAACTGGATGTGGCCGCGTCACACGGGAGATTTCTCGATGTTCAGGGTATATGCTGCCCCTGACAACACTCCTGCGGAATACTCTGCTGAGAATGTGCCTCTGACTCCTAAGAATCACCTGAAGATTTCCCTCAGGGGTGTGCAGGAAGGGGACTACACGATGATTATCGGCTTCCCGGGACGGACGACAAGGTTCCAGACCTCTCCGGAACTCGAGTTCCAGCTTCAGCAGAACGACATCAGCATCGCCGCCCGTACGATCAGGCAGAACGTGATGCTGGAGGATATGCTTGCGGACCCTGCCGTGAAAATCAAATATGCAAGCAAATATGCACAGTCTTCAAACGGCTGGAAGAAATGGCAGGGAATGAAACTGGCTTTCGACAAGCTGGATGTCATCGGAAGGGCAAGGCAGGAAGAGGCGGATTTCCAGAAATGGGCGTGTGCAAACAAAAAACGCGAAGCCCTCTATGGCAATGCCATTGCCGATCTGCGTGCCTGTGTTGACAAGAGCCGCAAACCTTACCTGGATTTCCTGACGGCCTACGAGTCGGTGGGTAGAATCGAGATTTACAATTTCGCAATCGGAATGCAGATTGCCTTCAGGAAAGAACTCAAGGCCGGAAAGGATTCTGCTTCTGCGTATGTTTCCGCTGCAGAGCAGGTTGCTGCGGCCTACAAGGACTACAGCGCTCCGCTTGACAGGAAGGTGGCCAAGGCTATGCTCAGGTTCTACAGGGAGAATGCCTCGCCGGAGAACTTCCTTCAGGGTCTGGGAGAGGACTTCGCCACAATGGACATTGACGCCTATGTGGACAGGGTTTTCGAGTCGAGCATTTTTGTGGACCCGGCCACCCTTCTGGATGCAGTCAGGCAGAATGGAAAGGTCATTTTCTCCGATCCTGCCTGTGTGCTCGGGAAATCAATCCAGGATGTTGTCTATAGCACATACGCAATGAACAGGGAGGCAGGCAGCGGCCTTCAGGCTGCAAGGAAGACCTACACTGCCGGACTTCTCGAATGGAAGAAAGGTCAGCCTTCCTACCCTGATGCAAACCTGACTATGCGTCTGACCTACGGCAATGTCAAGGGATATTCACCTCGCGATGCCGTCCTGTACAGGTACTACACAACCCTTGACGGAGTGATGGAGAAGGAAGACCCGGACAATTGGGAGTTCGTGGTTCCTTCAAAGCTGAAGGAGTTGTACAATGCGAAGGATTTTGGCCCATACGCCCTGCCTGACGGCAAGATGCCGGTGGCTTTCCTGAGCAACAATGACATCACGGGAGGAAACTCCGGCTCGCCGATTATGAATGCCGAGGGGCATCTCCTGGGACTTGCCTTTGACGGAAACTGGGAGTCGATGAGCAGCGACGTTATGTTTGAACCGGATCTCCAGAGGTGTATCAACGTGGACATCAGGTATGTCCTTTTCATAGTTGACAAGTTCGGCGGGGCAGGCTGGCTGCTGGACGAGATGGACATAGTGAAATAGTTTGAACTTGCGAAACTTGAGTGGTTCAGGACAATGGAAATCAATGAAATAAGAAAATGGCTGACCGAGGTCCAGCATCCGGCAAAGGGTGACAGGAACATCGTGGAACTCGGTATGGTCGAAAGCATATCAGTTGAGGGTGACCTTGTTACGGTCACCCTCGGATTCCCTAAACACAGGGACCCTCTTGCTGAGTATCTCATCGGCAGCACCAGGGCTGTAATCAACAGGCATTGCCCTGAGGGAGCCCGGGTTGAGGTGAAGACTGTCATCAGCAATCCTGCTCCGGCAAAGAAGAAGGCCGGACTTGACCTTGGCTTCGAGGAGTTGGAGAATGTCTCCCACATCATCGGGGTGGCTTCCGGCAAGGGAGGCGTTGGAAAATCAACTGTGGCAGTCAACCTGGCTGTGGCTCTTGCGCGGGCAGGCTTCAAGGTGGGCCTTGCCGATGCCGATGTCTATGGCCCTTCAGTTCCGAAGATGACAGCCACTGAGGGTTTTGTACCCGAGGCTTTCCAGGAGGAAGTGACAGGGAAGGAGGTGATAATGCCGGTGGAGAAGTACGGAGTGAAATGGATGTCAATCGGTTATTTCGCGAAGCCTGACCAGGCCCTCATCTGGCGCGGACCGATGGCCTGCAATGCCCTGAAGCAGATGATTCTGCAGGTGCGCTGGGGTGAGCTGGACTTCCTGCTGATTGATATGCCTCCGGGAACCGGTGACATCCACATCAGCCTTGTCCACGACATCCCTCTTGAAGGAGCCCTCATTGTGAGCACTCCGCAGGATGTGGCTCTGGCGGATGTCGAGAAGGGTGTGAATATGTTCCGCAACCCGGGTGTGGACAAGCCGATTCTCGGTCTTGTGGAGAATATGTCGTGGTTCACCCCGGAGGAACTCCCGGACAACCGCTACTACATTTTCGGCAAGGGAGGCGGCCAGAGGATGGCTGCAAAGTATGACATCCCCCTGCTGGGCCAGATTCCGATTGTCCAGAGCATCCGGGAGGGAGGCGACAGCGGAGAGCCTGCGGCTCTCTCGGCCCGTCCCGACGGGGCCGCTTTCGCAGCTCTCGCTGCGAAACTCGCTGCCGCCGTTTCCACAAGGTAATACTGAAAAACAATCCTAATAAATATGTTTGAGATGAAAAAGTTTTGTTTTCTTCTTGTTGTAATATTTCTATTGCCTTTTGCCGCATCTGCTCAGCAGTTGGTTCAGGGAAATCTTTCTTTTTTGAAGGGGCAGACCTTCCTCGATTGTTCTGTGGATTTTTCCCAGGCAAGTATTCTTGGGATGACCGAAGATGAAATTGCGGTACAGGAGGAAGACTGGTGGAAAGACCGCCATAACTATGTGGGGAGATTTTATGAAGGAATCAATTCGAAATTGATGAAGAAATCCCTTTTTGTCGGGAAACACGAAAATGCCTCTTATAGGGCTGAGTTGGTGGTTCGTCAGGTTGAAAAGAATGGTAATATGCTTTCAGAATTTGTGATCTCATCAACGGAGAATCCGGAAGAAATCCTATGTAAGATAGTTGTGAGTGCTACCGGTGGCAGGTTCGGCTCTTTCCTCAACCTGCTGGGTGACGGGATGGAACATACGGGAGAAATACTCAGCAAATACATTTCAGGTCAATTGAAATAATTCTTCGGATCGGGCCTGAAGTGAACGAGGCGTCCCTTGTGCTCCGGACGGGGATCGAACCCGTACGCCCCTTTCGGGGCAAGGGATTTTAAGTCCCTCTTGTCTACCAGTTCCAACACCAGAGCTATCGGAGGCAAAGGTAAGACAATTTTTGTATATATTTGTCGTAAATATCAAAATACAACCACAATAATGGAAAAAAATCTGATGGAAAACCCGTACTATGCTGCCGCAATGGAGTATATACGGAACAATGACCTGAATGCCCTTGAGAATGGAAAACACATCCTTGACGGGGACAATCTTTTCGTCAACATCGTTGACAGCCAGATGAAAACCCCTCAGCAGGCTCGCCTTGAAGTGCACGACCAGTACATTGACATCCAGGTGCCGCTGTCAAAGGCCGAGACTTTCGGGGTGAAGCCGCGCACCGAGTGCACGGAGCCGGACGGAGAGTTCAACACTGAAAAGGACATAATGTTCTACAAGGATCCTGTTCAGGAGACCGTGACAGTGGAGAAGGGAGGTGTCATCACTTTTGCTCCTGAAACAGCTCACGCTCCGCTCATCGGCGAGGGTACCATCCACAAGGCAATTTTCAAGGTAAGAGTTTGCTAAGGCAGGGAGATCCTACCAGCAGAAAGAGCTGGTGAACCCGATTGAGAAAGAATTTGCAAAAGGCTTTTGCTGACTGAGATAGAATGTCTCGAACTCGGCAAAGGCCTTTATTCTGAAAAATTCCCCCGCGCGGACTGCCACAGCCCCCTGTGCGACAAAATCAATCCCGTTCCCGAAAGGATTCCAGTCGTAGCCCACAAGTGCTTTCAAATCGAATTCGACCACCTTCGGGAAAGGATAGACCCAGAAACCTCCCACAAAACCATTGTACATATTCACCGACTGGAGTTGCATTTTGCCTGCCGTGTAGCTCTCTCCGGTCTCAATACCCTTGAAACCAAGTTGATTTATGCCTCCCCGTATCGCAATTCCGGTGCGTGGGAGAAGTGGAATCATCACTTCGATTCCCGAGGAACTGCCTCTTGTCGGCAGCAGCCCCTCATCCTTCTCCTGTTTCTTCCCAAGGACGAATCGGCGGGAGAACCACAGTCCCGCCTCGTAGTATTTGTGGTCTGGATCAAAGCTGTAGGGATCAGGCCTGAGGTAGCCGTCGAGGATATATTTGTCCTTGAAAATCAAGTCGGAGAGGTAGTAGCCAAGGTGGACGGCACCCACTCCGATGGCTCCTCCGGCAAGGACATCGGTGGCCCAATGCCTGTTGTTGAATATTCTCGAAATTCCGACAACCGTCGCTACCGTGTATCCTCCGACGCTGAACCAGGGACTTCTCCATCCGTACTCCTTGTGCAGCATTGTCGCTGTGAGAAAGGCTGTTGCGGTGTGCCCGGAGGGGAAGGAATTCCGGGAAGAACCGTCTGGCCTCAGTCTTTTGACGGAATTCTTGATTGCATAGACTATTCCGGCCATCAGGGCTGTTGAAAAGGCGTCGCTGACAATCATCCGGCCCCATCCGGTCCGTCCCTTGTAGCCAAAGGCCTTCAGACCGACCATCAGAACGGCTGGGGAGTATTGGATGTAGTCATCGTAGCGGTGTCTGAAATCCGGCATAATGGAGTGCCTCATCTGCCTTATGTCAAGGTCAAACGAAATCGGATCGGTGTTCCGGACATTGCTTCCGTCAATTGTCTGAGACTTCACCGGGCAAAGTGTGGCAATCGTAAACGTGATGATGCAGAATAGTTTCCTCATTAATATTCGATGTTGTGGTCTTGCCTAGTCGCAGGCTGAGACCTGTTTAAGTCCGCAAAGATAATGAATTTAAGTTTTGTAATTGCGAAACGCCGGGTGATAATATATATCCTGAAATGTTGTATATTTGCCCTGCAATTTGTCTCAGGGACACAGGATATGAAAAAATACAGGGACGAAACAGGCGGCTGGGTTGTGGTCATTGACGATTTCGCATTTTTGCGTGAAAGAAAGGGCTGCAGCTGGCTGCGTCGTCATTATCTGTCAGTCAGGCACCGCAAATGGCTCCGCAAGGCTTCCCGGATTGTAGCCTCCGACAGCAGGGTTGCCGAGGATGCCGTGAAATATTACTTCGTTCCCAAATCCAAAATCGAAATCCGCCCATCCAGACCCGCTCATTTTTAGGTAAAATATTAATCATTTTCGAGAAATAACTAGCATCATTATGGAAGAAAACAAGTACATCTCCCCGGAAGTGGAAGTTCTGGATGTTTATGCAGAGGGAGTGATCTGTGGCAGCAGCAGTACGGATCTTGACATGGATCCGCAAGAGGGCTATATGTAGATTGCCGGTCACAGCCGGCAATGACGTCCTCTGTCATTCCCGACTTGATCGGGAATCTTATAAAGTCGTCGTATCAATGTAAATATTTATTGTAACTATATGAAACTCAGATATTTTTCAATTTTTGTTCTGGCAGGATTGCTGTTGAGTAGTTGCGCAGTAGAGGAGGTTCCTGTAACAGAACATACAATCCTCGCTGTAATGGAAGGTGACCAGACCCGTACTTCCGTTACTGATGAAGGTGTATTTTCATGGTCAGCAGGCGATCAGGTATGGCTTCAGACAACAAATGGAAGTGTTGTCGGAACCCTTTCATCGGGAGCAGGGACATCAAGTGCTAAATTCACATATGGTGGTTTTGTAGGTGAAACGACCGGCAAGGCAGTTTATCCTTACAATGGCGGACATTCAATTTCCACAGAAGTACTGAACTTTGTCCTTCCTGCTTCATACGACCTTGGTTCGTCCCTCACCAACACCAACGCAGCGATGTATGGAGTCAACGTCGGTGGAACCATCAAGTTCAACCACCTTGCCGGTGTTATGCGATTCAAGTTCAAGGATGTCCCTGCTGGCGTGAACAAGTTCACTATCACCCTCGACAAGAAGATCAACGGAACATTCACGGCGAATCTTGCTGAGGATTATCCTGTGATCGAGACATCATCGGCTTCGGCTGCCTCAGAGAAGACAATCACATTGAACTTCATCGCATTGACTGCAAAGTCTGACATCAGTATCTATGTCCCGCTTCCGATCGGAACATACAATTCTCTCGAACTCGGTCTCTACGATGACGACCAGGCAGTATGGACATATTCAAAGTCTGTCACCAACACAGTCAGCCGCAAGAGTCTGAAACTCATGCCAGTTGTTACTCTCGGTGGTTCAGTCGATGGTGATGTGGTTAATCTCTCAGAGAATGGAACAGCAAACAGTTATATCATTTCAGCGGCCGGGTCGTACAAGTTCAGCACCGTCAAGGGTAACAGCAGCGAATCAGTGGGTGCAGTGTCATCTGCTGAGGTGCTTTGGGAATCTTTCGGAACAGATGTGACTCCTAACGTGGGTGATTTGGTGAAGAATATTTCTTACAAGAATGGTGAAGTCACCTTCCAGACCGCCGATACCTTCAAGGAGGGTAATGCCGTCATCGCCGCCAAGGATGCTGAGGGCAATATTCTCTGGTCATGGCATATCTGGCTGACCGACCAGCCTCAAGGTCAGGAGTATTACAACAACGCAGGTACCATGATGGACCGCAACCTCGGCGCCACAAGTGCAACTCCTGGTGACGTCGGTGCTCTTGGCCTTCTTTATCAGTGGGGAAGAAAGGATCCGTTCCTAGGGTCTTCTTCAATCAGCAGCAATACCATAGCCAACTCCACCATCACTTGGCCATCTGCAGTTTCATCAGATTCATCGAATGGTACAATCGACTACGCTACCGCTAACCCTACTACATTTATTACTTACAACAGTAAGAATTACGATTGGTATTACACAGGAGATTCTTCAATAGACAACACCCGTTGGACCACCTCATCAAGCGATAAGTCAATATACGACCCATGTCCAGCCGGTTGGCGTGTTCCTGACGGAGGTAGTAATGGTATATGGTCAAAGGCCTTGGGCTCATCGTCGTATTTCAAAGATGCATCATTATACGACAGCACCAATAAAGGCATGAACTTCTCCGGAAAGTTCGGTTCAGCAAGTACCATCTGGTATCCTGCTTCGGGTTATCGCTACTACAGCGATGGCGGTCTTTACGATGTCGGTAACGGCGGCTACTATTGGTCTGCCTCTCCTTACGACTACTACGCGTACTGCCTGAGCTTCTACGAATATGGCCTCGTCGATCCGTCTAGCTACGGCAATCGCGCGTGCGGCTTCTCAGTCCGCTGTCTCCAAGAATAACTCTTAATCAGCGTGTTCTGGCAATCCCTGCGTAGCGGGATTGTCAGAACATGCGTTTTGCGGGCTTCTTCTCGCGCCCGGCGCGAGAGATTCGGCGCGAAGCGCCCCGAAATTATGACATTCAATCATATGTAGGCTATCAGAAGCATTTTATGTCTTATTTCAAAGCTAGATTACCTGGATATTCCGTGCTATAGGAATATCTTTTGATAGCACTATATCGGCAGCTAAAATATCATTACCTGCGTCTGTCCACCAGAACCGCCCTTTTTATGGATAGTCCACGATTTAGATGGCGGGAGTATGGTCGGCAGGCAACGCGGCTGGCAAATATGCCGGCCAATCGCTCAATCTCTGACACTATCTGCTAAACGTCCCCCACAGCTGCCAGAGTGGCGACGCTGATGCGGACTTCCCTACCGAACCTCTCCCGAAGTACCCTGGCGCAGGCATTGACCGTGGCTCCGGTGGTGAAGACATCATCGACGATGAGTATGTGTGACGGACTTGCCTTCGCCGCCACTCTTTTCGGAAACTTCCACACTTTTTCATATTTCCCGAAAACAAAGGCATTTGAAACGTTCCTCACCTTGTGTTCCACGTCCAGTCTTGTCTGGGTTCCCGTGTATCTCCGGCGTCTGAGCATCCCCGGACACATCTTTGTTCCAAGCTTTTCTGAGACTACCTCTGCAATGATTTCTGCCTGATTGTACCCCCTCCTGAATCTTCGCAGCGGGTGAAGCGGAACGGGAACCACGACATCCACGTCCTTGAAAAGATCCGACCCGGCAAGCCTCTGTGCCAGCATATCGGCATACGCCCTCCCCGCGCTGAAATTCCTGTGGTATTTCAACTGATGGCAGATGTGTCTGTAGCCCGACTCGGGCCTGAAGAAGAAAAGGGCGGCAGCACGGGAGTATGTGACAGTCTTCCCGGGTGCAAAATCCTCTGCATTCAGATCCCTTTGAATCAGGTCATTGAGCCGGTCGGCCATCGGGTTGTGTTCCCTGTCCCAGTAATATGTCAGCGGAATATCCTCTGCACAGTCTCCGCAGAGATGTTTTCTGTCGGCAGGCAGAATGCAGCCGCAGACGAGACATTGCCTCGGAAAGAAAAAATCAGCCACAGCCGTCGTCACAAATCTGAAATCCGTCATCACGTCCTCCGTCCTCAAGTTTCGCAAGATTCAAAAATATAAAATATCTCATATTCATCAAAAATCTATGTCATTAAAAAGATATATCTTTGCATCCGCAACAAAAACTCAGAATACTATGGCAAGCGAAATCAGAAATGCAGACCTCTGGCAGGACGGACAGTTGAAAATCGAATGGGTGAAGCGTCACGCCCCTCTGTTGAACTCCCTTGAAAGGGAATTTTCCGCAACCAGACCTTTTGATGGATTGAAAATCGCCCTTTCCGTGCATCTGGAAGCCAAGACGGCATATCTCTGCGAGGTGCTTGCTGCCGGCGGTGCACAGATGTATGTCACCGGAAGCAATCCGCTCTCGACCCAGGACGATGTCGCCGCTGCCCTTGTCCACGAGGGACTGAATGTGTTTGCCTGGTACGGAGCGACCGCACAGGAGTATGAGGCTCACATCAGGAGGGTGCTCGAAGTCGGTCCCAACATCATAATTGATGACGGGGGAGACCTTGTGAACCTGATTCACACGGAGTTCCGAGACCTCATCCCGAACGTGATCGGCGGTTGCGAAGAAACCACCACGGGGATTCTCCGCCTGATGTCGCTCAACCGCGAGAGACGCCTGGAATTTCCGATGATGCTGGTGAACAATGCCGACTGCAAACATCTCTTTGACAACCGTTACGGTACAGGCCAGTCCGTCTGGGACGGCATCAACCGCACGACCAATCTGATTGTCGCAGGAAAGAACGTTGTTGTGGCAGGCTATGGCTGGTGTGGCAAGGGCGTTGCGATGAGGGCAAAGGGCCTGGGTGCGGAAGTGATTGTGACAGAGGTTGATCCAATTAAGGCGATGGAGGCTGTGATGGACGGTTTCAAGGTGATGAAAATGTCTCAGGCAGCAGGCGTCGGGGATATCTTCGTGACGGTGACGGGATGCGAGGGAGTCATTACCGAAGGTGATTTCCGAAGTATGAAGGACGGAGCAATCTGCTGCAACGCCGGCCACTTCGATGTTGAGGTGGATGTCGCTGCCCTGCGCAGGATGGCAGTGTCCTGCGGCCCTGCAAGGAAGAATATCATCGGCTATGTCCTTGAGGGCGGGAAAACCATCTATGTGCTTGCCGAAGGCCGTCTTGTGAATCTTGCCGCAGGCGACGGACATCCAGCCGAGATTATGGACATGTCATTTGCCATCCAGGCCCTCAGTGCAAAGTATCTCGTCGAGAACCGCGACAGAATCTCCCGCGAGCCCGGGCGTATGGTCAATGATGTCCCGAAGGAAATCGACAATGAGGTCGCCCGTCGCAAACTCGCCCACTGGGGCTGCGAAATCGACACCCTCACCCCAGCGCAGCACCGCTACCTCTATGGAGAATAATCCCTTTAACTCCCACTAACTTCCGGAAATATTGACATTTTCAAAACGGGCATTGTCCAGTTCATATCCCAGGCCGACCGCACGGTTGATTGCCAGTGTGTTGTCGGAAAGGTCGTCTCCGATTGCTCCGTAATCAGTTATGTCCCACACTCTCTGTGAGGTGCAGGACATAACCGTCAATAGCATTGTACATTCCCTTCCTCAGCGACTCAGTGCCTTCCGGTGCTGTCCCATCTGACTTTCTCCAATGTTTTGACCACTTCGAAATATTGGCCTTTCTGACCCATCTTCACCAGTAAGACTTCATAGTAATCATCTGAAGCACACTTAACCTGGCTGTCATCAACTGCTGACAGGAAGGCCTTCCATTCCTGCCTTGCCTGGTTTTCCGTTTGGTAATGGGCATTGTAACGGTCTCCCAATGCCTGCTCGATGGCATGGAAATTTGAATTGTTGCTCGAGTGATAATTCAAATTAAAGGTGTAGTAGGTCACTCCCTCGTCTTTGTTGGAGCAGGAGTTGATTGTCAGGATTGCGAAAATGGCTGCCAGAGCCATACAAAAAAACTTTTTCATAATTAGGTGTTATAAATTTTTAATATAAGTGTTACAAATCGACAGACTTGATGGTGGATGTCTCCGTAGTTCCATTGCCCGAGACTTCCACTCCTGGTATCATAAAGCGGCCGATGGGGTTGAGAAGATTAGGCTCCACGAGTTCATACACGATGTCGTATTTCCCCTCTCGCATCATTATTTCGGCCTCCTTATTCTGGTTGTAGGCACCGTTGTGGGAAAAGTATGGAGAGTTAATGCCATATTCTCCGCTGCGGTAGAAGAGGATATTGGTCATGGTGTTGCTAGAGGTGTTCTTGATTTTCACATCTCCCACAGGAATCCTGTTCATTCCCGGAAGGTCAATGGTGGACGAGAGTTTAGGGTGAGTGTATGTGACTCTGCTCTCCACCTTTCCTACCGACTGAGAATTCTCCGAATATGCGGCTGACTTATATACAGGGGTAATTCCAATCTGAAGTTTCATATTTCCAAAATCGTTGTCCTTCGCACAGAAATTTCCGCTTTTGAGCTGCCATACGAAGCTGAAATCCACCCTCTGGTCCGTCCTTGCTACCGTCGGGATATATTCTGTACCAAACCCGTTTTCGTCATTGTTTGTAATTATTGTGTATGCCACATCTCTCGTCATGGTTCCTGTGTTCAGCTCGACCGATTGGTCAGGCAGGTTTTGAGTGTAGGAGTCTTCCCACTTGAAGCCGAATCCTATGACACCCATCAGCATATTCTGCCAGGACAGTTCTTGTGTCTTTTCGTCCTCAACCTGTCGTGTTCCTATAGTCAGTTTTGGGGAAAGACTGAAACTGAAGCCTTTCTTGTAGGTGGTACTTGAAATGGTGGTGGATGGTTCCGGATCTACGAAGAATAAAGTGTTCTCATTCGAAACCGTCTGCCCGTCAGACGAAAGCAGTTGAAATTCAAGATTATACCTGCTCATATACCAGTAGTAGGCATACATGGTCACAAAACTCCCGAAAGATTCTTTCACTTCCTTGTAGAACGAGCCATTGTGCATGATGCAGTATCCGCTTATGCCGTAATAATCTCCGGAATAGTCCTCGCTTCCGAAAACATATATAGGCAGGACTTCGATATGAAGGTCAATGGCTTTTGTTACAGAAATAGGAATGCTGTTGTATATATACGCGCTCTCCCACAACTTCACTGCCGGTATAGTCACGTCAAAACTCAAATCGTAGATTTTCTTGAGATTGGCACCCGTTTGGGACGATGATGTGACCTTGCGTTCGGCACCTTTCATGTTGACATTCATCATGTTGCGTCTGTTGCGGGAAAAGGTGCGGCTTATTCCTGTCCAGGATTTCTTATAGACGGCCTTGTCCGTCAGGATTTCAACCGAAAACTCGGAAACGGTGCAGGGACGCACGCACAGCCATACATCCTTTATGGAGGCATCCTCCTCCAACACAATGTTGCTCGAACGCTGGAGCACAGTCAGTATATTGTCAGTACCGCTCACTTGGGGCAGGGCAAGCTCCCCATCCGCTCCGAGAGTAAAGTTGTTCACAAGCGGATTGTCGGTGCGTATCACTATGGAAATCAGTTTCTCTCCAGCCTCGACACCCGGAAGATTCAGGAAATTGAGGTCGAGGTGTGCCACTGCCCTCTCCCACAGCATTTCAAGCTCATCACCGTATTTAAGGGAGGTTATCTGAGAGGTCTTTCCCACAAGCAGGTCAGCTGAAGGGTCGTATGAACGCACGGAATCGTTGCGCAGAGGAATCTGTACTTGCGGAATTTTCACCGGAAAACCCCCGTCGGAAGTCGTGCAAGTGCCTTTGACACAGGATGCAGGATAGACTGCATAGAACTGCCAGTTCTCGTGTTTAGTGTCCAGAAATTCGGATGGCACGCTGAAGCGTGTAGTGGCACAGTCATCCCACACTTTACTTTTGGATTCGACTATTGCCCCCAATGCTGCCTGAGTTCCATCTTCCGCAAGCCAACTACCGTCGCCTTTGGCAGCCACCTTGACACTGTCTCCCTTACTCCAGAATATGGTCTCCCCTGTCCAATGAGTCTTGGTGGTTTCATCTTGATTTTCAGACAATTGGGGTTTTGCGGACGAAAGCCACACAGTAGGCCTCTCCGCCAGTTCCTGAGGCTGACGCTCTTTCACACAAGAGTTCAAAGCCAAGACTCCCGAAAGCATCAATGAACCCAGTAGCAGTTCTCCTACAGAAAAACTGATATGATTAGTCTTCTTCATATTACTTGATTATTCCAAATCTTCAAGTTCAGACTCTTCATAGCCACGTGCAGGAGTGTCCCCGCTTCCAGCAAGAGGCCCCTCCCATCGGACTTCCACAGTATTCAGGAAGGGGCTGATATATTCTTTATCCATATATTATCTCGGCTTGGCATTGGCGTGATAAAGCTCAGTGGTCTTTGCAGTATTGACAACCACATCGGAGAAACTGAATTGTCCTTTGACCTTTCCGGTGTTTCCGTCCACTATATTGTATTCGATACGATATTTTCCCACTGGCACCTGATATGTGAGCACCTTATTCTTCTCGTATGCAGACCCGCTTGAGATGATTACATTGTCCCCGGAGTCAATTATCTTGTAATCAGTAACATAGAGATCTGCAGTGTTCTTGAACTCAATCACACCGTTGCGCTGGCGGTTAGGAGCATTGATTGGGAAATACATCGTCCTGTAAGCAGGTGGCAAAAGACATTCCGTTTTCCTGTCACCTTCCGCACCCCAGGTTGCGTGTCGCCACTGGCAGCCATAGTAGGGATTGAGAATAAATTGTAACACGAACGATTCGCTGGTATCGTCGTCCTTAGTCCCCGATACCCTCCAGCACCAGCTTGCCTCACATTTCTGGTCAGACCTGGCTATGGCAGGAATAGCATCCTTGGTCTCGTCTTCCCACTGTACGTTGTTGGTGATGAAATCGTAATATACAGCACCAGCCCAAGTATTCATTTCTATGCTCTGGTCCTTGACTGTCGTAGAACGGCTGTTGCTCCATGTAAAGGAGCCTCCGACCGTGAGGGATGCTGAAGGCTTGCCATTTGATAAACCTACCTGTCCACTGACATTCAGCTGCGAGGTGAATCCTACAGTATAACTTGTACTGCTCTGGGTGGAAGTAGGATTTGGGGTCTCGAAGAAACTAAGCCTGTCAGACAAAGCATTCGATCTATCTTTATCCAGACGAGCAGAGAAATGCATCTTGTCACTATAGAAGACGTGTGCCCAGGTCCGGACTGCACCGTGCCATATCTTGTAGAGTCCGTACATCGGCCCGTTATGTGAAAGCACATACATAGTTACGAAATAATAGTCTCCGGCTACGCTTGCGTCATTGTTTTCCTGATAGGCATACAAAGGTGTGATTGTGATGTTCACATCGATGGTGGAATGTCTGCTCACCTTGTCCGGCTCTGACGCGACGACCTTGCAGATCTGGTAGTCATCGACACCGACACACAGGGTTTTGGTGATATGCTGGCTGAACTTGCTGTCTGCAATTCTCTTTGACAGGTCTCCATCGAAGGAAGAGGAGCCGGCTTTTGTGAGTGGGCCCACTGAAGGCATATTCTCATTTGCCCAATCCACAAAGGATGCGAACTTCGTGTTCAGATATTCTGCAGTCTTCTCTATTTCAACAACTATTGGGTCATAGTTACCTTCTTTCAACTCATCCTGGTCAGTGGTTTCGCTGGCATTCTCATCCGGTTCAACATTGGTGTTGGGGTTAAAATCCATGAGCAGGAAAGGATTCTGCAGCTGGTAACACTCGTATTCGTGCATTGCAAGGAAAAGCAGGTCATTGCTTTCCTCCTCCGGAAGCAGATAGACCGGAGCTCCTATGCTTTTCCAGAAATCGTAATGCTTCTTGTTGTTCGGCAAGAGTTCGACTATCATTTTCCCGTCTTCCCAAGCCTTGCTCAGAAGCTCCCTGTTGGCTTCAAGTTCAGAGGACTCCACTACTATCATATCAGCTTCTTCTGCTGATCCGGCAGTAACGGCTGAACGTAATTGCATTGTCTCCCTGAATTCTTCCACTGAACTTCCCGAAGTATAATATACAGTCGGAATGAGTTTGTCTTCAAGGTCGTAAATGATTTCAGATGAATGGTTGTCCGGAGCAGGTGCCGGAACATTCTGTTTGTTGCAGGCAGTGAGCACAATAGCACCCACTATCGCCAATAATTTGCAAAATATTTTCATACTTGTATTTATAATCTCCAAAAATTATTTTTCCTGTCTGTAATAGTATTCCTTCGGTGTCACTCCCTTTTCTTTTTTGAAATATCTGTTGAATGAAGAAAGGGAGTTGAATCCGCTTTGGCTGGCGACATCCGTCATATTTACCCTTCCGGATTCATACATACTGAGAATCAACCTGCCGGCATATTCCACCCTGAATTTGTTCACATATTCGTAAAATGTCAATCCAAGCATTTTGTTCAGGTAAAGGGACAAATATTTCATATTCGACCCAATGGCGGCAGATACTTCGCGGAGGGACAGTTCCGGATTGAGATACAACTTGTCCTCTTCCATCGTTTTGCGGAGTTTTTTCCCGATCAGTTCATCTTTCATAGGAATATTTTCTTGATCTGAAATGAGTTCATCATTAAATTCACTGGCGACTGATTTGTCGTTGGCGTCATTGTCATCCAGATTCATTTTGACGACGATGTGTCTTCTGGAAATAATGAAAAGGAAGCTCAGCACAATCATACTTCCCAGATTGTAAATTGCTTCATTCAGCCAGACGGTGTGATTGAAAAGCAGAGGGTAGGCGATTACGAACGCAAAGAACACGAGACAGAAGGCCGCTACCCACCTGACATTCTTGTTTTCGATGTTCGAGTAGTTGTCCGACAGGGCTTTGTCGTACCTTGATGCTGAAATGAACACAAAGATAATAGTGACAAGGGCCATTGCCAGAGACAGGGCATAACCGCTCAGGAGAATAATCTTGTCAGGTTTGAGCGCATAAGCCGCAACCAGCCCGAACTGCAGAATCAGAGCCAAGGCGATGTGCTGTTTTTTGGGGGATCCCGGTCTTGTGGCTTCAATGAAGAATGCACAAATAAAGGGGAAGAAGGTCAGGTCTATGAGGTTGACCAGGTTGTCAAGAAATACGCTGTTCTTGATTCCTTCGATGATGAAGACGGTGTCTTTCAGGTAGGAAAGACTGAGCCACAGTGAAGAGATGAAAAGCAACTGCATCATCCGGCTTTGTTTTCTGGTCGGAAAGAGCAGAAAACTCCAGATGATGCAGAATATGGTTATTCCGCCTCTGATTTCGTGTGCGAATGCTTCAACTGTCAACATAAAAGAGTCATTTTTTTGACCGGCAAATGTACCTAAAATGACTCTTTGAATGAATTCTGAATTTTCGACTCCGCGAAACTATTTCTTTCAGAGGCAAAGAATACTTTTATTGACCAGTTTTTCAGGAGGAGTTCTCCTTCGTCGGAACTCAAGAGAACGAGGGATTTCAAGGCGTGCGACGCAGTCGAAACCGCAGCAACCTATCGATTGTGAGGATTTCGACAAGGAGCAGAACGCAGAAATCACCGTTCTCTTGACTTCCGACCTAGCAGTTCATTGCGCCGCAGCAGTGTATAACCTGCCCGCTGACATAGGAAGAAAGATCACTTCCCAGGAACAGTGCCACATTGGCAACATCTTCAGGAGTACCTCCCCTGCGGAGTGGAATCTTGGTCTCCCATTCCTGACGAACCTTTTCAGGCAGTGCATTGGTCATATCGGTGATGATGAATCCCGGAGCAATGCAGTTCGCACGGATTCCGCGAGGTCCCATCTCTTTGGCGATTGACTTTGCAAGACCGATGAGTCCAGCCTTGGAAGCAGAGTAGTTGCACTGTCCTGCATTTCCTGAAACACCGACTACGGAAGACATATTGATGATGCTTCCTGTACGCTGCTTTGCCATTATCGGAGTGCAGGCGTGGATAAAATTGAATGCCGACTTTAGGTTGACGGCAATGACTGCATCCCACTGTTTCTCCTCCATACGGAGCATAAGACCGTCCTTTGTGATTCCGGCATTGTTTACCAGAATGTCGATATGTCCGAACTCGGCAAGAATCTCGTTCACGACCTTGTGAGTCTCTTCAAAATCAGCCGCATTTGATGCGTATGCCTTGACTTTCACTCCGAAAGCCTCAATTTCTCTGACTGTCTGCTCAGCTGCCTCGTTGATGACAAGGTCAGTGAATGCGATGGATGCACCTTCAGATGCATATTTCAGTGCAATGGCTTTTCCAATGCCTCTTGCCGCACCTGTGATGACGGCAACTTTTCCTTCAAGAAGTCCCATAATAGAAAATATTTAGGTTTGTACATTCTTTCAAAGCGGGGCTGACACCTCAGCCGGCGGCGCAAAATTACTCCCTTCCTTCAATTCCGCCAAATCTTTCGGTGAAAATCATCTCCTTGTGGCAAAATCCCCCGTTCCCGGGGCAAACTCATGAAGCAAATTTCTTTTCGTTGCTCTCAAGCGCAATGAAGATGAAAAGCATTATCGTGAAAGCGAGCAGGGAAGACCCTCCGTAACTGATGAACGGAAGGGGAATACCGATGACGGGCATCAGCCCTATGGTCATACCGATGTTTATGAAGAGATGCATGAATATGCAACTGGCCACGCAGTATCCGTAGATTCTCGTGAATGCTTCCTTGCACCTTTCCGCCTTGGTGATGATTCTCCAGATGAGAAAGACAAACATCAGGATCACCGCCGCTGAGCCGACGAATCCCCATTCCTCCCCGATTGTGCAGAAGATGAAGTCGGTACTCTGCTCCGGCACGAAACCGTAGGTTGTCTGGGTACCCTGGAGATAGCCTTTTCCGAAAAGCCCTCCCGAACCTATAGCAATCATCGACTGGTTAACATTGTAGCCCACTCCCGACGGGTCGTCCTTCAGTCCGAGCAGTACCTCGATTCTCTTGCGCTGATGGTCCTGCAGCACATTGTTGAAAAGAAAGTCGGTGGAATAGACGAGCATTACCCCGGCAAGCAGAGAAGCTGCGGCAAGAACCGTAAAGCCTGAACGTGTTCTGTACGCCCTGAAAACGATGAAAGGCAGAGTGAGGAGCACCACGCCAATGAATATATATGCCGGTTTTACCATATTCTCCGGATTCCATCCTGCCGCTTCCCACACATTCTCCAGAATGACGGGAACAAAGCCCAGGAACACCAGGGCAGGCAGATATTTTACAAACCAACCCTTGATTTTTCCGGTGTAGACCGCATCACAGAACGAAGTCACCCCGGCGAGCACCATCAGTGCGGTGTAGGGGGATGCGGCAAGTGTCAGCACGAACAGAAGTATTGCCATAAATCCCAGGAATAGCACCCATCCGGACATCCCCTCGCGGTAGAGCACGAATGCGAATCCCACATACACGAGGGCCGAACCCGTTTCGCTCTGACCCACGATGACCAGCATTGGGAAGAGGATGATGGCGGCAACAGACAGGAAGTCCTTCGGGCGGGATATCTTGAACCCAAACTGGCTCATCACTGTCGCCAGCAGAAGTGACGTCGAGATTTTCGAGACTTCTGCAGGCTGGAATCTGACAGGACCCAACTCAAACCAGGACCGGGAGCCTTTCACTTCAGTCCCCAGGAAGATGACCGCCACAAGCAGGCAGGCGACTGCAATGTAAATCGGGAGTGACAGACTCTCGTAGATGTGGGGGTTCAGGACGAACAGGATGACGATTCCGAAAACAAGGCTGACAAGCATCCAGATGAACTGTTTGCCGCTCCTTCCCTCGGGCGAGAAGATGGAGGACGGCTCGGAGGAATGGATGGAGGCATAGATGTTCATCCATCCGATCATGAACAGGATGAACCAGCACAACACCAGCATCCAGTCGATATTTTTCAACAATCCTTTCTCTGTCAGTCTCATTGCAAAAATCTTAAGGTTTCACCTTGTCCATCAGGTCTCCCTCAAGCACCCTCTTCTCCAGGGGCTTTCTTTCAGGACAAATCTCCCCGTTGAGGTACTTCTCAATCAGCAGGGATGCGATCGGGGCTGCCCACCTGGCTCCGAAAGAGCCGTGTTCGATGTAGGCCGCAACCGCGATTTTCGGGTTGTCCTTCGGGGCGAAGCAGATGAAGACGGAGTTGTCGTCACCTCTCGGGTTCTGTGCGGTTCCTGTCTTTCCGCAGATGTCCAGACCCTTGACCTCGGCAACGCTTGCCGTCGCCCCGCTGCCGTAACCGCTGTTGACAGCCCGGTACATACCCTCGACCACGACGGGGAAATAAGAGGTGTCCACCATCGTATAGACCTTCTCCTTGTACTTGGGGTCGATGGAGACGAGTTTAGAGTCCTTTACTATATGCGGTATATAATAATATCCCCTGTTTGCAATGGTTGCACACAGGTTTGCCAGATGCAGGGGAGTGCAACCGATCTCTCCCTGTCCGATAGAGAGGGAAATGACGGTCGTGGCTTTCCATCCGCCCTTGCGGTAGCGCTTGTCGTAGTATTTTGAGTCCGGGATGAATCCAGGGAGTTCCGCCGGGAAGTCGCTGCCAAGTTTCCTGCCGAAACCGAAACTTTTGACATATTCGTTCCATTTGTCCATCGACTCGGCGATGTTTCCGTTCCTGCCGCTTTCAAGGATGTTGCGGAAGACATAGCAGTAGTAGGCGTTGCAGGACATCATTATTGACTCCTCAAGGTCGAGCGGGGACCGGTGGGCGTGACATCCGAGCTTGTTCTTTCCGAAATGGTAGCCCATGCTGCACGGGTATCTTGACGCAGGGGTCAGAACTCCTTCCTGAAGTCCGATGAGTCCGTTGACCAGTTTGAACACGGAGCCCGGAGGATATGGGGCCTGGACTGCCCTGTTGAACATCGGCTTGTAGGGGTTTGACAGGACCTCATTGTAATGCGCACCGAAATCCGCAAGGATGTCCACATCAATTCCCGGACTTGAGACAAGAGTCAGAATCTCCCCCGTGGACGGTTCGATTGCCACCAGGCTGCCTACCTTGTTTTTCATCAGTTCCTGTCCGTAGTGCTGGAGGTTGGCATCGATGGTTGTGGTGATGTCCTTCCCGGGAACCGCCTCCTTGTCCATTTCCCCGTCATTGTAGCGGGTCATGATCTTGTTTCTTGAATCACGCAGATATATGGAATATCCCTTTTCTCCCCTGAGGTCCGCCTCCCTTGCTGCCTCTATGCCGGTCATACCGGCATAGTCGCCGCTCTTGTATTCCCCGGGATGACGGTTGATGTACGACTGATCCACTTCGGAGACATATCCCAGAAGGTTTCCTCCGGCATTGAACGGATATTCCCTGATGTTTCTTGCCTGACCCCTGAAGCCCGGAAACATATATGCAGTCTCGGCAAATCTCATATAGGTTTCAGTCGGGACCTGTTTCAGCAGTATGACACTCTGGTAGCCGATTTTTCTGCGGTACTTTCTGTATTCGGCGAATTTCGTCTCCAGAAAATCCCTGTCCACACCGAGAATCCGGCAGAAAGCCGTCGTGTCGAAGGCTTCCACTTCCCTCGGAGTGACAAGGATGTCGTAGGCCACCTTGTTGCCGACGAGGATATTTCCGTTCCTGTCGTGCATTATGCCCCTTGTGGGATAGATGGTGTTATACACCATTGAGTTGTTGGATGCGTCGATCTTGTACTTGTTGTCGATGATCTGGATGACGAAAAGTCTGGCTATCAGGATTGCTGCCACGATGCCGAGACCTATTAGAAGTTTGTTGCGTCTGTCGAGTATCATCACTGTCTGTCCTTAGATGTCAGAATGGAGACCGCAAGCAGGGAGACAATGTAGCTGACGAGGGTCGATGCCGCGATTTTCACGGTGCAGAACCAGGCTGGCCTCATACCGGCACAGTCGGCAATGACATATATGCCGAAGAACAGCACGATGGAACAGAACATCACGAGGGAGACCTTTGCGATTCCGTTTTTCCTGAAAGTGAAGTCCTCGTTCCTGTTGATGATGTCTTCACCGAGGAAGATTCTGATGAATGTCCTCCTGAGCAGGGCGACGGGGACGAGTGCGAGGGCGTTCAGACCGATGACTCCGTCAGCCATGACATCCACTGAAAGTCCTGTGGCGAAGGCTATGACCATACTGGCCAGTGTGCTGACGGAAACAGGGATGCACATCACGATTGCAGGCAGAATGGACAGTGTTACGAACAAGCTGAAATTGAAATAGTTGCTGATTACCATCTGGGCGAGGATCAGCAATAGGAAAAGGACTGGGAAATTGTGGACGGTCTTTGTCATCTCCTTTCAAGTTCATCTATTTCATCAAAATCGGAGTCGCAAACTATGGAGACGTATCTTATCTCCCTGAAATCCTTGAACAGGGACACCTTGATTTCGAAGGTAGCCCCATTCTTGAGATTCTTGTCAACAATCGTCCCCAGAGGGATGTCCGGAGGGAAGATGACGGAGAATCCGCTTGTGAAGACGGTGTCTCCGGGTTCCGCCTGGATGTGGCAGGGGATTTCGTTGAGTATGGCTCCTCTGGCACTCATCCCGTCCCAGGTCATGGTGCCGACCGCTCCCTCGTGCCCTATGCGGGTGCTGATTGCCATGTCTGGATTGGTGAAGGCGATGGCATAGGAGTAGTGGCGGCTTACCGCGCTGATGATTCCGACGGCTCCGTCAGGGGTAATCACTCCGGCGCGCTCCCTGACCCCGTCTTCAGAGCCTTTGTTGACTATGATGTAGTTGTGCTGGCGGTTGTGGCTCATCTTGACCACTGAGGCGGGAATATACCTGTAGCGGCCGGAGGATGAGCTGAATGAATGCTCCTGCTCCTGTTCTTTTTCAAGGATTTCCTTGTAGTGTCTCAACTCGCTTGTCAGCCTGTCGTTCTCCTCCACGAGCCGTCTGTTTTCGCTCTTGAGGGAGAAGTAGTACTTCACGGATTCGCTGCCTCCCCAAACCGTGCCGGTGAAAGCGTGGACACCCTTCATTATCCAGATGTTCTGGAGGGTTCCGCTGTGGTTGAGCAACATCAGTGCGCCCGCCTCCAGAATGATGAAAACGAGCGCATTGATCAGGTAATGGTATATATTTCCTTTTCGGGGCATCCTGTCTCACTCATGAAACTACCGCATGAGGAACTGATACCTGTCGGTGTTCTTCAAAGCCATGCAGGTTCCCCTTGCGACTGCCCTGAGCGGATCTTCCGCCACGTGGAACGGGATGTTTACCTTGTCTGAAAGTCTCTTGTCAAGGCCTCTGAGAAGGGCTCCGCCTCCGGACAGGAAGATTCCGTTCTCAACGATGTCGGCGTAGAGTTCCGGAGGGGTCTGTTCCAGCACGTGCAGAATACCGGACTCTATTTTGGCTATGCTCTTGTCAAGGCAGTGGGAGATGTCCTGGTAAGTGATGGTCGCTTCAATAGGATGGGCTGTCATCAGGTTCGGACCGCGCACCACGTATGGCTCCGGTTCAACATCCAGCTCAGGCAGGACGGCTCCTACCGCAATCTTGATTTTTTCGGCGGTGATTTCTCCAACCTTGATGTTGTGCTGCTGCTTCAGATAGTACTGGATGTCGCTTGTGAGCACATCTCCAGCCACTCTGATGCTGTTCTGCACAACAATGCCTCCGAGAGAGATGACGGCAATCTCGGTTGTTCCGCCTCCGATGTCCACCACCATGCTTCCTTTAGGCTTCTCGACCTCGAGCCCGATTCCGAGGGCTGCCGCCATCGGTTCGTAGATGAGGAAAACGTCACGTCCGCCGGCGTGCTCGGTGGAGTCCCTGACCGCCCTTATCTCGACCTCGGTGCTTCCTGAAGGGATGCCTATGACTATCTTGAGGTTCGGTGTAAAAATCGAACTGCGCTTGCTGTTTGCCTGTTTGATGAATCCCCTGATCATCATCTCCGCCGCATTGAAGTCGGCTATGACACCGTCCCTGAGTGGGCGGATGGTGCGGATGCCGGGATGCTCCCTCTCGTGCATCATTTTCGCCTGCTGCCCCAATGCAATCGGTTTCCCGGAACTGTTGTCTATTGCCACGATGCTCGGCTCGTCAAGAATGATCTGATCGTTCTGGAAAATGACGGTGTTCGCCGTTCCCAGATCGATGGCCAGTTCCTGAGTCAAAAAATGAAATCCCATCTTAAAAATATCCTCAAATGAATGTTAAACAAAATCGGCCGTAAATTTACTGAAAAAAGTTAAATTTGCGAGCATAATGAATGGTGAAAAGAAAAAATATCTGATAGTTACTGCGGGAGGTCACGGTACGCGGATGGGAGGTCCGGTGCCCAAGCAGTTCCTGACAATAGGCGAAAAGCCTGTTCTTCAACTGACAATAGAGAAATTCCTTGACGCAGTACCCGGTGTGAAGGTGGTCACCGTCCTGCCCAGGACTCACATCGGAACCTGGAAGAATTATTGTCTGGAGCACAATTTCGTCTGTCCCCAGATTCTTGTCGAAGGCGGAATGACCCGTTTCCATTCGGTGAAGAACGCCCTTGAGAAAATACCTTCCGATTCTGTCGTCGCCGTCCACGACGGTGTCAGGCCATTTGTCTCGAAAGACCTGATTGGAAAACTCTTCTCGATTGCTGAGACCTCCCCGGCCGCCATCCCTGTAACTCCCGTGACCGACACCCTCAAGGTCCTTGTACGTGATTCGGACGGTGTGATGAAGCCGGTGTCCGGCGTCAGGGCTGACAGAAGCATTCTCTTCGGGGCGCAGACTCCACAGGTCTTCCGTGCGGAAGTGTTGAAGCAAGCCTACCGGTGTGCCTATGACACGGCCTTCACCGATGACGCCTCGGTGGTGGAAAGAACGGAAACGCCGCTCACCTATGTGGAAGGAGAGCGGCTCAACATAAAAATTACGACTCCTGAAGACCTTGTTCTCGCAAAGGCTCTGATGGATGTCCTGAAGTGACTGACGTTCAGGACAGCAGGATGTCAGTCTCTTATTCCCTGCCCTTCCTGACGTCGCGGGAGAAGGTGGTGTTCTGGTAATCCTTGACCCAGACCTGACGTTCGATTGCCTGGTCGAGGGAGATCATAGTCTCGGTTGACTGCACGTACGGAATCTTCTGGATGGTGTTCACAAGAATCTCCATAAGATGGTCGTGGTCAAAGCAATAGATTTTCAGTAGCAGTGCATGCCTTCCTGTCACGAAATGACATTCCACAATTTCTGAGATTTTCCTGAATGCCTCGATGACCTCGGGATATTTGTTCGCTTCGGAAAGTGAGACGCTGATGAAGGCGCAGACATTCAGACCAAGCGCCTGTGGCTTGACGAGGAGACGGGAACCGGTGATGACTCCGTTTGCTTCCAGTCTTTTCACCCTCTGATGGATTGCGGCTCCGGACACTCCGCATTCCCTCGCGATTTCCAGAAACGGCATTCTCGCATTCTTCACGAGGAAAGCAAGAATTTTCTGATCTATTTGGTCAATGTGATAACTCGTCATGGTGCTTGTAATTTCAATTCTTCCGCGTGCGGTATCCCCGCATAAAGGATACAAATTTATAAAAATATTCAGTACAGTGTCATTTTTTTCGATATTTTCTTCCTGTAGGGTGTCCTTCGGCAATGATTTTCTTCACATCCTCCAGGGTCAGGGATTCCGCCTCGGTGCCTTTCGGAATACGGTAATTTCCACCGTCATACTTTATGTACGGTCCGTAATTTCCGTTTATTACCTGGATTCCACCCTCGAATTCCTTCATCACGGATGATGCAGGCTTGTTGAGGCTGGCCTCAATCAGTTCAATGCATTTTTCGAGGCTGATTGTTACGGGGTTCTCCCCGCGCGGCATCGAGACATTCTTGTCCCCATATTTTATGTATGGTCCGAAACGCCCTTTCATGCAGATGACGTCAATCCCGTTGTACTGTCCGGCAGTCCTCGGGAGTTCAAACAGTTTCAGTGCCTGCTCAAGGGTTATGCTCTCGATGAGCTGTCCGGGGGCGAGGCTTGCGTAGGTCTTGTTGTCCCCGTCACCTTTCTGGATGTAAGGTCCGTACTGTCCGAAGCGTGCCACAACCGGCTGACCGTCCTTGGGGTCAACTCCCAGGTCACGGCTCACGCGGCTGTAGATCCCGTCATGAAGGGTGGTCTCCACATTGGTGTGGAAAGGCTCGTAGAAGGATGCTATGACCTTGTTCCACTGTTGCTCGCCCTCGGCAATCCTGTCGAAATCCTGTTCCACGTCAGCAGTGAATCCGTAGTCTAGAATCTTTCCGAAATGCTCCACAAGGTAGTCCGTCACGATCATTCCGATTTCCTGGGGCAGCAGCCTTCCTTTCTCGGCCCCGACGGTCTCGGTTCTTGAGGAAGAAGTGATTTTCCCGTTTTTCAGTGAAAGGTCGGTCACAGGGATTTTCGTACCTTCCTTGTCCCCCTTGATGACATATCCCCTGCCTGTGGTGAGGGTGGAAATGGTAGGGGAATAGGTTGAAGGGCGCCCGATTCCAAGTTCTTCAAGTTTCTTCACCAGGGTTCCTTCCGAATACCTTGACGGTGCATTCGTGTACTTGCATTCCGACTTGATTCCGAGGCAGTCCATCCTGTCTCCGATGTGGAGCTCAGGGAGAATCACATCTTCCTGCTCGTCGTCACTGTAGGTACCGTAGAGTTTGAGGAATCCATCGAAAAGCACCTGTGTGGCCTGGACGGTGAACTGCCCGTCATTCCTGTCGCAACCCACCTTGATGTCGGTCTTGAGCACCCGTGCATCAGCCATCTGGCTGGCAACTGTCCTTTTCCAGATCAGCTCGTAGAGTTTCTGCTCGGTCGGTGTCCCGGGGATGCTGGTGTTCTCGATATAGGTCGGCCTGATTGCCTCGTGCGCCTCCTGTGCACCTTTGGACCTGGTCTTGTACTGGCGTCCCCTGTGGTAGTTCTCCCCGAAAGTGTCGCAGATATATTTCTTTGCCGCGCCAACAGCAAGGGATGAGAGATTTGTGGAGTCAGTCCTCATATATGTTATGTACCCTGCCTCATACAGTTTCTGGGCAATGCTCATCGTCTGGCTGATTGACAGGTGAAGCCTTCTTGCGGCCTCCTGCTGGAGGGTTGAGGTGGTGAAAGGTGCCGCAGGTGTCCTCGTGCCTTCCTTTCTGGCGATGTCTCCAATCGTGAAGATTGCCCCGATGCAGCTCTCAAGGAAGGTCCTTGCATCGTCAATGCCCTTGAACTTCCTGTCAAGCACGGCTCCCACCGAAACACCCTCTGCCGTGCCTTCCGGATGGAACTGCGCCTCAGTCCTGTAGAATGCTTCCGGGGTGAAGGCGAGGATTTCCCTTTCCTTGTCGACAATGAGCCTGAGTGCGACGGACTGGACGCGGCCTGCCGAGAGTTTCGGCTGAATCTTCCTCCAGAGCACCGGAGACAGTTCGAAGCCCACGAGCCTGTCCAGAATCCTCCTGGCCTGCTGTGCGTCAACCAGGTTCATGTCGATGTCACGGGAATGTTCAATGGCGTTGAGAATTGCGGTTTTGGTGATTTCGTGGAATGCAATCCTCCTGGTGTTTTCCTTCCTTAGTCCGAGAGTTTCGTAGAGATGCCAGCTGATGGCCTCTCCCTCCCGGTCTTCATCGGATGCCAGCCAGACTGTCTGTGCCTTGTCTGCCGCGGCCTTCAGTTCCGCAACTATGCGTTTTTTGTCCTTCGGAACGACATATTCAGGTTTGAACCCGTTCGCGACATCTATGCTGAGCGAGTTGTCGTGCAGATCCCTGATGTGCCCCTGACTGGATTTGACGGTAAAGTCCTTTCCGAGAAATTTCTGAATGGTCCTGGCTTTCGCCGGAGACTCTACTATAACTAAATTACCCTCCATATATCTAAACCTCAAATTTCGCAAATATTTATCCCTCTCAAGTTTTGCTCCTGCAGAACCTGAATGGTTCTCCACCCGGGAAAGAATTTGCAAAGTAAAAAAGAAACAAGGCAATTATCCAAATTTTGTTGCTATTTTTGCGACTTTCAATTAAAAACGGCGGAAAATGAAAGATTCGGTCAAAAAGAAGATAACCAAATGGTTCTGGATACTGTTAGTGACACCTATCCTCTTGATAGTGATGCTGCTGCTCCTTGTGTGGGCATTTGCCGACATCCCTTCTTTCGAGGAGCTGGAGAACCCAGACAGCAAACTTGCCACCCAGATTATAGCCGAGGACGGCGAAATCCTGAACACATTCCACATTGAGAACCGTTCTTTCGTCAGCTACGAGGAACTCTCCCCGAACCTCGTCCATGCGGCCGTTGCGACAGAGGATATCCGCTTCTATGAACATTCGGGAATCGATTTCAGGAGCCTTGCCAGGGTGCTGGTCAAGACCCTCCTTATGGGAGACAGCGGGCAGGGAGGAGGAAGCACCATCACCCAGCAGCTCGCCAAAACCCTCTACCCGAGGGAGGACGTCTCCAGCTCCATTCCGGGAGTCTCCCAAATGAAGATGGTCTGGATAAAGCTCAAGGAATGGATAACCGCCGTAAAACTGGAGCGGAACTACACCAAGGACGAGATTATGGATATGTACATGAACGCCATCTTCTTCGGCAGCAATGCCTACGGAATCAAGGCCGCGTCCCAGACTTTCTTCAGCAAGAATCCTTCGGACCTGACCGTCGAGGAAAGCGCGATGCTGGTCGGGATGGTCAACAAGCCGACCCGCTACAATCCCGTCCTCAATCCGGACAAGGCACTGGTACGCCGCAATTTCGTCATCGGACAGATGGAGAAGGCCGGCTTCATCACAAGGGCGGAGCGCGACTCCATCAGTCAGCTCCCCATCAATCTTGCCTATCAGATTCAGGACCACAATGCGGGCCTTGCCCCTTATTTCAGGGACATGCTGCGTAGGATAATGAATGCAAAGGAACCCCGCCGCTCATCCTACACCCAGTATGAGGACTATGTTGTGGACTCCCTCCAGTGGGCGGACAATCAGCTTTACGGCTGGCTGAACAAGAACAGAAAGGCGGACGGTTCCTCCTACAGCCTGGACAGGGACGGACTCAGAATCTACACGACAATCAATTACAAGATGCAGCAGTATGCCGAGCAGGCCGTGGCCGAGCATCTGGGGAAGGACCTCCAGAAGTCCTTCTGGCGTGACCTCCGCGGAAAATCCAACAAACCGTTTTCCGATGAAGTGGACCAGGCCACTGTTGATCTGCTGATGAAGCAGGCCCGCCGCTGGAGCGACCGCTACCGCGTTATGAAGGCCCGTGGGGCATCCGATGCGGAAATAGAGAAGAGTTTCAAAGAAAAGACCCAGATGAGAGTCTTCTCCTGGAACAGAAAGGGCTATGCCGACACCCTGATGACTCCGAATGACTCCATCCGCTATTACAAATCCCATCTCAGAGCCGCCTTTATGGCCCTTGAGCCCGAGACGGGTCATGTCAAGGCCT
Organism: uncultured Bacteroidales bacterium; assembly: GCA_945948555.1. Taxonomy (GTDB): domain Bacteria; phylum Bacteroidota; class Bacteroidia; order Bacteroidales; family UBA932; genus Cryptobacteroides. The sequence goes on along the minus strand of CAMFBM010000014.1, from coordinate 17,926 downwards.
ATGTAGGAGGCCCTAACTACCGCTATTTCAAGTACGACAATGTCCGTCAGGGCAAACGCCAGGTCGGTTCCACCATCAAACCTTTCCTCTACACCCTTGCAATGCAGGAGGGAATGTCTCCGTGTGATAAGGTGGTCAATGTCCCTCAGACATTCATAGTGGGCACCGAGGCAGAGGACACCTGGACTCCGAAAAGTACTGACCGTGACGAGTGGATAGGCCAGACAGTCACCCTGAAATGGGGCCTTACGAAGAGTTCCAACAACATATCCGCCTACCTGATGAAGCAGTTTGGCCCTCACGCTATGGTCGAGATGATGCGCAAGATGGGTGTGGGCAGCTATGTTCCCGAAGTCCCGTCCCTGTGCGTAGGTTCCTGTGATCTGACTCTCTACGAGATGGTGGCTGCTTACAACACCTATCCTTCGAAGGGTGTCTTTGTGGAGCCTCTGTTCGTGACAAGGATTGAGGACAATATGGGCAATGTCATCGGCGAGTTCAACAACCGCAAGCGTGAGGCGGTCAGCGAGCAGACGGCCTATCTCATGGCAAACCTGATGCAGGGAGTGGTCAACAGCGGAACGGCAATCCGCCTGCGGGTAAAATACGGTCTCAAGGGCGAGATGGCCGGTAAGACCGGAACGACCAACGACCAGGCCGACGGTTGGTTCATCGGCTACACCCCGACCCTGATGGGAGGAGCGTGGGTAGGTGCCGAGGACCGTCAGATCCACTTCGAGTCGCTCGCTCTCGGAGGAGGTTCCAACATGGCCCTCCCGATTTGGGGAATATTTATGAAAAAGGTGATGGAAGACGGCACCCTTGGAGTCTCCGAGGCTGACAGGTTCATCGCCCCGGCAGGAATGAACCTCAACCTTGACTGCGACGGCAGCGACAACGACGCCTCACGCAACACCGACGATTCCTCCGATTTCTTTGACTAAGGAATAAAAAATATATATAATATAATGAAATATAAGAACATAGCCGTAATATACGGCAGCGATTCGTCGGAATGGGAGGTCTCCTGCCGCAGCGGCGAATTCACGGCATCGAAAATAGACAGCGACATATTTAATATATATGAAATATTCGCACGTTTCGGAAACTGGACTCTCGTGGCCTGCACGCCCCTTGGCGGCAGCAGGCGAGTGATTGCAGATGGGGAGAGACCGCAGATTGACAAGACTGATTTTTCTGTGGTTCTGGACGGGGTGAAGGTAAAATTCGACTTTGCCTACATTATGCAGCACGGCAATCCCGGGGAGAACGGCCTGATGCAGGGCTATCTGGAAATGCTCGGGGTGCCTTTCAGCAGTTGCAGTTCATTTGTTTCCACCATCACCTTCGACAAGTTTGCCTGCAAGAACTATCTCCGTGGGGTTGACTTTGTGAAATGTGCGGACGACATCTTCATCCGCAAGGGTGAGGAGACTTCAGACCTTGCCGCAAGGGCTGTTGAAAGGCTCGGACTGCCTATGTTCGTCAAGCCGACCGACGGAGGAAGCAGTTTCGGGGTGACCAAGGTCAAGACTGTCGGGGAATTTGATGAGGCTTTGAAGGCGGCATTCAGTGAAGGGCGCACCGCGATGGCGGAACAGGCCATAGTAGGGCGGGAACTGACCTGTGCTGTCTATTTCGATGGGAAGACCTGCCATGCGCTGCCGGTGATTGAGATTATCACCGACCACGAATTTTTCGACTACGACGCCAAATACAACGGCTTCAGCCAGGAGGTCTGCCCGGCTCACATCCCTGATTCCGTGGCACGGAACATCAAGGAGACTTCCTGCAAAATCTACCGTCATCTCGGCTGTTCGGGATGTGTGAGGATGGACTACATTCTTGCAGAAGAGGGTCTTTACTTCCTGGAAATCAACACGATTCCGGGGATGACCTCCGCTTCGCTCGTTCCACAGATGGTCGCTGCCGAGGGACTTGACATGAAGGATTTCCTGACAACCATCATCGAAAATTCGTAAGAATGCTTTTGCGGGATTTCATAAGCGGGGCCCGTCTTGCCCTGACTTCCGCTGAGGCAATGTCTCCGGGCTATCCCGCCGAGGAAAGCAAGGCTCTTGTCGCCAGACTCTGCAAGGAGGTTCTGGGTGTCGAAAGCTATACCCACATCATCGAACCCGGGTTTGAAATCCCCGCAATCCAGGAGCCTGTCCTTCAGGATGCCCTCCGCAGATTGCTTAAGGGAGAACCTCTTCAGTACATCCTTGGCTATGAGTACTTTATGGACCGACGTTTCAATGTTTCGCCAGCGGTCCTCATCCCGCGTCCCGAGACGGAAATCCTCTGTAGGGAAGCCCTTGCCCTCTCCCGCGAAGGCGACCGTGCGCTTGACCTCTGCACCGGTTCCGGTTGCATTGCCTGGACGCTTTCCCTCGCAGGACTTGAGACAGTCGGTGTCGACATCTCCCCTGAGGCCCTTGCCATCGCCTCCTCCCAGCCTTTCGACGGACCTTCTCCCAAATTTCTTCTGAAGGATGTCCTTGAAGGTCCCTCGGGCTTTGATGAGGGAATCTTTGATTTGATTGTCAGCAATCCTCCTTATGTGCGTGAGTCGGAAAAGGCCCTGATGCGCACAAATGTCCTTGACTATGAGCCATCTCTCGCTCTTTTTGTCAAGGATGCCGACCCTCTTGTCTTTTACAATGCCGTCGCTTCCTTCGCAAAGTCGCTTTTGAAACCGGGAGGGCACGGCTTTGTGGAGATAAATGAGGCTCTCGGGGAGGAAACTGCAGCGGTTTTTTCTGCGGCGGGTTTCTCCGAAGTGAATATTCTGCGCGATTTTAACATGAAAATGCGGGTAGTCGCCTTTCAAAAAAGGCCATAGAAATGCGTGTAATGGCTATTTTGAAAATTTTTGTGTCAAAATTTCTGTAAACGGTTTCTTGTCCGTTCCTTTGCATCAAGAAAAATTTATGCGATGGAACAGTTCAAAAAAATCTTCCGCATGATTGGAGTGGCGGCGGGATGGATGATGTCTTTGCTGCCCCTTGCCTTGCTCTTTTTACCCGTTTCCTGTGAGGAAATTGACGATGACCCTGAGAAATACGGTCGGGACACTTCTGAGGTCGTGCCTCCGCTTGAGGACGTGGCCCTGCTGCTGTCTGAACTGCGGATGGACAACTCCCATCTGAAGGAGGTCTACACGGCCGTGACATCCTCGACCTTCAACGGTTACGACGAGGAATATATGATGAGGGACCTTTTCACCGCTCCCGGTGCCGGAGTAGGTGACGACAGACTTCCCGAGGCATCCCTCGCAAGGAAATCCCGGATGATGTCTTCCGCTTTGCCCCCGGTGAGCGTCCCCGCAGGGCAGTTATCGGAAGAAGTCTTGCCTGAGGAGTATGTTCCATTGCGTGACTTGATTGCCGTCCGCCTTAGGCAGAGGCAGACAACCAGGGCTGATGACAGTCAGATACTCTCTGCTGAAGAATATCTCGAAGCCCTGACGGCATCCAACCTTCAGATTTACTGGCCATATTCAGACCAGTGGGACGGTCAGGAGTATCCGATCATCACCTTTGACCCGTCGGACGGAGGCTCCGCCAATGTCGGCTACCGCCTTGTGCACCCTCAGGACGGAGAGCCTTTCGTGGAGGAGGTTATTGTAGAAGAACAGACTGCGATGGAGCATCCTGTCTGGGTGGTCAACCGCAACGATGACAGCGGTCATCTTTCATTGGATATGCTTAGAATGCGCGAACCGGAGTGGGGAACAGGAGGCGAAATTCTCGTCAACCCCAACAAAAAATCACAGAGCCTTCCCTCCGCTCCGGAAAGTGCATTTCAAACCGGAACCAAGACCGAGTCTTCCATCAAGACTCTCATCCTCAGGGATTTCACGATGAAGCGTAACTATGATTCCTGGTTTGCCGGTGCCTCCGAGTTCTTCGTAAAAATCGGCTCCATCGAAAATTTCCGTGCCGGAACCGAAGCCGAACTGCGCCTGTACAATCCGACAATCACGGACTTTATGATTGTGGTCCGCCGCAAACAGGTCGGCATCCCCCAGCCGTTCAACGCAGTCCTGGTCTCTGAATGGACCGACCAGCTGACCAACTGTGCCTTTATGATCATCGAGGACGACGGCGGAACCCGCACTTCCTGGAACTGCTCCGGCGTGGTAAAAATCAACTCAAAGAGCTACGGCTTTGAAATAACAATCCCAATCAACGTCCGCGACGACATCGTCTGGCGAGGCCAGCTCTCCCGCACCTACATCGAAGCCAACAACGCCCGCCTTGCCCACTACGGCGACGTGGACCTCACCCTTGAGTTGATATAAAACTTGCCGATATCGGCAAAAAGTGATATATTTGCAAGGTATCACGAGAATGAATTTGCCGATGAGTACAAAATATATTTCCGTCTCAGAGTTTGCCTTTCTGCACGACATCTCAGAAAGGACTGTCAGAAATTACTGCTCCCTGGGAAAAATCGAAGGAGTTTGTCTTGTCGGGAAGACCTGGAACATTCCGGAGAATGCACAGTTACCATCAAGAAAGAGTCGCAGAAAGAAAATATCTCCCTTGCTTCAGGCTCTCCGTGAACAGAAGGAACTCAAGATGAAGGGTGGCATCTATCACCGTACACAGATTGACCTCACTTACAACTCCAACCACATTGAGGGAAGCAGGTTGACCCACGACCAGACAAGATATATTTTTGAGACCAATACCATTGGTGTGGAAGGAGAAAGTGTCAGGGTGGATGACATTATCGAAACTGTAAATCATTTCCGCTGCATAGACCTGGTCATAGACAGGGCTGAGGAGGAACTGACGGAAAGTCTTGTCAAGGAGTTGCACAGGATTCTCAAGTCAGGAACTTCCGACAGTCGGAAGGAATGGTTCGCGGTCGGAGAGTACAAGAGAATCCCGAACGAAGTGGGCGGGAGTGAGACCACGGCTCCGGAGAGAGTGCACAAAGATATGAAGGCACTTCTTTCCGAATACAATGCAAAGAAGAAAAAGACTTTCGAGGATATTGTGGATTTGCACCAGAGATTCGAGGCTATTCATCCGTTCCAGGATGGGAACGGAAGAGTAGGACGCCTGGTGATGTTTAAGGAATGTCTTACTAATGGAGAAGTCCCGTTCATCATCACGGATGATCTGAAGATGTTCTATTATCGTGGATTGAAGCACTGGAATAGTATCCGGGGCTATCTGATGGACACCTGCCTTACAGCTCAGGACAACTACAAGGCAATGTTGGATTACTTCAAAATCAAATATTGAACAGATGTGTATGAAAAGGCTCTTTGCAATTCTGACTGTGTGTCTTGCGTGTCTGTGCGCCCGGGCGCAGGAAAATGTCCTGGAGAAAGAACAGAAAGCCCGGTTGAAGGCATTGCTTGGCCAGCTTGACAGGATTATAGAATGTAACGACAGATACGAAAACCTGAGACTGGCAAAGATCGACTCTGTCAGAACACGGATGTGTGCTGCATCAAAGGACTCGTCGGAATATTATTGTGATTCTTTGTTTACGCTATTTTACGGTTTCCAATCGGATTCGGCACTGTTTTATTCTAAGAAAGGCTTGGAGATGAGCCAATTGCATAACAATCAACTGATGTGCGCAAAGTCAACGGTAAATCGTGCGAAAATCTACCAGATGACAGGAAACTATCACGCTTGTCTAACTCTGTTGAATAAGATAGACAGAAATAGCCTCCCTATTGACTTCCTCGTGAATATGCTTTCCATATATAATGGGGTTTATGACGCCTTGACTTCCACTACTATTGATGCAGAACTCCAGAGCCGTTACCACAATCAGGCAATCAGTTACAAGGATTCAATTCTTGCGTTGGACCTAGATAATATTTTTGTCAAATGTGACAGGCTACTTATAGATGGGGATATCAACAGTGCAGTATCCTTGCTGCAATCCTTCTGTGACAAACTTGAACTGACAGATCCCCTTACCGGACCTGCAGCCTATGCTCTTTCAGACGTGTACAGAAGGCAGAATCTGCCCTTGCAGGAAAGAATATATCTGGCAGAATCCGCCATCAGTGACATCGTAAACGGGAATAAGGAATATATGTCCCTCACCAGACTTGCAATGCTCCTGTATGAAGATTCGGATTTGAAAAGGGCATATACCTACACCAACAAAGCCATAGACGATGCCACATACTGCCGGGCCAGGTTGAGAATAGAGGAAATAGCTCCGATGGTCTCAATCATAAACATGGCCTATTATAGCCAGATGAAGATGAACTATCTCTACCTTGCCATCGGCATTGCGGTAGTTTTCCTTATGGCTGCCATAATGTTCTGGATGGTGTTGTATCTGAGGAAACAAAAGATGAAACTGTCTCAGGCAAATATGGAACTTTCCCTCTCACAGGTGCTTGAGCAAGAGGCCAACCGAAGGACAAAAGAGGCCTCCTCCATCAAGAACACCTATATAACAAGGTTGATGCTTGAGTGTATTGCCAGAATAGAAAGGCTGGAGTCATACCGCAAGGGCCTCAACCGCAAGGCCCTTTCACATGAATTCGATGCTTTGGGCAGAGAATTGAAATCCAATGCCGTAGTGGAACAGGAATGGAAATCATTCTACAACGTGTTCGACAACACCTTTCTCTCCCTCTTTCCAACCTTTGTCTCCGACTTGAACAAGCTTCTTCGTCCGGATGTCCTGCAATTTGAGATAGTCAAGGGTGTCCTCTCTCCGGAATTGAGGATATATGCACTTATTCGTCTTGGAATAGATTCGACAGAAGAGATTGCTTCCCTTCTGCGTTACTCCCGTTCGACAATCTATGCCTACAGGTCCCGTACTCGTCTGAAAGCCAAGGTCCCATCCACCTTCGAGGATGATGTCAAGCGTATTTTCTCTATTTAAGGGCGTTAATACTTTGTAAAAGATTTATATATATCCGTGTTATAATTAATATAGTCCTATTGATTATCAGTAGATTAGGTATAAAAATCATTTATATTTTCATTATTACATATTGACTGAGTATTTCAGTTGTTCTACTTTTGTTTCCGAAACCACTCCGGAGAGATCTTCAATCCCGGATGAATAACAACTAAAAACCAGCAAATATGTTGATCAGACAAGTTCAGCCAAAATTTCTTTTCATGTTAATTGTGGCGGCCCTGATTTTCTTGTTGACAGGACCGTGTGCATCTGCACAGACCAAACCTATTCAGGTCAGCGGAACAGTTTCAGACAGTGAAAAAGTTCCTCTCATCGGAGTAGGAGTGATGGTAAAAGGAACGACTATCGGTACATCTACCGACCTTGACGGTCATTTCTATCTTGACGTACCTTCAAAGGAGTCAGTTCTTGAATTCTCTTACCTGGGCTACAAAACTCAGGAATTGCCGGTCGGATCGAAAATCAGTTTCAATGTCGTCCTTTATGAAGACAGTTCTGAATTGGACGGAGTAGTGGTGACCGGATATGGTCACCAGAGGAGACTGTCCGTCATCGGATCTGTGGAAACCATCGATCCTGGTGAACTTCAGACCGGTTCCACACGTTCCCTTTCCAACAACCTTGCAGGTCAGCTCGCAGGTGTAATTGCCTTCAGGCCATCCGGAGAACCCGGTTACGACGACTCAAATTTCTGGATTCGCGGTATAGCCTCATTTAGCGGAAACACCTCTCCGTTGGTCCTGGTGGATGGAGTTGAGCGTAACCTCAATGACATTGACCCTGCGGAAATAGAGTCATTCTCAGTCCTCAAGGATGCGTCTGCGAGTGCGATGTACGGAGTAAGGGGAGCCAATGGAGTCATCCTCATCAACACCAAGAGAGGTTCTGTTGCACCTCCTTCGGTTGATTTCCGCATTGAGCAGTCCGTGCAGACCCCTACCAAACTTCCGCAGTTCATCGGGGCGGCAGAATATATGTCTCTGCTCAATGACCTTCAGCCGAATCCTTACGAGAAGCCTTTTACCAATGATCAGATACTTAAGACATATTACGGCTATGACCCTGACTTGTATCCGGACACGGACTGGCTTGATGCAATCACCAAGGATTGTGCTCTCTCGACAAGGGCAAACCTCACTGTAAGCGGTGGAACAGAAATTCTCAGATATTCCCTTACCGCATCTTACTATCACGAGGATGGAATTATGTCCAGGGACAAGACTCTTGAATATGACACATCCACAAAACTTAACCGCTACAATATAAGGGCGAATGTCGATCTTGATATCACCAAGACAACCCTCCTGAGGATGAGCATAGGTGGTTATATGCAGCAATTGAAAAAATCCAACAGCTCGACTGACGAGATTTTCTCAAAGGCCTTCGAGACACCTCCTTTCGTGCATCCTGCCATCTATAGCGACGGGACCATTCCTATTGCCAGTGTCTACAGGTCGAACCCTTGGGCTATTTCAACCCAGAACGGCTACTACCGCAGCACCAAGAGCAAGCTCGAGTCTCTGTTCTCCCTTGAGCAGAATCTCAAGATGATTACCCCTGGCCTGAAGGCAAAGATTACATTCGCCTTCGACACATTCAGTGAGAATTCCCTCTCAAGAAGCAAGACGCCGGATTACTACAGTACAGCCAAGGTACGTGATGATGAAGGAAATCTCTCTCATAGTATTATTTCCTATGGTCAGGAATTTCTCGGACACTCTTCAAGCGGAAGCTACGGTAACAACAGTACCTATTTCGAGGCCAATGTGACTTATAACAACAGCTTTGGAAAGCACGATGTGGATGCCCTTCTGCTCTACAACCAGCGCAGCTACGACTGGGGAGACATCCAGCCAAAGAGAACCCAGGGTATTGCCGGAAGGCTTTCATACACCTACGACAGAAGGTATGTTGCGGAGTTCAACTTCGGTTTCAACGGTTCCGAGAACTTTGCAAAGGGACACAGGTTCGGCTTCTTCCCTTCGATAGCAGCTGGCTGGCTCCTGAGTGAGGAGCATTTTATGGAGCCGTACAAGCAGATTCTCTCTAAATTCAAGATCAGGGGTTCAGTAGGTTCCGTGGGTAACGACGACATCGGAGGCAACAGGCGTTTTGCCTACCTGACGACGGTCCACACCGGAGCAAACGGCTACAACTTCGGCTATGATGCATCCACCTATTTCTCAGGAGTTGAAGAGGGCGAGGTAGGAGTCAACGACCTTACCTGGGAGCGCTCACTCAAAGCCAATGTCGGACTTGAACTGGGACTCTGGAATGCTCTTAACCTGCAGATAGATGTGTTCAAGGAGAGAAGGACCAACATCTTTATGCAAAGGTCCACAATCCCGACCCAGACAGGTTTCCTTTCAATCCCGTATGCCAATTACGGAAAAGTTGACAACCAGGGTATTGAGGCTCAGCTTTCGTACAGCAAGCGTTTCAATGAAAACTGGTCCCTGTCATTGCGGGGAACATTTACCTATGCGAAAAACAAGATTATAGAAATCGATGAGCCTGAGGCTATTAAGGGAACTTACAGGTCAATCACCGGCAAATCCATCGGAACACTCTGGGGACTTACCGCCGAGAGGCTTTATACATCCGAAGACTTCAATCCTGACGGAACTCTCAAGGAAGGAATACCTGTTCCTGCTCTCGGCTCGAGTGTCCGTCCAGGTGACATCAAGTATGTTGACAAGAGCGGCGATGGCAAGATCAATGACGTGGATGAAGGATATATCGGAGGCACTTCAACACCTCCTTGTATCTACGGCTTCGGCGGCAACCTGATGTTCTATGGCTTCGACCTGAATGTATTCTTCCAGGGACAGGCTGATACCTGGCGCATCATCGGTGGCTCGGACTACTTTATCCCGGGCAGCGGTCAGGGTGTCCTCGGAAACGTATATTCCAACTACACAGACTGCTGGACAGTAGATAATCCTTCCCAGGACGTATTCTGGCCAAGACTTTCCGAGGCAACCAACACCAACAACAACCGGGCTTCAACCTGGTGGAAGAAGAATATGTCCTTCCTTCGCTGCAAGACCATCGAACTAGGTTACACCATCCCGGGAAGACTCACCAAGAAGGCGCACATTGAGAATGTCCGCTTCTATGTCAGCGGCAACAATCTCTTCTATTTCTCAGGATTCAAGCTTTGGGATCCGGAACTTGACACTACGGACGGACTCAGGTATCCGTCGATGCGTTCGGTCCTGCTTGGAGTCAACATCAGGTTCTAAAGAGTTGCAGAGATAATATTAAAATTTTGACAGTATGAAATATATAAAATATACCATCATTTCACTCCTCGCCCTAGCGGGAACAGTATCATGCAACTGGCTGGACAAGGAGTCAGATACCGAACTCACCCTCGATATGGTCTTTGCCAACAAGACAAGGGTTGAAGGATGGCTTGGAAATGTATATTCTGGCATACCGGATCCATATATGGGACACGGACGCTATCTGGGACAAGATATTCTCGGAGACGATATGACTCCTTCAGAAAGGTGGAGACAGTGGGACTGGGGCGTGATCCCGTTCATCCTCGGCGAATGGACCCCATCTTCCTCCTGGGGCGGCAACTACTGGGCTTATCTCCCGCAGCGCATCCGTGAAGCCTACATCTTCATCGAAAACGCAAAGGCCCTTCCGGACCAGAACCTTCCACAGGCTGAGGTTGACTTTATGAAGGCGGAATGCCGTTTCCTTGCAGCCTATTACTGGTACCTCTTGACAGATACATATGGTCCTGTACCTTATACCCCTGGCTTCATCGCTCCGTCAGACTCGGACATCCAGAGCCTCAAGAAGCCGAGAACCCCATATTATGAAATCATCGACTCACTCGATGAAGAATTCCTCGAAGTGTCCAAACTCCTTCCTGCAACATATTCAGACAATAGAAAATATGGAAGGGTAACCTCCATAATGTGTCTTGCAATCAGGGCCAGAATGCTGCTTTTTGCTGCAGGTGACCTTGTGAACGGCAATCCTGACTATGCCTCCTACACCGACAGGGAAGGAGTACATCTTTTCAGCACCTCTTATGATGCAGAGCGCTGGACCAAGGCAAAGAATGCCTGCAAGCTTCTCATTGACGAGGCCGAGAAAGCCGGCCACAAGCTCTATGTCGAGAAAGATGCAAACGGCAAGAATGATCCTTTCCTCTCTTGCCAGAATGCCCTTCTTGCACGCTATGACCAGGGGAATAAGGAAATCTTGTTCGCCCGTCCGGGAGGATGCGACTACACCGACTACGAAAAGCACTGCACTCCGATTATCGGTGGTGGAAACGGCGGCTGGGGAGTGACCCAGAGCCTTGTCGATGCCTTCTTTATGGAGAACGGACTTCCGATTTCAGATCCCGCTTCCGGCTATGTGAAGGACGGTTTCTCAACATCAGACGAGGTCCGCGGCTATGACTGGGAGGCTGCAAACAACGGAACCTGCACCACAGCCTCGGGAACCTACAATATGTATTGCCACAGAGAGCCGCGTTTCTATGTGACGGTAGCATTCCACAATGGCTGGTTCCCGAGCGAAAAACGCCGCTATGACTTCTTTATGAACGGCGCGGACAATCCTCATACTCACGATGCCCCTCAGAACGGCTACCTCCTCCGCAAGAAAGTCTCTCCTGAGAGCATCGTCCTCGAAGGTAACTTCAAATACCGTCCCGGCATTATATGCCGCCTGAGTGAGGCTTATCTCAACTATGCCGAGGCTCTCAATGAGGTGGAGCCTGCAAGCCAGGAAGCTCTCGACTATCTGAACAGGGTAAGGGAGAGGGCAGGAGTTAGAAAATATACCTTCGGTGCATCAGATGAGGATTATATCCACGTGGATTCCGACCAGGATGCTGTCCGCAAGGTCATCAGGGCTGAAAGAAGGGTTGAGCTCTGCTGCGAAGGCCTCCGCTACAATGACCTGCGCCGCTGGAAAGAAGCTGAAGAAAAACTCAACGGACCTTTCTACGGAATGAACTACAGTGGTAATAATGCAGAATCATTCTTTAAGCTGACTGCTTATCAGACAAGGGTTTACAATAAGTCATACTATTGGTTCCCGATTCATCAGACAGAACTCGACAAAAACGAAAATCTTGTTCAGAATCCATATTGGAAATAAAAAAGACAATTATGAAAAAATCCATATTCAGCATATTCTCCATTGCATTGGCTGCAATTCTTGGAATCTCCTGTGAGGAAAATGTCCGTCACGAACTTCCAACCCCGGAAGAGCAGATGCATCTGAAAGCGTCGAAGGAATTGGTTGAAGTCTCGTTCTTCGATGCAGTCTCCGAGGCTATAACCTTCACCTGGGAGACATCAGGATATGAGAAGCAGGGAACGGAATGCAACTATTGGTTCAAGATGGATGTCGCCGGGAATGAGTTCGAGACATCAATACCCAAAATCGATGTCACCGGTACCAATTCCGTTAAATTCAGAGGTGATGAGCTCAAATCCTTTCTTGATTCCTGGAAAATCCAGGATGGGACAACTATCCGTATTGAGGCTGAGGTTATTGCACAGCCTGTCGAGAAAGGCTCTGTTCAGAACCAGAAATATCAGAAGCCAGAAGTATCCAAGGTTGAGTTCGACCTTGTTTGCTCTTCAGATGTGGCAATGGTAATAGACGGGAAGGAACATCCTTTCGGGACAAACGGGATTCTCGCCGTTGTCGAGGCGGGCGTCTATGAGTGCAAGACCGGCATCAACGCTTCATATAATGTAACGGTAGCGGACAAGGGACTTTGGATTTTCCTGCTTGATTACTCATCGCATAGCATCAAGGCTCTCCGTCCTCAGCTATGGCTTCTTGGCGATGCGAGTCCAAAAGGATGGAATCTCAGCGAGATGCCTGAGTTCAGTGCAAATGAGGATGGTTCACTCAAGACCTGGAGGGGTATCCTCAAACCGGGAGAACTCAAATTCCCTCTGGAGCAGAATTTCAACTGGAACTTCAACATCGCCTACCTGATGCCTTCTGAGAACGGAACTCCTGCAGGGGAAGGGGATTGCACACTTGTCCTTTCCGGAGTGCCTGACAACAAATGGAAGGTTGAAAAGATGGGAGAGTATGAAATTCAGGTGGATATGAAGGAAATGAAGGTCAAGTTCACCCTTATCGAAGAGTTCCAGCTCAAGTGGAACGACATCTGGATGGTCGGAAGCGCCACAACCGGAGGATGGGAGTCCAATCCGTTCCAGATCAAGCTCACATACGATTTTTCCAACAGTATAAAAGGCTATCCTGGTGTATTTTACTTCGAAGGCCCTCTGAATGAAGGAGAATTCAAGTTCCCGCTTGAGGAAAGATCTTTTGAGGTTCCGTATCTGATGCCTGTCAATGTGGGCTCAGACGGCCTCCAGCAACTGCCAGCGGACGGTGAGACTTGCGAAATAGAGTATGTGGAGAGATACGGTTATGACCATAAGTGGAAGGTATCTGCTGAACAGGCCGGAGATTACAGACTTATCATCGATACTGATAAAATGACAATGACAGTAAATAGAAAATAATGAAAAAGTTCGTAAAATATATTATCGAGAGCATTGCAGTAGTTTTCACTCTCACCTCTGTCCTCGCCTGCGAGAAAAACAAGAGCACCTGGGATCCGAGTATGCTGAATGAAGGCAGGATAGACCTTCCTGACGTTGATGGCAATATCCATACATACAAGGCACCTATGTATTGGTCGGTATATGAGTACTGCCGTGAAGCTGAAAAGAATACCAATGTGGCCATAGATATGACCTCCGGAGAGTGGGACAGGATTATAGACTGGGTTTCAACCAACCTGCTGCCTTATGGCTATGATATGATTGTGACAGACGGATTCATGGCTATGTGGTCTGACAACAGCGAGGAGTCCAAGGGATATATGACTCACTACGGTTCCTCCAAACTTACTGACCTTATCGCAAAGTGCAAGGCAAAGGGTCTCAAACTCGGGATCTATGACAATCCTCTCTGGATTCACGGAGACGACAACATGTATGTGGATGGCACAGGATACAAGCTCGGAAGCCTCCGTTACAACAGTTCCGACAAAGTCCTCAAACCGCAAAGCGAAGATTCTTTCCCTTGGGCAGTGCCGAGCCACAAAGGTTGCAAGGAATTCATCGATGGTTTTTTCAAATACTACAAATCCATCGGTGTTGAATATATAAGGATGGACTTTATGTGTCTTTTCGAAACCGGTGACGGAGCCGGAGGTATGCCTGGCAAGGGATATGGCAGGGAAGAGTATGAACTTGCCCTGAAGTATATCTGCGAATCTGCCCAGAGATATGGAGTCTTCACTTCCATAGTGATGCCTAACCTTAAGGAAATCGACGGCCAGGTACTGGAACTTGCCAAATGCAATGAATTCCGTTTCAGCGCCGACACTTTCGACGGAGGCTGGGGCCACGTCTCATCCTGGTTACAGGGAGACTTCCGCCCCGGAACCTGGCCAACCACAAACAATATCTTTGACGGCTACATCATATGGTCGCAGTACACCGGAGCTGATACAGCCATACCTGACGGAGACTTCATCCGCCTGAACACAATGGAGACCATCTATGAAGGAATGACCGAAATCACCCTCCACCTTATGGCAGGAGGCCCGCTCCAGGCTTCCGACCGTCCTGAAATGCTCACAGGAGAAAAGGACTGGCTCTGGCTCTACCAGAACGAAGAGGTTCTCGCCCTGAACAAGGATCACTTCATAGGCAAACCTCTCAGCACAAATGTCTGGGATGAAAGATCACAGATCTGGTTCGGCACTATGAGTGACGGCAGCCATATACTTGCGCTCTTCAACAGAAGCGACGACGACAGGGTTCGCGGAATTTCTTTCTCCGAACTCGGACTCGAAGGAGAATGGCAGGTCCGCGACTTGTGGGGCAGGTCCGAAGAGGGATCGATGACATCAATCTCGGCTACGGTACCAAGGCATGGAGTCAAACTCGTAAAATTGTACAGATAGCAGATGAAAGTGACGTTACGTGTAATATTGACAATTGCAGCCATATTCCTGAATGTGGCTGCATTTGCCGGCAATTCTGTCAGCATCCTTTCTCCGGACGGCAATCTGACTTTGTCCGTGTATGTCAGGGAAGGAGTACCGTATTATGATTTGACCTACAAGGATATTTCAGTGCTTTCCCCGAGCCGTCTGGGCTTCAGATTGAAAGATGAAAGAGGTTATGTCGATTCAATGAGTATCCAAAGTTCGGAAGAAAACAAGGTTGATGAATATTGGTACCCGGTGTGGGGAGAATATGCGAGGGTCCGCAACAACTACAATGAGATTTTCGTGACTTTCAGTCAGGAAGGAAGCGGGAGAATTCTCGGGATGCGTTTCCGTCTTTTCAATGACGGCCTCGGTTTCCGTTACGAGTTCCCTGAACAGCCTTCTCTGCATATCTTCCAGGTAGAGGAAGAACTTACTGAATTCAACCTTGGCGGGGATTACCTCTGCTTCTGTATGCCGGGAGACTATGACACCAACGAATTTTCCTACACCACTTCCCGAATCAGTGACCTGAGGGAACAGATTCCTCTGCAGAGCCTTGCTCACAAGGGGTATGAGGCGCAGTCCAAGGGAGACCTGATTCTCCAGACACCTCTGATGCTGAAAGGTGATAATGGCCTGTATGTAAATATTCACGAAGCCGCATTGGTGGACTTTCCGGCAATGGAACTGAGCGTGGATGACAAGACTTTCAATTTGAGCGCATGCCTCGTCCCGAACCGCAATGGTGAAAAGGCATTCAAGATGGCTCCTTGCACCACTCCTTGGAGAACTGTTGTGGTAAGCGACAAGGCTACGGACATCCTTGCAAGCCGTCTTATCTACAACCTTAACGAGCCTTGCGCCATAGAGGACACTTCCTGGATTCATCCAGTGAAGTATATGGGAGTCTGGTGGGAGTATTTTGTAGGATGCGGCAAGACCTGGGCCTACAGTTGGTACCGCAGCGCCCGTCCGGGAGTGACGGATTACACGGAAATCGAGCCCAACGGCCAGCACGGCGCTACCACGGAGCACGTAAAGGAATACATCGACTTCGCTTCTGAAAACGGCTTTGACGGAGTCCTCGTAGAGGGCTGGAACGAAGGATGGGAAGACTGGGGAGGATATTCAAGGGATAGGATATTCAGTTTTGACCGGGCCTATCCTGACTTCGATGTTGAGGATTTGCACCGCTATGCAGCTGAGCGGGGAGTCAAGATCATTATGCACCACGAGACTGCTTCCAATGCAGCCGACTATGAACGGCAGCTTGATGATGCATTCGATTTTATGGTGGGAAATGGCTATGATGCCGTCAAGACCGGTTACGTCGGTCCTGTAGTTCCCCGCAGCGAGTATCACGCCAGCCAGTGGATGGTAAATCACTATCTCTATGTGGCCCGGAAGGCAGCAGAGAAACATATTATGGTCAATAGCCACGAGGCAGTGCGTCCTACGGGCTTGTGCAGGACCTGGCCGAACTGGATGGCGCAGGAGTCTGCCCGTGGCACGGAGTTCGAAGCTATGGGTGGCAATCCTGCCGACCACACGACCATCCTCCCTTTCACCCGTCTGATGGGCGGCCCGATGGATTATACCCCGGGTATATTCCAGACAAGGTTAAGCTATTACAACCAGGATAATGGCAACTGGGCCCGTACCACTCTTGCCCGCCAGCTTGCCCTCTATCTGACTATGTACTCTCCGATCCAGATGGCCTGTGACCTGCCTGAGAATTATCGCCGCTTCCCTGATGCCTTTCAGTTTATCAAGGATGTCCGCGTGGACTGGGAAGACAGCCGTTACCTTGAGGCTGAGCCTGGTGATTACATCACTGTTGCCCGCAAGGCAAAGGATGCTGACGAGTGGTTTGTGGGATGTACCGCCGACGAGAACGGACATCTTTCCGTTATCTCTCTTGATTTTCTTGGTACACATGCCTACAAGGCAACTATTTACGCGGATGCTCCCGATGCCCATTTCAAGGACAATCCGCAGGCATACATAATCAGGACTCTGACTGTCTCGGCCAAGGATAGACTGCGTGTCAAGGCGGCTCCCGGCGGAGGATATGCCATCCGGATAGTCCCCGTCTCCGAAGGCAGAGTCAGATCTCACGGAAAGGTATACGACATCAATATCAACAAATAACCATTACAAAATAGTACTATGGCTAAATCAACCTACCAAACACCTTCAGCGCAGTCAATAGAATTCTGCGCTAAGTCAACGTTGCTTGCTCTAAGCGATCCAACGAAAAATCCTTACTACTCCCTTGAATGGGGCGAAGAGGATCAAGAATTTATATAATCTCTAAACCTTGTTGCATTATGAAAACAAACAAAATATTTGCTCTTGCAGCAATGCTGCCGTTTCTTTTCTCTTGCGCAAAGGAAGAGATCAGGACAAGTGAAAATTTAAGCGGAGACGGAAAGAAGTATGATTTCACAATCACCGTATCCGGGGACGAAGACTCAATCACCAAGGCTTCGCTTTCTGACGAGAGCGGAATTTTCTGGGTTAAGGGGGGCAAGGCTGGTATCGTAAAAAAGGACGGTGAGAACATTGTCAGATATGAATCCAATGCGTTGGAAGATAATGATATTTATGATTACCCACCAGAAGGTTCAGATAAAAAATATAAGCAGGCCTTATTCTCCTTCACCGAGACTTACAAGGGTGAATATAAGTTCTTCTATCCATATCATTCAGAGGCCACTCTTGACAAGATTCCTTTCTGGGTTGACCCGAACCAGAAAACGAGCGCAGGCTCTTCTGCTGACTGTTTTGCACTTGTAAGCAAAGAGATGGTTTCCCTCACAGCCGAAAAACACGATATCGCTGCATCTACTACTTACAAGGTAGTGGGTTCTTACATCAAGTTCCTGGTTTACAAGGACGGTCAGACTGATGATACTGCTGAGACTGTGAAATATATCATTACCAAGGGTGCTGACAGAACTGTCAGCGGACGCTATTTCGTCA